>NZ_CP016359.1:3051912-3370564 GCF_001951155.1 Christiangramia flava JLT2011
AGCGTGAACGACCAGGATCGCTATAATGAGCGTTTTGAGCAGCGGCTGGAGGAGATCGGTTTCCGCGATGAGCTGAAGGAAGAATATTCAAAATATAAAAAGCAATATGCCAGTATCCTGTTCATGGACGATGCGATAAAAGAATTCTTTGAAACCTATTCCAAAAGGGCCGATTTCAATAATACTATTTTCTTCATCACGGGCGATCACCGTATTCCAGAGATTCCCATGACTTCCAAGATTGACCGTTATCATGTGCCTTTGATGGTGTATTCACCTATGTTGAAACGTACGGCCCAGATCGAGTCGATTTCTTCTCATTTTGATATTACCCCGAGCGTTCTTGCTTTTATGCATGAGCAATATGGCATTCAAACTCCTTCGGAAAATGCCTTTGTAGGGCAAGGTTTGGATACGCTTAGGAACTTCAGAAATATTCATCCTATTGCCCTGAAGCAAACCAAAACCGATTTTCGGGATTTCGTTATGGGGAATTATCACCTCAATGGCAATTCTTTATATGAAATTCAGCCTGATATGAAAGAGATTCCGGTAAATAATCCTGAAAAGAAAGCGGCACTTCAGAACGCGTTTGACCAGTTCCGAAGAAAGAACGAACAGATCATTGAAGGAAAGAAACTGATTCCCGATTCGTTAAAAGTATACGGGTCTTAATCTGGTAGTTCTTCAGAATATTCATCTAGAATCGTGGTGACCAGCGGGCGATAGAAATTCCAGAAGAACTTTTTGCGCTCCATCACATTGCGGGAATCATAAAAGAGCCCTTTCAAATATTCGATGCCTTTGAGGTAAGAACTGCTAAGGCTCACCGGGTTATCTGAAAAATCTCCCGAAAAGTAGTAGAACTGGTAATCCTGCCCCTTATGGCCGGTCACTGCCGGGAAATGTTTCGGGATATTGTAAGCCTGGATTTCTTTTAAACCTTCGGCAGTATAATCCAGTTCAAACCAACTGATCACTTCATTGTATTGCGGGTCGGGCACGATCACGTCAAACCAGAAAGGGTAATTCATATCTTCCGGAAGGCCAAATTTTTGCTGATTTTCAGCAATGGTATTGATCACGGGAATAGCATTTTTAAGATGCTGCCCTTCTTCCAGGATCACCACTTCATCGTGGTCGTTCACGAAAGCCACGCCGGCATTCTTAAAAGGCCATTTATTCTGATGGGCACGGCGATAATTGCTTACAAGCCATTTCGGGATTTCTTTATTCTCAACGATATCGAGATTTTCAAAATACCGCGCGGTCCAACCCGTCCATTTCACATGGAATAATTGCTCGAAAGCCCTGCGGTTTCTGGCGGAAGTGGGAGAACCGAACGTATTGAATTCAGCAATCACCAGTTTGTGTCGTTCTTTTAGGTTTTCCAGCAGTTGCAGGTCTTTGTTGCTAAGACCGCCGTATAAAATGCCAGACCTGGCTGAAATATCACCTTCCTGGAACCATTCATTATTGTAAATTCCATAGGTATCTGTAAAATAAGCCATATCGGCATCGAGGCTTAGTTGCTGAAGTTTGGAATCTGAAAAACGTTCCAGGCCTTTCAGGTTGTATTTTTCATTTTCCTGCGGAAAAAAACCGAAGTAATCTTCGCTTACATGATAGGGTTTTTGAGAAGTTTTTGTGAATTTTTCGTGGTTCAGAACCCAGTTCAGCGAAATGTGTTCCTGGCCTTTTTTGGTAAGAACCGTTTTATCAACAATGGCGATCACCAGTTTGGTATTGGGCGTAAAATACCAGGCCAGCCACATGAAAACCGGGATGAATAAGATGAAAAAGAAAAGATATAGCAGGATTTTCTTCTTCATGTCTAGAACCTTTTTATATAACCAAGGCTTCCGGAGATCTGGTTGCCGCGCGTATTCTGCTGATATTCCTGGTTCTGTAAACTTCCCGAAATAAAGAAAATATTGGAATTTTTCACTGTAAAGCGGTAATCCAAAGTGACATTATGCGATTTCAGGTTGTAGGGATTTCCGTCGTTGTATAAAATGTTATTCGATTCATTATCTGGTGAAATTCCGGTGCCCAGACGCAGGCTCAGAAAATCATCAGCCCCGCCAAAATAATACCTGGTAGTTAACGAATAAGATTGTGAAACCCGGTCGTTAGATGGGGTTTGATACGTTCTTAAATTGAACCAGAAATTGCTCACATATTTACCTACTGAAGCCGTGTAGATCCAGGTATTGTCTCCGCCGAAATTCAACATCCTGAAACCTACTTCCCCTTCAAAGGAAGCCGGTAAATTCGCGTAAAGCGAGAAGCCAGCACGATAATCTGGAAAAATACTGCCAGAGATCATTACCCCACCACTCACGTAGGCGTAAAAAGTTTCAGAAATACTGGGGTATGCTTCCACGATGAACTGCGAACCACTGTTGGTAAACCTGTTCCCGTAATTGAACCGACCTATGATCGTTCCAATTTTGGTAGCCCTGGAATAATCAATTCCGGCAAGGTGCCATGGGTCTTCAAATCGCTTGTCAAAATAAGTGTATTCGTAATCGATCCCAATTTCGTTATTGGCCGATACATTTTTTATGGATTGTAGCAGGGAACGGGCTTCTGTGAGCTTGGGATTGATCTTTAAAAGTTGGTTCACCGTGGTGTTTGCCTCCGGAAATCTTTTCAGGTCTTTCAGGACTTTGGCCTTCAGTAGCAGTAAATTTTGTGATTTTGGATGAACCTCCAGTCCGTTATTCACGATTTGCAGTGCTTTATCAGACTGGTCGTTCCAGTATTCCAGGCTCCCGTAGGCAAAACTGCCATCTTCATGTCCCGGGTTTTTGGCGAGCACCTCTTCAAATTCCTGTCGTGCCAGTTCGGGTTGATCGCTCCAGGTGTAAAGTCGCCCGAGAAAAATGCGAATATCCGTATAATCGGGGCTTTTTTCCAGCGCCAGCCTGGAGAGCCTGATCGCTTCCGGGTAATTATCATTATCGAAGGCCTCTGTACGGGCTTTCTGAAATAGTTCATCACTGGTCATTTCCTGCTGGGCATGGAGGCTGAAGCTCAGACAAAATACCAGCATGAGACAGATTGGGGAATGAAGGAAAGATCGCATAGTAGGTCTTACGTATTTCAAATGTTGATTCCTGAATTGCCTGCAATATAAGAGGTTTACAGAAAATGCTCCTCGTTGAAGAATAATTTATAAAGTTTTACGGTATAATTTTAAGATAAAACGTAAAATTGCCCGATTTTGAAAACCAAGTCTTGGGAATATTCGTACAATTTCTTCGGAAATACCTTCCGAAGAAGCTGTGAAACCGGTAAAAAGCTTGGTTTTCAGCATTAATTAGTATATTTCGAACGCAAAGTAACTGGAATGAAGCAAGCCTTGGTGATCCAAGAAGATATCATAATTCTGAAGATTCTGGAGCGACTGGTAAAGCTGAATAAGTTTGATTGTAAGGCGATACGCTCGCTGGATGATTTAACGATTGAAGACCAGCAGCAGAATTTTGATGTGATCATTACAGATATCCTGTTCGAGGGAATTGCGCCGTTGGAGTTTGTGGTTCAGGTACAGGAAGTTATTTTGCACAAGAATCTTATCGTGGTGACCAATATGGGTCAGGATAAGATCAAAAAGGAGATATTCGCGTTAAGCGGTATTGCCGGTTTCTATGCCGTGCCCCTGGATTTAGACGAAATCGAAGCGATAATACAAACCTACTGATGAATGGAGCACCATTACTTTATTTCATCCTAGCTACAGCAATCATTCTTGCGGGATACTGGATATCTATCGCGGTGAGCATTCTGTATCGTCGCAATAGAATGAAGCGCTACTTGATCATTGAGAGCACTTTTGCCAATATCGTGAGCCGCTACCTTTATAATGATCCCGAAGATCCTATCACCCTGGTCCAGATACAGCGTACGCTTCGGAATGTGGGAATCAAACCTGGGAAAACCCGCAATATCCAGTTTCTTATTCAGTTAATGATCAGGACACAGCGATATATTCTTGGGGAAAACTATAATAAGCTGAAAAAGCTTTATTCCCAGATCCCGCCCTACAAAGTTTCGATCAACAAAGTGTACAGCTGGAACTGGTACCGGAAGGCACGTGGTATCAGGGAAGTTTATGAAATGGACCAGTCGCAGTACCTGGACGAGGTCTTCAAATACCGAAACCACCGAAATCTTTATGTAAGGCGCGAAGCACAGATCGCGCTCGTGGTGTTCCTGGGATGGGAATCACTTCGGTTTTTACCTTATCTGAAGCGGAAGATCACCTTGTGGCAGCAGATCAAGATCGTTGAAAAACTCTATGACCTTTATCCAAAACCTGAACTGAAGTGGTTGCAACGGGCTTATAAAACCGACCGTTTGTTCGCCAAACAATTGCTCATGCGCATCATCAGGAAATATCAGCTGCATTCAGAAACCGATTATATTTTGATGCACCTGGATGATACCGATTATGAAATTCGGGAAACCGCGATCTATTGTATTCAGACCTTTGCCCTGCCAGATGAAAAGATCGAAAGAGTGAAAGAACTCTATGAGAAGATCCCGAATGCGACGCAACAGGGACAGCTGCTGGATTATATTTATGAAAATTCAGAAATCGATCTGGATTTCTATCTCAAGCAATTGTATGGTGATAATGATGAACTGAAACTAAGCGTTGCTGAAATTCTTTGGAATAACGGCTACAAAGAGAAAGTGCAGGAATTCTATTACCAGCAGTACCCAAAAACCGAAGCCCATGTGGAATAGCGCGGAAAGTTTCTTCGGAAGTTATTTCATCTACTGGATCAGTGTGTTCCTTTTCCTGAGCTATGGAGCCTCCTTGCTTACGCTTTATCTGCTGGGAATTCTACTGGCACGACGTTCGATCAAAAGAACCAAGCAGCGGTCAATCTTCCTGCAGTCTGACGATATTGTAAGTGCAACTGATATTCCTTCGGTGACCATTATCGCCCCAGCTTATAACGAAGGAAAGACCATCGTGGAAAATGTGCGTTCGCTGCTTTCCATGCAGTATCCTTATTATGAATTACTTCTCGTAAACGATGGAAGTAAGGATGATTCACTTCAGCTGCTCATCGACGAGTTCCAGTTGGAAAAACACGATGCCTCTTTCATAACGCAGCCTATTCCGACGGCTTCCGTAAACCATATTTATAGAAGTAAACTGAAGAAATTCACACATTTAACAGTTATTGATAAAAATAACGGTGGAAAAGCTGACGCTATTAACGCCGGGGTCAACTTTGCTAATACCGAACTGGTGATCTTTACAGATGTGGATTGTATCATCGAGCAGGACGCGATCCTGAAAATGGTTCGCCCGTACTTGGAGGAAGACGACAAGGAGATCATCGCCTGTGGAGGCGGGATCGGGATCGCCAATGATTCGGAAATTCGCAATGGGATACTTACAGAACTTAAATTACCAAATAACCTGATTCCGCTTACACAGGTCGTGGAGTACATCAGGGCTTTTTTGCTGGGACGAATGGCCTGGAGTGAGATCAACGGTCTCATGCTCGTTTCGGGCGCCTTTGGAATGTATCCCCGGAAAAGAGTGATCGAAGTAGGAGGTTTCAACCCAAATACAGTAGGGGAAGATTTGGAGCTGTGTATCAGGCTGCGGATGCATATGGAAGAAAAGAAAATACCGTATAAGGTAGTGTATCTTCCGGAAACCCTTTGCTGGACAGAGGGCCCGCCAGATGTAAAAGTTTTGACCTTACAGCGAGACCGGTGGGCGAGGGGACTTTGGGAAACCATCAGCCTGCATCGCCACTTGCTTTTCAACAGCAAATATCGCCAGATGGGCTGGCTATATTATCCCTACTGGGTCATTTTTGAATTTAGCGCGCCTATTGTGGAAACGATGGGTGTTCTTTGCCTGATTGCCTTTTCCTTGCTCGGTTGGGTAAACTGGCCAAATGCGATCCTGTTATTTTTGGCAGCTTACCTGGTAGGATGCCTGTTTTCAACGATCGCGATTTTCATGTATGTGAAAAGTTTCAATCACTATCAGAAACCCAAACAAATCGTCCTGTTATTGCTGGCCGCCTATCTGGAACCATTTCTTTATCATCCGGTGCTGGTCTTCGGTCAAATGAAGGGATATTATAAAAAATTCTTCGATATCAAGACCGGTTGGGGTAAGATGACGCGGAAAGGCTTTAAGGTCGCGGAAGACGTTACCCAGCAAATGCGTTCGAAAACCGGATAAAACGCTAATGCTTTTAGGGATCGCTCCAAATTCCCTAACTTTCTCTGAAAAACAGGTTATGAAATTTCCAATTACTGATATTTCAGGAAAAATAGAACTTTCCAACGGACAAAAGATGCCTTATCTCGGCCTCGGGGTGTACAAAGCAAAGAGCGGTTCAGAAGTATATGACGCCGTTACATCCGCGCTGGAAAACGGTTACCGACTTATTGATACTGCGACCTTCTACGGAAACGAGGAAAGTGTGGGGAAAGCTATTAGAGAAAGCGGGATTTCCCGGGAGGAGATTTTCGTGACCACCAAACTCTGGATCGATGACCAGGGACCTAAAACCGCCGAAGCCTTCAATCGTTCTTTTGAAAAATTGGATATCGGGTATGTAGACCTGTACCTGATCCACTGGCCAGTTCCAGGAAAATACCTTGAAAGCTGGAAAGTATTGCAGGAGATCTATGACAACGGAATGGCAAAAGCTATTGGTGCCAGCAATTGCATGATTCATCATTTGGAGAGTCTTCAAAAAGCAGGAATGAAACCGATGCTGGTTCAAAACGAATTTCATCCGCGGTTGATTCAGCTGGATATTTTGAATTACTGCCACGAGCAACATATTGTTTACCAGGCGTGGTCGCCACTCATGCGCGGCCAGCTTCTCGATCATGATATCTTAAAGGAGATAGGGCAAAAATATGGGAAATCGGTAGCCCAGGTTCTGATCAGGTGGGACTTGCAGAAAGGGGTTTGCAGTATTCCGAAAAGTGTACACGCCGCAAGAATCAGGGAAAATGCAGAAATTTTTGATTTTGAACTCACTTCAGAAGAAATTCAGCAGATCGATAATCTGGACCGTAACAAAAGAACCGGCGCCCATCCAGATCATTTCATGGAACATTTTAACTAAAAATACTTCTGCTGTCTTTCTTTGAAATTTGGAATAAAGCTGTTTAATTTGCAATTCGAAAATCGGGATGTGGCGCAGTCTGGTAGCGTATACGCATGGGGTGCGTGGGGTCGCTGGTTCGAATCCAGTCATCCCGACTTTTAAATTTCATTTTGAAATAACCTAGAGGGTAATTATGTGTTTGTCATGTAGTTACCCTTTTTTTAATAGGTTCATTCCCTTTCTGATTAATTCATAAAACCTGTCAGTTACAACTGAAAACAAAAAGCTTCTGCGAATATTCACCTGCTAATTAATTAAAACTTTTTCTTCAGTTGGATCGATAAAAACATAAAAACCTGTTTAAAGTGACGTTCATTTTAAGCAATCGTTGGAAGTTATATTGCCTAGTCTCATACTTTCCGCTATTTCAGAAGTACAATGAACCGAAAGATGTTTCATCTTTTAACTAAGAAGGAATTTTCCCGAAAAAATGTCAGTTTTTATGAAGGTCAAAAAATTCAAACTCCTGTTCATTATGACTCATGCATTCATATTCTAAGCGATGCTGAGCTTTTTTGTTAGTAATTATTAATTATTACCGCTTGCTTTCAAATCACTTGTTTTAATGAAAACCTGCCTGCTGGCAATTCTTTCCATTAGCAGACAATGTTGTCCTTAGCATTAATAAAAAATTTCTGAACCCCTCCTGCAAAGTCTGACTGGTAGAAATAGGAATCTCCATTCCAATAGAGTGAAAGAGTGTTTATTTTAGAAACCAAGCCGAACTTTTTCTTTAAGAAACCTAATCGTTAGAATGTCTCTTTCAGTTTGGGATACATAGTCTCCTTCGTATTCTGACGTCCAATCCTCATCGGGCAGCGTTCGTAGAAGTGTAGGGTAGGTTGTTTTTTCATTCCCTAACAAAGAATCAATGCGTTTGTATAAGGAAATTGCCTGATACCGGTATTCATTAGAAACAGAAGCCATATTCCTCAATTTTAAATTATAGAGGAAAACTCTATTCTTAAAAAAAGGATCGTTTAGCAAATCGCCGGCGTTTTTCTGTGGATCTTTCCATAATGCCGTTCTATATTCGGTGGAGTCCAGCCTAAAAGCATCGGTAATAGTTCGCATAACTTCTTCTTTAATACTTTCGTTGTAGTCATCAATGGTGTTTTTGGTCTCCACAAAAATGGAATCTAAAAAAGGGAGAAGAACTTTATAACGCTCTGGCATCACTTTAGTATTCTGCATGATCCGGTTATAACTTCCTGTTTTATAACTAAAGGAAACATACTGTGTAAAGAAGAAGCCGCGGTTAGGATCATCCATAAGTTCGTCTATGGTTAGGGAGTCATTCAGAACATCTTTAGCCAAACTCATATTTTTGATATACAGATCATTGATGCGTTTAGCATCTTTTATATCGGTCACCAGTTCTTTTTGCAATTGGCGTAGAATAGCCTGGGTATTTTTATCTTCTTTATAATCCTGATAGGTACTGTTGATTCCCAGCGCAATCAAAATTCCTATGACTACCAGAATGATCTCACCAATGGCATAGATTAAATAGCGAGTGAATCTGCTTTCACGAAGCAGCCGCTGCCGAATATTTCTAAAGAATTTGATCATTCCTCCTGGTATTTTGAGAGTTCACCGTTAATTTCCCTTAAGATTTCTTCGGTTTTATTTAAAAGAATGATGGCTTGATTTACAGTGAAACCGATGTAAATCATTTCTTTGACAAGCACATTTTGAAAATTCCGATCTTGTATTAATTCGTCAAAATCAGAAGTGATAAAACTCAGGGATGTATCGAGTTGAAAGTTTCTTCTATACAGTTCTGCAAGGGAAATATGCTTTTCTAGAATGGGACGGTGTTCATTTAGAACTAAATCAAAGGTCTCTTTTTCATTCTTCTTAAAAACTGAAATATAGGATGGATAGGCGGTTAGATGCTTTTTAAGACTATCTTTTGTAATGAGTTGGAGATTTTCAGAGCTCAGCAAAACATTGAGTCCACTTTCAATAATTTCGGTATTATAAAACCCGGAAATAGATAAAAAATCCTTGATAGAATCATTCATCAACTGGTTGGTATTTCCCAGGAAAGTCAATTGTGATTCCAGTCGATGTTCGATTTTCGGATAGCTATTTAAAGCTTTTTGGAGATTCTTTTGGTTCGTTTGGAAATCTTCCTGTAATGCAGAAAGCAGCTTGATTTCTTTGATTTTTTCCTTTCGATCCTCGTTCCAGTTATTGATCTGTAGCGCGATCAAAATCCCGATCACCACCAAAATGATTTCGCCTATTGCATAAACTATATAACGTGTGAAACGGTTCTCACGTACTAATTTTTCGCGGATATGTCGGAATAGTTTAGCCACCTGCCTGAAAATACTAAATAACTGAAAATTAGTGTACTATATCGTGTGAAAAATAAACCGATCTACAGCAATCCGACGAAAGCTTATAATTTGAAGTTAATCAGTAGAAATTAATGTAAACCGAATTATAAGTTGACTGAAAAGCCTGATGAATTACAGGTTATTATAACATGTCAAAGTATTGACATGCTGTCCAACGGTTGAGAATGTCAACCAAATATTACAAATTACGAAACTGCTTTTTTAAACCGAACAACTTTCTATTCCAGTTTAGCTTTGACGATATTCGTAGATTTTTAGTCATAATTCTTTCAATACTTTTCCAGCACTTACCTAAACAGTAACTGTTACTCTATTAAAATTTTGAACATTTTTGTAGTAGTAAGTCTCTCAATGACAGTATTTTGTATTTTAGAAG
Organism: Christiangramia flava JLT2011; assembly: GCF_001951155.1. Lineage (NCBI taxonomy): Bacteria > Pseudomonadati > Bacteroidota > Flavobacteriia > Flavobacteriales > Flavobacteriaceae > Christiangramia > Christiangramia flava. The sequence continues at coordinate 3,061,830 of NZ_CP016359.1, forward strand.
GCAATATCCCTTACTTCCCTACAATTTTTAATTGTATGTAAATGATACACTTCTTTCGCCGTTATCGGCAAAGTTTGTTTAAAGGTAACCGTTTCACCCGCTACCTGGTCTATGCTTTGGGGGAAATTGTGCTGGTGGTGATTGGGATTATGATCGCTATCCAGTTAAATGAATGGAACGCCAATCGGAAGCTTCAAAATGAGAATTATTTATATATCCGGAAAATGATTGGGGACCTTAAGGCCACACAATCACGCCTGGACTTACTGCTCCACCAAAACGATCCCGTATGGCCAAGTTTTAAGCAGGCCGTAAAAAATGCCGACACGCTTCTTAAACTAAGTTATGCCGGGTTTTCGGAAGAGGATATTGATTTCATCGGTAAAACAACAGCTTTTCAGGGCGGTTCCATGCTGAATATTACTGATAACACCTATCAGGAATTAATGGGCACAGGAAAACTCTATACGTTAGGATCAGATTCTCTCGTTGCTTCTATAGTTCGATATTACACCATTTGTGAACGGGAGGAAATCTATAATATCAGCAACCGTGATTTGCTGTGGCATGGGCTTCAGGTTTCTGAAAAAGGCTTCGGAAAGATGAAAATGGATTATGAATTAGCCACTAATTTTGAGCTGTCAGATTATCCATTTTATTTCGATCCGAAATCTGAAGAATACCATAATTACCAGATAACCTTGAGATATTTATTATTAGGCCAGCGTATCAATATGTCAAAAATTGAAATGTTGATCAGAGAAACTGAAACCCTCCAGCTCCAATTAAAGCATGCCTTGCCCTAGTTGATGATTGCTGGATATGAGTGCGCCAATTTGTAATAACTGTGGAAGTTTTCTTGGCGAGCAGGTTTTAATTATGTCTTATACTGAATTATCAAAAATTTACTTACCAGGGGGCATTTGCTTGTCATTAAGATTAAATGTTAGATTTGAAAAGTTTAAAGATTTTCTAACAAACTGAAACGTTTTTTAAAGTTAATACACTGCATCCCTTTTGCGTCAAAATTTCTTTCGATAAAACTGTTAAATGAAACTTAAAATAGTATTTTCACACTATTCTCGAAACCTTAAAAAAATTCTATGATTAAAAATCAACTTAAGATTGGTCTTATGAGCCTGCTGTTGGTAGGTTTGACCATTTCATGTGAAAAGAGCGAAGAAGTTTCTACAATGGAACCCGTGAATTCGAATTCCAATTCTTCATCAAAAATTCAGCTAGAGGATTTATCCCTCAGCGATCAGAGTAAAGGGGCTTTACCAGAAACTTCTGAGAACTTGGGCGATCTTTTTCGAAATGCCGTTACTCCCAGCGAGTGTGGTCCAACTGAATTAGCTCAAGTTCAATCAAAATACATTAATGCTATTAGAGAAGAACCACTAGCATTGGCATATAATAGGCTCTATTCTAATTTAAACCTTTATTTTAGTTATTTCCTGGATGATTCTGAGCAGTATTTTGGAGAAAATGGAGATTATACCCAATTGATGCAAAAACGACAACGTGAATTGGCTGAGTTTTGGTCCATGCCAGTAACAATCAAAGTGCAGGGACAGCATACGGCCAATTTAGATAACCGTGATAATGTAGCTGCCGTCTTCTACAATTTCTATGGATACAGAACAGAAGATGGCGAATTAATACCGCTAACTATCGATCAGGCTTATCAACAGGCAGATCTTATTATGAGTCTAAACGAAGCCTCTCCCAACTTACCTGAAAATCCCTATTTCGCAACAGAAGGTTTTGCCTCTTCTAATCGTACGATCGTGATTGGTGACGGGCTACCTTCCTGGTTGGCTGAAACCGGGATCGATGAAGGAATCGTATGGACAGGTATTCTGGCTCATGAATGGGCTCATGAAATTCAATTTTTGAATAATTCAGTATGGTATCCAACTGGGGCTGCTGATAATGCTCCGGAAGCTACCAGATATACCGAATTGGAGGCCGACTTTTTCGCATCTTATTTTATGACCCATAAGCGTGGTGCGACTTATAACTGGAAGAGAGTCATAGACTTTTACGATCTGTTCTTTCAGATTGGTGATTGTAGCTTTACCAACCAGGGCCATCATGGTACGCCACTTCAAAGAATGGCAGCCGCCAGAGCGGGTTATGAGCTTGCTTCAGAAATGCAGAAGCAAGGGCACATTTTGACTATGGATGAAGTCCATAATGCCTATTTGGCCGCATTTGATCACATCGTACAGTAATATTTTATATTGCAATTAATAAAAAAGCGCCGGCCAACCCGGCGCTTTTTTCATTTTAAAAACGACTGAATTTTGATCCTCGATGACATTTTAAGAGATCTACAAATAGTGATTTTAATATTTCCAAAAACACTACGAATCCAGTGATGAGAAGATCTGAAAGATTTTTCATTATTATGAAAAACTCAAACAGCTATTCCAATCTATGCTATTTTACCACTTTTTATTTAACATTCTTAATCTCTTTTTCAAATTTCGTTTCCACTTCCTGTAGTTTGGTATTCATTTCCATAAAAACCTCCACATTCTTATTGATAAGTTCCATAGGTTTTTCGGCATGATCGGTTTTGAGCTTGTCGAACTGTCGTTTATAAATGTCCAGAACATTCGATTTTTCATTCACCTTATCCAATTGCAGCTTATATACCGTCATTTTCTTTTCGCTGGGATATTCCTTTGCGCTTTCTTTTTTCAGTTTTTCACTAATCTGCTGTTTTTCAACTTTGAGATCGGCCTTCTGGATTTCGATTTTCTGAACCGGGTCCATAAAAGAATTCGCGGCAGCATACACATCTTCGATCTTTCCGTCGCCTTTGGCCATCTGTTTCATAATGTCCATCATTTTTTGCTGGTCGGCATCTTTTAGTTTCTGGGCCTTTTTCCGAAGATTTTTTTCTTCAGGGTCCTCTATCTTCTGAAGGCTTTCCACAAAAACATTCTGAGCTTCGGCCTGGCTGTTGGCCATGCTTTCGATCTGTTCATTCAGAAATACCGAAACCGACTCATAATCCTGACCGTTAAAAGTATAATCCGCGTTTTTTTCGGTCACAAGATTGATCTGAAACTGGTGGCTGGCACTGCTGATCTTTGTGATGAGAAAAGTTCTGTTCGAAACATTCAGGTAGCCTAAACCAAGCCAGGAAACACAAAAAGAATTATCCTTCAGGAAAGCATCGGTGTATTTACTGATATAAAACTTCATGTCTCCGGCAGTTTCCGCGTTACTGTGCTCATATTCTTCGGAATAAAAATCGCCTTTTTCGCCCATGTTCACCGTTTGCCCGGTAGGCTGCATATTCCTGAAATAAGCCATGAAATAAGCCATATTTGAAAGGTCCTGACCCGCAAACAAAACCGGCTTATGGATCCTGAAACTGCGCCTTTTATGATCTTCCTGCTCTACGGTGTAGAGAAACTGCTCTTCATGCTGCGGAAAAGTAATCTGGTAATCCAGGTTTTGCCCACCTTCGTACTGGCTGAAAAAATCTTTTTCCAGCAACGAATACCCTGAAGAGGTGTTAAAATAAATATATGATCGCACGATTTTTCCATCCATCTTGAGTTCGAAATCGATCTTTTTGTCAAAGTGAAAAGACTGGTCCAGTTTATACGGGCTTTCTGGCTGTTCCTGGGCGATCACTTGAAAACTGGCGAAAACCAGGAAAAAGTAGATTAATTTTTTCATCATCAAATTTTTACAAATTCCACCCTTCTGTTCTGCGCTTTTCCCGCGGCATCGTCATTGCTGGCCACGGGCAGCGATTCTCCTTTTCCGGAAGTGGTAATCCTTTGTGCCGAAATTCCGAAATCCTGCACCAGTTTGCTTTTGACTGAAGCTGCTCGTTTTTCTGAAAGTTGTTGATTAAATGCGGTTTCCCCGTCACTATCGGTATGGCCAATGATTTGGATGTTTAGCTCACCATCGCCAAGTGCTTCGGCAATCGTTTTCAGTACACCGTACGACTCCGGTTTGATAACGTCTGATCCTGAATCGAATAGAATCCCGGTAGTGGAAAAAGATCCCTCGGTCAGCAATTTGTTCCGAAGATCCACGCCACCTTCAGCGATCTTGAAGTTCGTGATGAGCAATTGCTCGGAGTTATCATTGAAGCCGCGAGGGTAAAGTTTAAAATAACTGGCTTTTCCTTCGTTCAGTAATCGTGGCACATCCACCGTTTTTTCTTCGTTCAGCCAAACGCGTAGCCGGGTTTTGTTCACGGCTACCGACACATGGAACTGGTTTTGGATCACATCCCGAATATCGTTCTCAATCTTGTTATAAATTTCCTGCTGGCCGTTGGAGTTCTTCCTCACCTGGATGCCCGGGTCGATGAACAGGCAGAAAGGAATCATGACCGAGGAGGACGTGGCGGCTTTGCGGTAACCGTTTTCTGCATCGAACCAAAGCTCTAGCATGGCCTGAGAACTGGTTTTAGTTGTGAGGCCCCGGGCCTGCAGGTCGAATTCGATAGTATACTCTGCGGGCAGTTTTTGAGTGTGCGGCAGGTAAGAAGATTTGTTGGCGAGCATCAACCATTTATCATTGCTATTGCTGAGGTTTACCACCTCTCCCGAACCATTGGTGTCCCATTTCGCGGGAAAATCCCCCGGATTATCTGCGGAAAAATTATCAAAAACGAGGATCTTATCACCGGGCACAAAATCGAAATTCTGGTAAAGAGAAGACGAACTTTCAGCAGGGCTTTCTAAGGTTTCAGGATTTTTTTGCGAAGAAGTATTGGCATTTTGCGGTTCTTTTTTGGTCAGCACACTGTCAATCGCGGCATCGGTTTTTTTGGACACCTCGCGATCGGTTCTGTTCAGAATGGTTCTTTCAGCAGCGCGCTCGGCACTTTTTTTCAGTTTTTTGAGGATCTGGCCTTCTGCGGAAAAGCTGGAAAGTAGCATGGCCGCCAGCAGGGCCAAAATGGAAATTTTTTTCATGATGTTGAGTTTTGTGTAATGAATGCTTGGATTAGGCTCGCAATCAGTTTAAAATAGGGGTAATTTTCCGAAGCAACTTTGTAAAAAAGCGTCCTTTTTAGGAAATAATAATGGAGTAAAAAAATTGCATTTCAGGGATAATAATTGATCGGCATCGAAGATCAGTCGGCTAATTCCCGGAAGGCATTTATCCAAACCGCCTGTTCGATGGCGGTAAGTTTAATAAACGGATACTGTGATAGATCGAACTCGCTGGGATTCATACCGAGATAATCCTTAAAACTTTTAGAATAATGGGCGCTATCGTAAAAATAGAGCGGCGCAGCGGAAGAGGCAAAATTTGGCGATTGCTGGCTAAACGACGAAAAAAGGAAATTATAGCGAATGATTTTGATGTATAGCAGGGGAGAAATTCCCACCATTTCCTTGAATTTTTTCTGAAAATAACGCGTACTTACCTTGAATCTGCCAACCAGCTCTTCAATTGAAATGATTCCCTTTTGCTGCATAATGAGATCCACGGCGATATCGATAAAATTTGATTTAGGCCTGGAGTGTTTGAGCTGTTTCAAAAAGATCTCATCGAGTAACGCCAGTATTTCAGAAGTTTTGGTTTCCTTTTCAAAGACATCGGAAAAATTTTTCAGGTGATCAGCGAACAGGTTTCTGGGGTTCATCCCGGTGTTAATGATCCTGGAAACATCAATTTTAAAAAGCTGGGCAATCGCAGTAGGTTTCAGGCAGGCAGCGATCACTTGGAGATCAGGTTCGCGGGTGAACATTTCATAAGGAATCGTTGTCTGGACATTAAGGAAATAGGCTTCGGTTTCGTATGTAAAATCATCAATCTTCACCTGCATCCGACCTTTCTTCTGAAAACCAATGAAGCTACAACCCGTTGGCAGGCAGAGATAACCCCGGTTTTGATAAGCCTGCGCCGATTGCCAGTCCATTTCAAAATAGAAAAGAACAAAGTCTTTTAGATCTGGATGCGCCTGGAATTTCCTGAACATGCCGGTAGATTCGGTAAAAAGAGCTGATCGGAGTTTACACTTTGCTTAAACCCCAGATAATTAAATTCTAAAATACTGGTAATTAGATTTTTAAATATAATGAAATAAAAACATCTTTACTCCGCAACGCTTGATTCTGACCGACCACTGCATTCTTCCAGCTGTATACGATATACGATTGGGTAGCGGTCATTCTCCACTTTATTCGAAAACTCGCTTAGATACTGAACGCTTGTATTTTTTGTCTGGCTAATCAGATCTTTGACGCCTTCGGAAAACCGGTGAAGCAAACTCTTGGCATCGATGCCTTTTTCTTCGCGATATCTTCCGTAGACCAAAACCGATTTCCAGTCGTGCAGTCCTGGAATTTCATCTACCTGAAACGCGACCTGGGGGTGTTTTCGCATAGCCCTGATCTTTTCCCCTTCGCCGGAATAACTGATGATGCAGTGATACGACTCATCGTAGAAATAGGTGACGGGAATGATCTCTACACGATCGCGGTGGAGATACCCCAACCGGCCGATGTATTTTGATTTAAGGAAATCCAGGCATTCTTTTTTAGTCAACGTTTTCATCGCGTTTCATTTTGGAATTTGGATTCAAATTAACCTGAAAACCAGGTTTTTTTGAAATGACAAACGTCAGTTTTTCTGAAATTTTCACGTTTTTATTTTAATTTATTTTTTCTCCTCTAAAACTGATCCTTCTCATAAATTGAAGCGTGCATTTTGAGTAATTTCAGGATGAATATCAGCTTATGAGAAACGCCAACACATCCAGGTATCAAATCCGGAAGAATTCCGGCGAACTGGCGACCTTTTCCGCAGAAAAACTTAGAAGATCGCTGCTGAAGAGTGGGGCAGGAGTCGAGGTGGCAGAGAACGTGCTTCGGGAAGTCTCCAGAGAGTTATACGATGGCATCACCACCCGCGAGATCTACCGAAAGGCTTTTAATTTGCTTCATGGGCATGGCAGTCACTTTGCCTGCAGGTACAGTTTGAAAAAGGTCATTTATGAGATGGGACCTTCGGGCTTTCCTTTTGAAAAACTCGTGGGATATATTTTTCAGAAAAAGAATTATAAAGTTCAGTGGAACCAGGTGTTACAGGGCAGGTGCGTGACCCACGAGGTCGATCTGGTCCTGGAAAAAGATCGAAAAACTGCTTTCGTGGAATGTAAATTTCACAGTGAAGAAGGGCGCAACTGTGATGTGAAAGTCCCGCTCTACATCCATTCGCGTTTTGAAGATATTTCTCAGCGTTCCGGAGCTCAAAAGTATTCCGGGTGGGTAGTGACCAATACTCGTTTTACGCTCGATGCTCTGGAATATGGGAATTGTGTGGGGCTTTCGCTTTTAAGCTGGGATTACCCAAAAGCTAAAGGTTTGAAAGACCTGGCCGATCAATTCAAGATATACCCGATCACGGTTTCCAGTTTGCTTTCTGCGGAAGAAAAACAAAGTTTGTTGGAGAAGGGTCACGTGCTGGCTTCTGAAATACTCCAGTACCCGGAACTCCTGCAAAAAGAAAAAATTTCTACCGAAAGAAAGGAGAGGATCATAAAGGAACTTCAAAAGATCATGCACCATGAAAACGGAAAAAATTGAAGTACATTTTTTAGGAGCGGCGGGTACGGTTACCGGCTCCAAATTCCTGGTAGAAACGCCCGGCTGTTCCATATTGATCGACTGCGGCTTCTTCCAGGGGCTTAAAGATTTACGATTAAAGAACTGGGAAGACCTTCCGGTAAATGTTCCCAAAATTGACTATGTACTGCTCACGCATGGGCACCTTGACCATGTTGGCTATTTACCAAGACTGGTGATGCAGGGATTTAAAGGGAAGATTTTGGGCAACGCACCCACTTTGGAAATTGCCGAGATCATTTTAAAAGACACTGCGAAGATTCAGGAAGAAGAGGCCGAGAAAGCCAACAAGGAAGATTTTTCCAAACACCAGCCAGCCTTGCCATTATATGACCTGGAAGATGTGGAGCGCACGATCCAGGCCTTTGAGACTGTTCATAGCGGGGAGTGGATTTCGCTTCGGGAAAGCATCAGGTTTCGGCATCAGCTAGGTGGTCATATCCTGGGTGCCGGTTTTATCGAACTGGAAATCGATGAAAGGCGGCTGGTCTTTTCCGGGGATATCGGGCGAAATGATGATCTGTTGCTCCAAGCTCCTAACAAACCCAAATGGGCCGATGTTCTTTTTCTGGAAAGTACCTATGGCAACCGGCTCCATCTTCAGGAAAATGTAGAAGAACTGCTGAAAACGGCAGTATTGGATATCATTGCTGAAAATGGGATCCTTTTAATTGCCTGTTTTGCGGTGGAGCGACTGCAATTATTGAGTTTTTTACTTTGGAAATTATTCCGAAGCAATAAAATTCCGAATCTTCCAGTATATGTAGACAGTCCCATGGGAACGGATGTCACGAAACTTTTTGCGGAATATCATGAATACCATAAGCTCAGTACTTCGGAATTTTCTAGTATGAGCAGTTATTTTGAGCAGGTAAGTTCCTATCGCCGTACCTGGGAGATCATCGATGAGAATAGACCAAGGATCGTTCTGGCCGGCAGCGGGATGCTTACCGGTGGGCGTATTCTTACTTACCTCACGCGTTTTCTGGAGGTGCCTTCTACGAGGCTGATGCTCACCGGTTTTCAGGCTGAAGGAACCCGTGGCCGCGACTTGCTGGAAGGCGCCAGGGAAATCAAAATCTGGGGGAAATATTACCAGGTAAAAGCGCAGATCCTGAAGCTGGAAAGTTTATCAGCACATGCAGACCAGGCAGAACTGATGGAATGGTGTACGGATATTCGGAATATTCCCGAACAGGTGTTCCTTATCCATGGGGAAGAACCGGCTGCGGCAGCTTTGAAACTTCAGCTAGCGGAACACTATGGCTGGTTTGTTTCCATCCCGTCACTCAACCAAAAGATTCAGCTTTTTCCGTAGCAGAAAAGCACCAAAAACTGACATTCGTCATATGTTTTTTTTTGAATGCGGAGTAGCTTAGCTGGAGAATTAGCTTTCAATTTAAAATTTGTAGTCATGTCATTAGTTAAGTCCCACAAAAAGAGATTTCCATGGATGAATGGTGACACACCATGGAGCCTGGAAAATTTATTTGATGACGACTTCTTTAAGATCAACAGAAGTTTGCCAGCAATGAACGTGAAAGAACATGAGGATGATTTCGAGATCGAATTTGCGGCTCCGGGATTTTCGAAAGAAGATTTCGAAGTGAGCATTGAGGATGATCTTCTTTATGTTTCTGCAGAACAAAGTGAAGAAGACTTTGAAGACGATGATAACTTTACCCGAAAGGAATTCAGTTATTCCAGTTTTCACAGGACTTTTCAATTACCAAAAAGTATCGATTTTAAAAAAGAGGTGGTGGCCACCTATAAAAATGGCGTCTTAAAACTACAACTCGCAAAAGAAAAAGAGGCCATGAATAGATCAAGAAAGGACATTGTGGTCACCTAGGTTTGGGAGAACCTCAGGAAAAGCCGGGATATCGTCCCGGCTTTTTTTATAAAGCTTTTCAAACATGATCAGCGTCATATTTATTCCGTCAAAGTCAGGCTAATTTTAGGGTAGAAATCAGGAGCGATCCTGGAAACTGAACCTTCGAACTTTCAAATTTTAGAGCCATGTTACCCAAAAAAAATCCCAAAGCCGATCTCAGCCGAAACAGCCTGATCTTTTTCCAGATCGGGCTAATCGTCATGCTGGGTATTTCTTATCTGGCCATCGAATGGCATTTTGATAGTCGGCCTGCGGTAGATCTGCAGCAACTCGATATGGAAACAGAACGAATCGTGGATGTACCGGTGACCGAATTACGGGAAAAACTTCCTCCGCCACCCCCACCGCCTCCAGCCCCGGAAGTGATTGAAGTGATTGAGGACAATTCCGTGTTAGAAGAAAGCACTATTCAGTCTACTGAAACCAACCTGAACGATAAGATCGAAGTGGTGGAGGTGACCGATATTAAAGAAGAAAAGATCGCAGAAGAGATCGAAGATGTGCCTTTTGTGATCATTGCCAATGTCCCGGTTTACCCGGGTTGTGAAAACCAAAAAGGCAATGACGCGAAAAAACAATGTATGTCTGGTAAGATCCAGGAACTGGTCAAGAGAGAATTCAGAACAGAACTGAGTGCGGAACTGGGGCTTAAAGGCATTAACAAAATTTACGTGATCTTCCGCATCAATGACAAAGGCGATGTAGAGAATATCCAGGCGAGAGGTCCACATCCTGCGCTGGAGGCAGAGGCCGAAAGGGTAGTGAAACTCATCCCGAAGATGGAACCGGGAAGACAACGTGATCGTGCGGTTGGAGTGCTGTACACCTTGCCCATCATTTTTGAAGTAAGAAACCAATCTATTTAAATACCAGGTTTAGTCGGTGCTTTCATATGTAAACCTGAATTCAGGAGATTGCCGGTGTGAATTAGTCATAATTTCGGCAATCTTCTGAATGATTTAGGGTGTTCGTTTGCTAGATGCTGTATTCCATAAGAGCAGTTTCCAGAAGATACAATTCTATAGGTTTCTGAATTCTTTTGAACATTTGCTGGCGAACACCTTCTGTTCTTTTATGGAAATGGATTCCGCTGCTCATTTTTTAATTCTTGCAGCTAGAATTGCCATCCAGTATCTAAAGTAAAAAAGAGGATCCTTCCGTCAGCGATTCCATATTCCGCTACTGCAATTCGAAGTTCAAACCTTCAAATTTCATGCAGTACCCAATTACCAATTTTTTCAAGAATTTTCGGACTCATAGTTTGTTCGATCTGCGGGTACTCAGTGATCTGGCCGGTTTTGCTTTCCTGGAACAGGTGATTGAGACCGGGCATCAGAACGACCTCGTACTTTTCAGCGTGGCTTTTTTGTAAGGCTTTTTCCACTGGTTCCAGGTGGTATTTGGGTGGCACCTGGGTATCGTGACTTCCGTATAAAGCCAAGGCCGGAACATCCAGTTTGCTAATTTCTACTGATGGATCGTAATTGTAAAAATAGCGGATCCACGGATTGGTTCTACTTTCAACCAGGTTTTCAATAAATTCAGCTTTATCGATAGTTGCCGGGAGAATGGAGGCTAACATTTCAGAGTGCTGATAGAAGGACCTCAATTCATTTTTTACTGCGGCAGCGTCTTTATCCGAAGCCGCGATATCAATGGCCTTCTTTACATACGTTTGATACTGTTCTTCGTCCTTGACCGGGAAATTTCGGTAATCCAGGGCCTGTTGCAGGGAAACCTGTTTACCCTTAACACCGGTGCCCGCTAACATGATAATAAAGGAAACATCTTCTGAAATATTTGCCACCTTGGGAGCGATAATGGCTCCTTCGCTATGGCCTATCAAACCTATCTTGTTATTGCCGATATCTGATCTGCTCTTTAGATATTTGATGATCTTCAGGACATCATTAGAAAAGTCGGCCGTGGTCACTTTTTCGAAATTTCCGGTCGATTCGCCGATTCCACGATCATCATACCGTAAGACCGCGATTCCTTTTCGTGTAAGATAATCGGCCAGGACCCAAAAAGGTTTATGTCCCATATAGGATTCATCGCGATCCTGGGGACCACTGCCAGAGATCAATATGACCACCGGTGTATTTTGGCCAAATTCCCGGGGTAGGGTCAAGGTTCCGGCCAGTAGAAGATTTTCTTCCGGATTTGGGATTTTTACATCTTCCACCAGGTACGGGTACGGTTTAACAGGTTCCTGAGGCCTTTTGGGAGTTTCTGCTTGCTTTACATTTTCTTCCTTTGAAAGGCTTAACGGAACGCTATTTAGGCCTTCCTGAAAAGTACCGTGAATTTTCCCTGCTTCCTTATCCCAATTTCCGCTGAATTTAAAGCCGAGGTTAGAAGCGTCAATGATCAGGTTTTTCTCTATCAGCTTCGTGGACGCCGGCTGAAGTTCCTTTAAACCCTGGCTGGGAATTGCCAGTTGGGTAATAAGTTCATCCTGATCTTTTGAAATTTCGAAGATGAAAAGCATGGTTTTACCGGGTTGAACTTCCAGATCTCCCTGCCAGGTTCCTTCAATAGACTGCGCATATAGCTCATTGAGGAAAATGGATACTATTAGCAATAACGTAATCATAATGGTTTTCATAAGAATGTTGAGTTTAGGGCATAGCTATCCGTCTGCTGAAGTTTCAGCTGATAGCAATACGGGTATTTAAACAATGGTTTAGTGGTTAATGTCGGAGAGCAGCTTCTCGGTGGCTTCCAAAGATTTTTTGTAAGACCGGAAGACCCAAAATGCAAATCCTAAAAAAGCAATGATGGAAATTGGAAAAGTCAGGGTCCAGAAATGCTCGGTTTCACTGAGGTCTACACCTTTAATAGCTGAAAGTACAGGAATGGCTACGATCAGTAAAAACAGTCCTAATGACACGTTCAATTTTTGAAATTTTTGAAACCTCATCTTCCGTTTTCCGAAATCATTTAAAGTGTCTAAATAAGTTTTCGAGGAGATGGGTAAATTTTGCATAAGATTCAGACTGCGTAAGGAAATTACCGGCAGTGTAAGGAGCAAACCAATCGCAATGATCGCGAAGATCTTTTCAGCCAAAGGATCTATTTTTACAAAATTCATGATTAAATAAACGGCTCCAAGGTAACAGATGATCGTGCCTATCATTTCAGGATACCTGATTTTATTCAATTTTGAATGATACTTCTGTTCGGTTACCTTTTCAAGAAGGTTCTTAGTGAGCAACTCCTGTTTTTCTACTTTTTTGCTCATTCCTTCCCATAAATTTTTCATCTCTTCTAATTCCATGATAGTTAGTTTTTAGTTAGTCGGGATTTCAATTTTTTCTTGATCCTTGAAATTTTGGTTCCAACGTTCGTTTTTGTGATTCCTATGATTTCTGCAATTTCATCATGACTCTTTCCTTCGAGGAACAACAGGATAATACCTTTTTCCAGGAGGTTTAATTGTTGAATTTGATCGTGGAGCAACTGTAGTTTTTCTTCTTCTGAATGATCCTGCTGCTCCGTAATTCTTTCTGCCATAGGATCAATACTGGTAGTTCCTATGTTTCTCTGACTCTTTTTCAAATGATAGATCGCGGTATTCATGGCCACCCGGTACATCCAGGTGCTTAATTTGGAAAATTCCTTGAAGCTGTCGTAAGATTTCCAAAGTTGAAAAACAATTTCCTGATAAAGATCTTCCCGGTCCTGCAGACTATCGGTATACAGAAAAGTCACTTTATAAATCAGGCCTTCATGTTCTTTAATCGCTTTGGTAAAATGTTCTTTTTTATTCATCTGAAATTGAAACTGCTCCTTATTAGTGTATCAAATTTTGAAAAAATCACACATCAGAAGATTTTTTTTTAAAAACATTTTGAGACCATCGGTAATTCGCTTTATCACAACAAAATTACCATTTATCCACAGGAAACTTACCGGTTAACGAATTATAGCCCTTTTTGGTGCTTTCCTGGAATAAATTGCGGGTATAAACAAAACTTGAAGCTATGAACTGTAACGATTTCCACAAGCAGAAACGACCGAGAAAAGTCTCGCAAGTTTCCTTTCAGTGCCCCACCTGCATCAAAAATGTTTGTACCGCTCACAAGGGAGATGAAAATGTATGCCTTTGCGGCTTAAAGATCATTGGAAGATAACGAAAACTGAATCCAGACAAAAACTCCAATCACTTTACATGAAAAACATGCATCTACACGTCAAGGAAATGAACAACCAGTTACAGCTGAAGGGGCGGCTTACCGGCGACAATATCAAAGTGATACAGATCCGCCTGAAAACACTCTTCAATTTTTCAGAACAACTCATTATCGATCTTACCGGTCTGAGCCGGATTGAACCGGAAGGCATCTATAAATTGCAACGATTAAAAGCGGAAGCGAAAGAAATGGATAAGAAACTGTTCCTGATGAGCGTACGGAATAAGAGAGTGGAAAAATCTTTCCGAACGCTTGATCTTCAGGAGCTTCTGGATATCGCAGTGTGAAAAAAGGAATTTTCCTCGCGCCGTTCATCCCTGAAAATACACCGTTCATCCTAGCTCCAATTCGCTTTAACGAATAGTCCCTGTCAAATTCTATTAGCTGAATTATTTTCACCTTCAATAAAACATAACCAGCCAAACTAAAAATATGAATACTCTAAAGGCCATTTTCGTATTCACCTCTTTACCCAGAATTTTCCGGATAGTCTTCCTGGTAATCTTGGTGCTTACTGCGGAAAACATCCAGGCTTCTTCTTATTCTGAGGCTATGGAAAAAGAAACGAATAATGGTAAAAATCCTCATTCTCTTTCCGAAGAAGAAAAACAACTGAATTTACTAATCTATAAAATCCCGAACGATGCTGATTCTGATGGCCTTACTGATTTTGAGGAAGCGATTTTAGGAACCGATCCTGAAAATCCTGATACCGATTACGACGGGATTAATGACGGCGAGGAATTTCATAAAAATACCGACCCGTTGAATGCCTGTGATCCAGATGCTGATAATGCCCATTGTGACCAGGATGGTGACGGTCTTACCAATTCTGAAGAGATCAGCGCGGGAACCGACCCACAGCAGGCAGATACCGATGGGGATGGTCTGGAGGATGGAGAAGAGCTCGCTCAGGGAAGTGATCCGTTGGATGCTTGCGATCCAGGCTGTGAAACCGGCAGTATGGCAGAAACCATGGAAATGGAAGAAGTGATCGATGTGGCCGTTAAGAACCAATTGATCTCCCCAAATGGAGACGGTAAAAACGACACACTGGAAATCAAAAATCTGGAGCAGTGCACCAAAAGCAAAGTGCAGATCTTTAATCGATGGGGAATTCTGGTATGGGAATCAGATTCTTATAACTCCGGTAAAATTTGTTTTGACGGGAGAGCCAATGCGAAAATGGCAGGAACCCAGACCGACTTTTTACCCGCAGGCACCTATTTCTACCTCATTGAATACTGGGATAAAACCAAGGCTAAACATACTAAAACCGGTTATATCTACCTCAACTGGTAACCCACACCTAAACTAACTGATCATGAAAAAACAAAGTCTCATTATTGCCCTGCTAACTGGTTTCCTGGCCTTTTCGCAACAGGATTCCCAGTTCACTCAGTACGTTTACAATACGGTGAGTTTTAACCCGGGTTATACCGGTAGCCGGGGTGTTCCAACGCTCACGGGGATGTATCGTAACCAATGGATGGGTATGGAAGGCGCGCCGGTGACGCAAAGTTTTAATTTTCATGGCCCCGTTGGAGAGCGGGTAGGAACGGGCTTAATGGTCATGCATGATAAGATTGGCCCGGTCCGGGAAACGTATATTGATGGTCTTTTTTCATACAAAATCCGGTTGAAAAGGGGCGGAAACCTGTCTTTTGGTCTTAAAGGCGGATTGCATTTCTTCAACGTGGATTACAGCAGACTCGCCAATTACGAAGATGATCCCGAAATGATCAATAAATACTGGAACAAAAAGGTTTCGCCAAATTTTGGGGTGGGAATGTATTATTATACCGATGATTTTTACGTCGGAATATCACTTCCCAACATCCTGGAAACACGACATTTTGATGGAGAATCTGTCTCCCAGGCAAAAGAAATGAAGAACTTTTACCTGATGTCTGGCTATGTTTTTGAAATTGAACCCGACTGGCATCTCAAACCATCCCTGCTTCTAAAGTGGGTTCGCGGTGCGCCTATGCAACTGGATGTCGCAGCAACGGCCTGGTTCAGAAAACGCTTTTCCCTGGGCGCATCTTATCGCTGGGATGCGGCCTATAGTATTTTAAGCGGATTCCAGCTTACTGAAAATTTACTCGTTGGGCTTTCTTATGATAAGGAGGTGACCGATCTGGGCAATACACAATATAATGATGGCTCTCTGGAAGTGCTTCTTCGGTTTGATATGTTCCGCGGAAGGGGCTACCAGAGCCAGCGACTGTTTTAATCTACCCTTTACTTAACCTATGCCTGGTTCCTTTGGATCGGGCTTTTTTATTTTTGAAATTCTGAAACCAGTCCGGTTAAATTTCCAGGTCTACGAGCAAAGGATTAAATAAAACCTGGTTGAATTCCAGTTTTTCCTCCTGGAAAAAGTTGAAACTGGTTGAAAATAAATGGAATTGCCACTATCTCTTTGTTTCTACGTCAAAATGGTGAAACGAATGGTCTTTTCTGGTTTTAACGGGGAACTGATGGACTTCCGATCGCTGACGGGTAAGAATTTTAATGGTTTGATCCAGGTTTTGAATTTTAGCATTTTCCGCAGGCTCATCAGGTGTTTGGGAGGTTCTGAAAACAGTACTTTTCGACTTTTTCCACAGCGTGGGTATCCCTCGCTCCATTATCGATGAGGTTTCTCCCATTTTAATACCAGTTTTAGAAAATCTTCGGCGCCAGAATTTCAGAAAGCTACATCCCGGTGAATCACTATCCCCTTGAGTTACTGCGTTAATAATTGCAAAAATCATAAACCTGTTCACCTATGGTGGTTTTTTGAAAGTTTCGGAAATCAGGAAATACTTTCCTCATCCTTGGAAGCGAAAACTGATCGTTCGGAACACTTTTTTCGAAAGAAAGGTTTCCAGAAAGACTGCAATTCCTGAAGCATTACAGAATAGTAGCATACAGCATATTTTTCCGAAGAAAAACTTATAACAAACTGCCCACCACCGTGTATACGATATTGAAATTGCCTGTTCCGCCGGCAAATTTGCTGCTGGCCTTGATCCGGAATTGCACCGGGATATCGGTTCTACAGCCCACAAATTCAAAGATCTTGATCGCCTGGGAGCCATCGTTGGGAACAGGGATATAATCACCGCCGTTGGAGGGCGTAAGGTCACGCGGTCCCAGGGGTTGAATGATCAAAAGGTCATAAATGCTTACCTCCGGGAACCTGGAGCCGCTATTCATATAAGTACGGGCTTCAATTTGCAGATTGGCGGGAAGGTTTTGCGTATGCACATACACGCTGTACCTGAAAACATTTTCATTGCACATGACTTCGGAATTCAGCAATAATAGAGGATCCAGCGTAAAACTGATCAGGTTGGCATCGATCGCGCTTTCAAATCCTGTGACTGTGTCATCAAGGCCTGCTTCGCGAACCACATCGTCAATATTCTGAATAAAAGCCGGCATCCCCGAAACATTCATCGTACCCGGCAACAGCTGCGCATGAATCCAACTCGAAGTAATGATGGACAGGAAAAGTAGTATTTTTTTCATGGTTCAGGTTGTTAGCGTATTTCAAAAAGTATTTCAAAACCAGGCGGAAGAGAAAGAGCTTCCGGGTTCTGGATCATGTATTGCACCTGGTAGCCGGTACCTTCGCCATCCCCGGAATAACCGTTGGCAAAATCGTAGACAATGACCTGCTCGCTGGTACTGAGATTCACAGGATTATAATTGGGATTTGGATTATAATCTCCGCCAATATTGGCGGTATTGATGATCTGTAGCTGGATGCTCATACCCGCCGGAATGGGCTGGCTGGCTCTAACAAAGATCCTGGCATTCTGGTAATTAAGTGACCGCCAGGTGAAATTCACCCAAAAATCACCGCTGGAGGCACCCGGGCCACCACCGGTAAAAGGATTTCCGGCTTCTAAAGTTTCACCGCCACCTGCAGCAGCACTGAAGGGATCTGGCTCCAGGTCAATCAGTGAAATTGGCTGCACCTGGACCGTAGCTCCTACACTTTGCTGGTCGCCGCCCAGGATAAAACTATTGGGATCAAACGCATTGATGGTCTCCTGCGCTGTAAATTTCTGCAGGGAAGCGATCAGTATCAATAAATAACAGGCTTTTCTCATGGCTTTTTTCCAAGGTTATAGGTCTTTTTACTGAATTTGATTTTCCGTGGGCGTGCAACAATGGGCATTTCAATTGCCACAAGTTCTCCAGGTTGCACGCTCACTGCAAGCTCTTTCTCAAAATCATAATCTTCTTCGTTTCTGAAATGCAGCAATTTCAGGCTGTAATTTCCGGGGACGATGCGATCAAAATGGAAGATTCCCTGTTCGTTCGATTCGGTCATATAGCTGAATTGTTCATTGCTGATCTTCACATAACCGCGATAAGCGCTTTCACCGTTCTGATTTTTCATGCTGATGTAGCCTTTGATCCCGCCCGCCTGGCTGATCTCAAAATAACTATGGTGTTTGGCGTTTGGCTGAATGTTGATTTCAATCGGGGATTGGGTGGTCACCACGCTCGATGCCTGAAGGCTCGACTCGTCAATGAAAAGGTAATGTTGCCCTACCGGAAGATTGTTAAGCTCAAAATGGCCATTTTTATTGGTCACCACCTCTTTTCCGGCAGCCAGAATCCGAATCCCGGAAACGTCCAAATCTTCGGTTGACGTACCAATCGTTCCACTGAGGCTGCCCTGATCAAGGACACGTTTTAACGGTACTCCCAGAAAATAAGTGTATTTCCCCAGGGCCAGCAACTCTTTTCGGTTCATGGCGCCTGCATTTTCGTAATAGGTAATACGGGTTTCAAATTGGTGATGACGAGCTAGCCTGAAAAGGAAGTTCGATGTCACAAAATCTCTTCGGAGGTAGTTTTCATCCGGACTAAAACCGCTGTTGTAGGTCGCATTCCATCTGAAGTTTCTTCCGGCGCTCAGGTTAAAACCCACATGATAACGCGTATAGGCCATTTTTGCATCGCTATAACCATAACGGTTACTGTAATTATGGTTCATCCCGCCGCGTAAACTCAACGCATCTGTCAGGCGATAGGCAGAATTGAAATTGATGGAGTAGGTGTTTTTAAAATCGTCGCTTCCAACCAGTAAATTCTGCGTTTTGGCCAGCCTTCCATTGAAATTGAAAGAAAGTTTCTCTCCGGAATACAAATAGCGATACAAGAGGCTTCGTTCCTTATAAAAATAAGATTTGGGCTCAAGCTGGTCTTCACGTTGACGGGTTTCCGCACGAAGACTGAAGCTATGCTTGCGATTCACGCGATACCCGGCCAGGGCATAAGTGTTTTCAAAATAAGGTTCAGCAGCATAGAATAAGGGATTTAATCGTTGATTGACACGGGAAACGGTGTGTCCAACCGCGAAATTCCATTTGCCGGGGTTGTAAAATAGACTGTTCGAAAATTGCCGACTATTCCGCAGGCTTCCGAAATAATATTCGCCACTTAAGGTATACGAACCATTGAACGAAAATTTACCAAATCCCTGCAAAACGTTTAGAAATGCGGCAGATGACTGGTGCTGATTGGTAAAACTTGCTGAAGCTTCAGCCTCCACCTGCGTACGGCGGCGCTTAAAATTTACACTGGCGGTCAGGATTTGTCCTTTTTCATCGGGATTTGCTTCGATATTGGGATTGGCGCCCTGGATACTTCCGGAAGAATGTGCCAGGTTCAGGGCAACCTGAAGCGAATCGGTAAAACGATAGGTCGCCTTGGCTCCAAAAAGTGGGGAACTATTGAATTCATATAGCCTGGGCTTGGAATAATAGGTCGAAAATTCCCATTTTTGAAGCTTTTGATCGATTCGAAAACCCATTCCGTAGCGATTATCAAACCCCAGCCTATTCATGAAATACGCATGGTCTCCAAGGAAAACCCGGGTACGGTCCTTATAGCTGTAGATCAGGCTGTACTGGTCGGTTACCCCAAATCGTTTCAGGTATTGCTGCTTCGGAAGTCGGAACACGAAATTTAGATGATGGTCCTTTTTCAGGTCGAGGTACCCATCGCCAAATACTTCCGCCGAAATGGTGGAAAAATGCTCGTCTTTATAAGTATAGCTGTTATAATTCAGTGAGGCACGAACAGGAAACCGGAAATAAGCATCTTTTTTCTGGATCTTGCTCGGGAATATACGGGTAGAGGAGTAGGCGCGTAAAGGCTCTTTCAGTTCCTTGCTGCTTACCTCAAGATAGGTCGTAATGGTTTGAAGCTGCTGGATCTTCTGGCTGGCTTTAGCCTGTACCTTCACGACCTTTAAAGAATCTGGTGCAATTGTTCCTTTTTCGGCGTCCAGAAGTTCTACATTCGACTTCAGGCTGATTTCCTGCCTTACGTTCCCATTATTCCGGATACCGTAAACCACTTCGACAGGAGCCCCTGCCTGAAGCGTCTTCGGATAGGAAATGGCGAAAATTTCCAGGCTCGGATTTTTGGCAATGCTTACCTGGATTTCGTCCTGCAGTACAATTTCTCCATTTTCCTGAAGGATTTCCAGTGATACAGGTCGCGATCCCGGTTTTGCTGATGAAGGTATAAAAAAGCTTAGGAGCGCGACCTTTTTATCACTGTTTTGAAGTTCGTCAATGCTGCTTACCGATACCAGTTTCCAGTCTTCCGGAAGCGTAGCCTGTAATTGCAGTTTTTGATCATGAGCGTTTTCGCTGGCGATCTCTATGGGAAGTGTGTGCCGGCTTCCGGGTTCCAGGGATGTGTTTTCGGGTTTGGAAATGATCGAAATATTCGGTTTTTCAAAGACTTTTTCTGAAAAATCAGCGGTAGGGGAATTGATTTTTTTGGTATTTGATTCAGAAATATGGATCGCTTTTTCCGAAGCATTTTGCAGAAAGGATCTGGTTTTTTCTGAAGTGGATTTCGATTTTTCCGAAATAACTTCAGCAATCGTATCTCGGGAACCAGTTTTGGTCATATTAGCCGGTAACTCAGATTCCTCTTCCAGGTTTTCCAATTCCTCACGGCTAAAAGGCTCCTCAGAAGCAGGAAGCTGAGGAGTGGATGGTTCTCTCTGGCAGGCACTTAGTGCAAGCCACATCCAGGCCACGTATAGTAATCGCAGTTTCATGAGTTTCAGATTTGAGGAAATGGGTTAGTGCCTTTTGGGTTTATTGCACGCTCAGGTTGATGTTGGTCCCGATAAATTCCTTTCGGGAATCGGCTGTTAGGATACATTCATATTCTCCTTTTTCGAGATCGGAAATATCTAGTTCATATTGCTGGCAGGCGCCGGGGAAAACCATTTCCCGTTTCGATTTTCGTTCGCCAACCTTGAAGCCTTTGGAGTCGTAAATCTCCAGGGAGAGTTGTACTCCTTCCATAAAAAGGGAAGTATTGGAAATACCAATTTTCAGGGATTTGACGGTATCGATATCTTCGTTCAGGCTGATCGCTTCAAAATCGATATTCACATTTTCCTTCTGATTTACATTAGTGATCAAACCAATCGCGTAGCGTATTTTGGTATCCAGCTGGATATTGGTTGTTAGTTGTTCCTCTTTTACCGGTTTGGTTGCTTCGATCATTAATGCTGACCAGTAAGTGCCTTTCAGACTTTGATCTTTTGGAATCTGGATGGAATACTTATAGACGAACTGCTCCTTGGGAAGTAGCACCTTATCCATCAGGCTTCCCTGGAACCAGGGAAGAGAAGATTGTTTGTGAGAGACCGTATCGGTAAAAAAGCGGTTGGTCTCACAAGAGAAGATAACATCATTTAATTTGAAAGTGATCTGCTGCGGAAGATCGGTGGTGTTCATCAGGATCAGCTCTCCTTCAATTCGGTCACCGGCGTTACCGGAATATACATGTGTAAGACCATTAAGAACAACGATGCTCGCGTAGGAGTGGCTACTAAGAAGTACGTAAAGTGCTGTGGTTACCATAAGATTCTTCATAGGGGGTGAATTTATATTCTAAAATTACTGACAGATTGCACGAAAACTCGGTGAAATTCGATGGTTCGTAAGGAAGTGTAGACGAATGGTCGTTAAACTGCTTTAAGTAAAAAACATAAAAAAAGGCCCGAAATGGGCCTTGAGGTTTTGGGCAAAAAAAGGTCTTATAAATCAGTCAAGGTATATACAAGGGTAGATTGGTAGGAACCGGCATTGTAACTGGCAAAATTCCCATTTTGCTCCAGCGTGTAGGTTAATTTTACGCCGTATTCCTGGTCACCGGTATACACACTTTCAATACTGTCTACGAGTAGGGCATCGGTACCAATTGGGACAGACACACCGAGTGCCACACCACCTGGCATGATCGTGCCGGCAGAGTCGGCCGTACCACCGTCTGAAATGATCACGGGCGCTTCCGGTGAAATACGAAGGTCCAGATTGCCTGGGAACGTACTTCCGGCTTCCATTTTCACATTGATCTTTCTTGTAAGATCATATCCTTCTGTATTAGCAGCACTGGCAACCACACTGGTATAATTCAGGAACAGGTTGGAATAGCTTATATCCTGGAAGGCGTAGAGACCCGCTTCAGCATTAGTACCAGATAAGGTTACATTGGTCATGTCGAACATGATCGCGCTGGCTTCGGTTCCCGTATTGGCATCAAAGATATCGAGCAGGGCCACTTCCGGAACATTTACATCCAGAATGTGTGAAGCGATGTTCGTGTCGTTGTTGTCCTGGGCCAGCAGGCTTTGAGCTCCAGAAAGGACAAGGGCGGCGACTAATAGTTTCATTTTTTTCATGTTGAAGAGTTTTAGGATTAATTCTGAGGTAAAACTACTGAGGATGGTCTTTTGAATTAGTCATTTTTCGTTGATTAAACCTTAACTATAGACGAGCGGAAGTTTTCAATACTTGAAGTGTTTTAGGGCAAAATTCTTCTCACGGTTATCCTTAAAATGAAGAAAGCCCCTGATTGTTTCAGAGGCTCATGGCTAATTTCAAATACTGCGTATCAGGCAGCCGCGGCGGGGTGGAACGCGTTGTGAAGTCCCGCAATGTATAGGGCGTTGTGAAGTATTGGGTTGTCTAATCCTGTAAAAACAATTTTCTTGTTCTTTTCCTTGGCTTTGCATAACATCAGGTACAGCATGAACACTCCTGCAATATCAACCACCTCGATCTCGCGAAGATTGATCTCAATGGTGTTGAACACTTCCAGAGCGTATTCTAATTCTTCCTGGGTTTCGCTAACATTTCCGCTGTACAGTCTTCCTTTTATTTGAAGATTCCGTGTGTTGTTTAAAAAAGCCATAATCGTTAGTTTTTGTTTTCTTTCCTACTTCAAAGATGCAAGCATTTAAAAGAAAACTGGCTCGTTTTTCGATGGCTACGAACTTACTGTAGACGAATGGCAAAAAAACGCAAGTAAATGGTTTAGAGGAGATTCAAACGGCGAATGAGCTCTGATCTGTTCGAGCGGCTCACCGGGATCACATCTTTGTCTATGAGTACGCTATTGTCTTCAATATCAATGATCTTATTCAGGTTGATAATGAAGGAACGGTGCACTTTGAGAAACAGTTCGCCCGGTAATTTGTTCTCGATTTTTTTTAGAGTAGAATGAACGGTGTAGTTTTTACCGGTGGTTTTGATGAGGATATAATCGCCTTTTGCCTCGATGAGTTTGATGGAAGGAACATCGATCTTGATCAGGCGGCGGTCTATATTGACGTATAACACGTTTACAGAATCTTCGGCCTGGTTCATTTCAGTGGTTCCCGCTGTTTCAACATTTCCGCTGTTAACCGCTTTGGCTTTCTCAACAGCTTTATTAAAACGTTCCGGCGCGACCGGTTTTACAAGGTAATCTACGATGCAGCTGTATTCAAAGGCGGTAATGGCAAAATTCATATCAGAAGTCGTCAAAATCACTTTTGGCGGGTTCTTCAGCGTTTGTATAAAATCAAAACCTGTAAAATCTGGCATATGAATATCGAGAAAGATCAGGTCTACATCATTGTTCTGGTTGAGGTATTTCAGGGCTTCCATAGCATGTGGAAAGCTACCTGCCAGTTCCAGGTCCGGGTGATTGCTAACTATCTCTTCCAGAATGGCTCTGGCCATTTCTTCATCGTCTACGATAATGCAGTTCATAAGTGTTTTTTAAAGGGTCTTGATAAATTGCCTGATGCTGTCAAGAATTAGATCGAATTTAGCCTTTTTTTCGGTAATGCCTTCTAAAAGTTCGTCTTCGTAGGAAACAGCAAGTTGGTAGGCATCTTCCAGGCCTAAAATACTAATTTTATGCTTCAGTTTATGAACGTTTTCGGCACAATTTTCCAAATAGCCCTTTTCCAGGTTCTGCTGGTAGGTGGCAGCTTCTATTGGAAATTCTTTTTTCAGGATCGCGATAATTCGCGACTTGCAGCTTTCACTGCCCTGGCAGATTTGCTCAATTTGCGCAAGACTGGGTTTTTTCATGGGAGGTCTGGTTTATTTTGGGGAGCTGAAAAAAGAAGGTACTTCCTAAACCGGGAGTGCTTTCCAGCCAGATTCTTCCTTTATAGAAATCGATGATTTTCTTCACGATAGACAGTCCAATTCCAGTAGAAGTCTGGTTATTCTCCAGCTTTTCAAAGATCTTAAAGATCTTTTCGTGCTGATTTTTTGGGATGCCTTTGCCATTATCACGCACGAAAAACGTAAAATTTTCTTTGTCTTCGGAATGGCCGATCTCCACTTTGCCGACTTTTCCATCTTCCATACTGTTCACGGCATTGTGTATCAAATTCTGAAACAATTGCTGCAACCGGAAACGGTCACCTTGTATCACGGGAAGATCGGTGATCACTTCCACTTTCGTGGATTCCGGGATATACAGTATTTGTAGGGTTTCTTCCAGGAGATTTCCTAAATCTACTTTATAGGTTTCCAGCTGCGCCTGGTCTATGGTAGAATAGTTCAGCACGCCTTCAATAAGCGCGTCCATTCGTTCCACATTCTGAAGCAATAACCTAAATTTATCCTGGCCTTCGGGAGTGATTTCTTTTAAATGATCGCTCAGGATCCAGTTTGCCAGTGCGTCGATACTGCGCAGTGGCGACTTCAGGTCATGAGAGACCATATGCGCATAATCTGATAGCACTTCGTTCTTCTGTTCCAGCGTATGAAGAAGCTCTTCCCGTTGGGACTGGATCTGGTGGATCTGCGTAGCCTGCGTTTCTATGAAATCGGCCAGTTCTTCAACTTCCATTTCCTTATGCCCGTATTTCGCCGCCTTCACATTCATCATATTCAGGCAATTATTAAAGGTGTCAATGATTTTTTCCTTTTTCTCCGCATCGTTCCGAAGTTTGGAATTGGCATCAAAAAGTTCATCTGAACTGATGCGCATCGCTCGCTGGGACATGGCGATCTGTTCCTCGTAATTATTATAGGAATGGCTGATGGAATCCAGCAGCGGCATCAATTCTTCTTCCGAAATATGAGCAGGAAGGTATTTTTTCAGTTGTCTTTTCAAAAGTGAATTCATGACTCGCTGATTAAAGTTAAGGTCATCGTTTGATTGTGCAATTCACAAAACCGGTTCGTTTCAAAAGGCGCCATTTCTCCGTAAGAGTAGAACCCAAAAAGGAAACTGTCCTGGCCAATGATCTCGGCCACTTCTTCCAGCTCTTCCTCGGCGCGCTGATCCATCACCAGTTTCCTGCCAATGCAACTCACCACCAGGGCAAGGCTCGGTTTGTTTTTCCGGTTTTTCATGGCCTTTTTTGCGGCTTTGGAAGCACCTTCCACCAAACTGTCTACGGATGCCATCATTAACTGTACCTTGGAATTGACCGGGGCATTTCCCGCCAGGATCATCGAGTTATTCTCTTTATCGATATTCAGTACGGTACGGGTCACCGGTTCGGTTTGGTCGTTAACCCGAATATTAAGCGGGTAGAAGAGGGAGGCACCCGGCAATTCTTTAGATTTTTCACCCAGATACTTGGAGTACAGGTCAAGGGCCGGCATTCCGTCAATTTCATATAAAATATTTCCTTCGGCTTTGGTGATCACACGTTCGGGCCCGAATGGGATCCATCCTCCCGAACTCGCGTAACTAATGTCCAGTGATTCGCCATAAAAACCAATTGCGATCACTTCACCTTCCTTCGGTTTTTCATTATAGGAAACCAGGGTCTTTTCAAAACGGTCATTATCGCCGCACATACCGCCGGTGACAGATAATTCCTGGTCGAGATTCGATTCCATACCCTTAACCAGTTTGCTGCCGTTCACAAAACTTCCTTCGGAAATCACGAAAATATGCCGAAGATTTTCCTGCGGAAGGTTCGCCACCAGCGCTTTTCCCAATTCGTCGGAATCCTGCTGAAATTCGCAGCAATT
This sequence comes from Christiangramia flava JLT2011, assembly GCF_001951155.1. Lineage (NCBI taxonomy): Bacteria > Pseudomonadati > Bacteroidota > Flavobacteriia > Flavobacteriales > Flavobacteriaceae > Christiangramia > Christiangramia flava. The sequence continues at coordinate 3,087,859 of NZ_CP016359.1, forward strand.
GGCTTTACGTACTTCAAAAGAGCTGGTTTCAAAATCGATGGCGGTCATCACGGCCGAATTATCCAGAATGTCCTGATGGTAAATTTCACCTGCTGAAGAACCGAAAACGATATGCCTTGTAGGGAAGGCAGCTATCGTCTCCTGGTAAAAATCGTCACTTTCAAGCAGTTTACGATCTCCAAAAACAAATACCAGCGGATTTTGTAGGGACTCAAACTCCCGGTTTTTGATCCAGTTTTCACCTGCCGGTCTTTTTGCCTGAACTATTTTCATGATTCTTTTTTTAAGGTAAAGAAAAAAGTAGTGCCTTCGCCCGGAGTACTTTCCAGCCAGATGCGACCACCGTGCAGATCCAGGATCTTTTTCACGATGCTCAGGCCAATTCCTGTAGAGCGCTTGTTATTGCCAAGAGACTTGAAAATGGTAAAAATCTTGTCATGATTCTCTGGCGCAATACCCACACCGTTATCTTTGATCGAGAAAACATACTCATTTTCAGATTTTTGGCAGTCAATTTCAATAAGTCCTTCAGGCTTGTCGATATATTCTATCGCGTTGCTGATGATGTTCTGGAAAAGCTGCTGAATCCGGGTGGGGTTCTCCTTGATTCGCGGCAGCTTACTAAGGAATTTGATCTTTATGTGTTTGGGGATATAGATCATTTCCAGCATTTCTCCAACCACCTCGTTGAGGTCTATACTTTTCTGGTTAACGTCTGATTTGTCCAGGCTGGAATATTTCAGGATATTTTCGATGAGATAATCCATTTTTTCCACCTGTTCTTCCATCAGCCTCAAATTCGTTAGTTCAGCCTCTTCCAGTTTCTGGCGGAAGTCTTCAATGGTCCAGCTCAGCAATGCGGAAATATTCCGAAGTGGAGATTTGAGATCATGCGACACGATGTGCGCATATTCGTTGAGGCGCTCGTTCTGCTCGGCCAGGTTCTCCAGAAGCAGTTCCTTCTGCATTTCCAGGTGCTTTTGCTCGGTAATGTCCAGGTGAATGCCAATGGAACCAATATTTCTTCCCTGGGCATCGAAATTGGGCGCTCCACTGAGTAACCAGTAGCGGGTTTCACCTTCCTTATTCTTGATCTGGATCTCGTAGGAATCTGAAATTCCCTTCTGGCGGCGAGATAACAGTTTCTGTCCTTCTTGCTGATCTTTGCCAAAAAGCAACACTTCCTGGGCTACCTGATCGTGTAGTTCTTCTTTGGAATAACCGCTGATCTCACAGAAATTCTGGTTCACGAACTGGATGCGGCCCTCGGTGTCTACTTCCATAAAGCCCAGTTTCATATTATTGATGATATTGCTGTATTTTTCCTTTTGTCTGCGTAAATTCTCCTTGTAGCGGCTGCGCAGTGTAATATCCTGGTAATTCCAGAGGTGACCGCGGTATTCCTCGTTATTGTAGACCGGGATGTAGTCCCTTAGGAAAACACGGCCGTCCACCAGGCGCAATTCATCGGCATAGACCGGTTTTTTATCTTTTAGGATCTTATCGATATCTGCTACGAATTTATCGGGATCTTCAAACATCATTTTAGACTGTTCTGCGGCATTTTCACAATTCGCACCAGTGAGAGCATCGGCAGGAGCTTCAATACCAAACATTTTGCAGAATTCCTGGTTGGTAATTACAATCTCGCGATGTTGATTTTCCAGCAGGATCCCGGTATGAAGATTTTTCAGAAGAGTGGACAGCCTGTTCTCAGACTCTCTCAGCTGGTCCCGGGCGATCTTTTCCTTATTGATGTTTTCTACCGTCGCCACCATTTGTAAGGGCAGGCCTACTTCATTCTTTACAGAATTGACCGAAGTCTTTCCCCAGAAGGCCTCCCCATCTTTGGTAATATATTTGGTTTCCAGCGAAAAGTGATCGATCTCATTATTGTAAAGTTTCTGCAGCTGTGTTTTGAAGTTCTTTTTTTCATTTTTTTCCAAAAGCTCTTCGAGTTTAACATTTTCAAACTCGGTTTTAGAATAGCCAAGCATATCTACCAGCGCTTTGTTGGTATGAATGAGTTTATCGTCTTCGCTACTGAATAAAATGATGCCCAGCGGCGAGTTTTCCAGGATAAGGTCCAGTTGTTTCTGCTGAAGATTGGCAATTTCTCTAAGCCGTGTTTCTTCGGTAATATCCCTTGCAATACCCTGTGCAGCGACCGCTTTTCCAACTTCGTTATAGATGATGCTGGCATTTACCTGAAGCAGTTTCCTTTCCCCGTTTTTTGTCACAACAGGGATTCGGGAGTTGATATAGGAGCCGGTGCTAAGCAATTCACTGAAATTGCGTTTGACCTGGTTCACCGCCTTATGGCTCACCGTATTCATCAAATTGAAAGGTTCTACTGCGATATCGTACCCCAATAGTTCCGTAGCTGCGCTGTTCATATTGAGCACTTCACCGTTAAGGTCGATCACAACATAGGGATCATTGATATTCATAAAAACGCCTTCGAGTTCCGAAGTCTTTTCACTTAACAACTGCTTTAACCGGGAATTTGATTGCCGAAGCGCCTGCGAAACGCTGTACAACTCAGCCGACTTACTTTCCAGTATGTTTTCGGCTGCCTTGCGTGCCTGGCGTTCCCGTTTCAGGGCTCTTTCTAGAACTTCTATTTTGGTGGTTACACTCATTGTTCAGAAATGACAAATTTCACCTGGCTGCCATCGGCTTCGACCAGGTTGTAATCTATAACGGGTGTCTTTTTAAAGAATTCAAAGGTCTTTTCCATGAGCGCCATCGCGAACATATAAAGGGAGTTCTTGGAATAGTAGGTCATTTCCAGAAGCTTTTCGTCTTTCTTAGAAATTTCGAAAGTAGGCAGTTCTGCTCCCGGATATAGTTTTTGTACTTCCACATGAATATGGTCCTGCACGGAAGCCAGAAGTTCTATGGGCGATGCGTAGCGGGCAAAAATATTAGCGTGGCCCTGGGCAAGTACGTCAAAGAAATACCGGCCATATTCGTAAATAAGCTTTTGCACGGGAATACCGGTTTCCTCGCTCAGGTGTACAATGAGTTGCTGCATTTCCAGGAAATCATAAACGCCCACGGCGGTATAGCTTCCTTCCGAAGCAAGGTCAGATTTTTCAATGATATCATCTACCATCTCCAGGCCGAATTTTTCTTCCACCATTTCTAAAAACTCTGTAAATACGATTCCTTTCATCTTAATTTTGGATTAGTTCATTTACGGTCCAGTACTTCAGTACGGCACCAATTTTTTCAACATAGTCATCATATTTCAGCGGTTTGATAACATATCCCGCGATACCGGTTCGATAGCATTCCAGTAGATCCTTGCGGTTGCTGGAAGTAGTAAGGATAATGGCCGGGATCTGCCTCAACTGCTCATCGGCTTTGAGAATTTCCAGGAATTCGATGCCATTCATTTTAGGCATGTGGAGATCCAGTAAAATGATATCGGGAAGATTTGCGGTGTTCTGGAGCACTTCCAGCGCTTCTTCACCATTCTTGGCTTCCAGGAGGTTATGGTTTAAAGAAAGGCTGCTAATGGCTCTCTTTAATTTCATGACCTCGATGAAATCATCTTCAATTAATAGAATATTCAGTTTAACCTTCATCGTTTTGTTATAAGCAGGATAAATGTCTCAAAAATGCCATTTAACGGCCGCTGTATTTCGGTGGAAGGAAGAGAAGTGTCGACGAATGGAATTTTTCCGTAGATAAAAATAAATCAGATCTCCTGTGAATTTTCCATTTCGAAAACGATTGAGGAGAAGGCCTTTACAGAGAAGATAACGGCCCGATAAGATCGGGCCGTATGTTAATTCTTCACCAGGAATTTCTTGTTCAAAATGCCTTTTTCGCTGTAAACCTTTACAATATACGTGCCTGCAGGAAGCGATTCCATCCGGAAGCGAACGGCTTTTTCCGTAGGAATGTCCCTGAAACTGGATAGTAGTTTTCCACCCATATCGAATATGAGAATTTTGGAAACCGGTATTTCCTGCTGATTTTCCAGCTCGAAAGTGTCAGGATCATTGTAATAGCCTATATCAAAAAAGCGCTCCAGGTCTTCTTTTTCTGAAGGTTTCTCCAGCAACCTGTTCCTGAAAACCAGCATAAAACGCTTGGTGATCTCGCCTTCTTCTGAAATTGCCTTGTAAGAAGCCTGGCGGAGATTATGAAGGCTGTCTAATTTCTGGTCTTTCAGATAAATTTCTTTGGAAGGAGACCAGTTTTCCAGGCTGTCTATGGAAATCTCAAATTCTTTGGCTGAAGAAACTCTCATTCCCAGCGGCAGTTTCAGCTCGCCACCAAATTGCGGCACGGCCTGTATCACCATCGACGCGTCATTGACGAGCCAGTAGAGGTCTTCTTTGTTGCTTTCGATGAGCGGGGCGTCATAACCGAGGTCCACCCCTTCAGTAGCATTGAGATCACCGGTCACCAGTAGTTGACGATGATAACCTTCCGGTGAATGGAACTGCAGCCTGATCTTGGGCCTTAGGTCGCTGGTCACAGCCTGTTCAGGGGACTTACTACGTTCTTCCTGCATCAGGAACTGGGAATTTCCCGGGTTTTCGCGCTGGAAGATCCGCTGGTGATTTTCAAATTTTACGTTTCCGCCCTGAACATTGTAATTATTTCCGCTAACATCATCTATGGAGACATTCACAAAGAAGCCCTGTCCCACAGGGATGTAACGCGCCGGGATTTTGGATCCTTTTCTACCGTTGGCATTGATACGGGCATCGTTGGCAATAGCCGGGACGCCACCAGAAAGGTTCATCGTGGCGTAACCGCCCACGTATTCTGCCAGGATATGCGTGTTTTCCTGCCCAAAGTGGTCCCAAAAATAGAGACTTCCATTAAATACATTGGCTGAGTTCCTTCCGCCGGAAACATCTTTCAGGTTATCGCGAATAAATTCCGTAGCGTCAATAGCCGAAGGATACGGATTTCCCACCAGGCGGTTCTCACCTTTGGAAATTTTCAGGGAAATACTACCATTATTGGGCATTCCGCGGAAAGTGTAATTCTGCAGGTCACGGATGCTCGCGGCACCCCGCGTTCCTTTCATCGTGAAACCTTCCGCAGTTTCGAGGTTTGCATTCTGGTCTATGTGATGCCACTGGCTGTACTGGTTGGCACTGCCGTGGAAGACATACAACCAGTAGGTGCTGATGTGCAATCCACCGGAATAACTATGATCGGCCCAATGATATTGGGGATTGAACGAGATACCGGCCGGGTTTTCGGGATCGCTTCCATCCATCAGCACTTCGGAAATACGGTAACCCGAATTTGGCTGTTTTCCCTGCTCACTCACCGGTGAGGTCCAGTAATTGTAATTGAAACTGTTTTGCGTTCCCTGCTGGTCTTTATCTAGATAGCCGGAACTTTCCGAAGCAAGAACACTTCCGTCTGGCTGCAGGAGCTGAGATTCGCCATCCAGGTCTATTACGCCATCGAGTTTCAGGTAGCGATCAACGATCAGCGCATTTCCGCTGAAGTTGTTTTCTCCACTCATTTCAAAAGTGCCATTTTCAGACAGCAGCCCGAGTAGCCGAATCTGGTTCTGATTATTGGCAGCCGCCTCATTCTTAATATTTCCGCGAAGGATCACGATGTTCCAGTTGATCTTTTCCGAAGGTTTCACACTGCTGCCATTTGGGGAATCCCAAACCTGGCGCTGCGTGATCGCCCGGCCATTATAAGTAGCCGGCAGGGTCCAGGAGGAACGATCGTACCAGGCGGTGTTTACATCCTGAAACAGGATATAGGGCAGGGGCGCAGTATTTTCCTGGAGAGTGGTCATATTTAGTAAAGTACCGTCCAGGTTATTAGAAGAAGCGTCGGGCGTAGATCCACCATTTAGCTCGTTTACCAGCAGGCGGTAATAGCCGGCCAGTGTATTCCAGGCTGGAGCTCCCGGAACCGCGACAGGCAAAATACTTCCCTGGACATTTCCGTTCTTATTTTCCAAAGGCTGATTCATCATAAACCGAAGCTGCTCCGCGCTCAGCGCCTGTTTCCACAATCGTACTTCCTGTATCCAGCCATGAAAATGGTCTGCTGGCCGCTGTTCTGCGGAAAGGGATGCTCCAATGCTCGCCGGAAGCTCATTTCCGGAAATCGTGGCCCCGGTAACCGACTTCACCTCGACGCCGTCTATATAAAGGCTTATCTTATCGGCAGCTACCGTACAGGCCAGGTGATACCATCTGTCTGTAGTGATCTTAAAAGGAGAACTGATTATCTTATTGTTATACTGAAATTCCGGTTTGGCATTGGAGATCAAAAGCTCGTAGCCGGTATTGTTCAGCCTGTCTTTTTTACTGATGACGGTTTTCGCAGCATCAAGATCATGCGGTTTCACCCAGGCTTCCACCGTGAAATTGCCAGCAAAATTGAAGTTTTGACCCAGATCCACATAATCATCTTCTCCGTCAAAATCCAGTTGACTACAGGCACCGGAAAAAGAAACCTCGGTTTCATCGTTTATGGCTTCGCAACCATTTTCGGGATTAACGGTCCACCGAAGAATGTAGGTAGTTTCCGGAAGTCCGGAAAAACGGCTTGAGGGATTGCTCAAATCGTCAATTTCACCGCCTTCACCTGAAATAATGCTCCAGGTTCCAGAACCCAATTCGGCATTCACGGCCGTGGCATTCAGGAAAACCGATGTTCGGCCACATTCTTCAATGTTAATCTTTTCCCCTGCTTCCACAGGGATCTCTTCCGGTTGTGTAAGAGTGATGGATTTACTGATGGTGGTACAGCTTTTTGCCGTACTCAGCTGAAGCGTATAATTTCCAGCCGGAATGTCAGTAAGATTCAGCAAAGTCTCAGCGCTCTGGATCCTGGCGACTTCTTCACTTTCAGAATTCAGAAGCACGGCAATGTATTGCGGAGTTTCTTCTTCCAGGAAACCTCCGCTGAGCTCGGCTGTAATTTCACCGGTAGCGTTTCCAAAACATGCTATATTCGTCACCGTGGTATTCAGCAATTCTAGGGGTGCAGGTTCGCGTATTTCGAATTCCTGATAAGCGGAGCATCCGTTGGCATCGGTTACGACGACCGAATAGCTTCCGGCTTCAAGATTATTAATGGTTTGCGTGGTTGCCGCATTGCTCCATTCGTAAGTAAAAGGTTCCGTTCCCGTTGTCATTATCAGGCTGGCACTACCGTTATCGCCACCAAAACAACTTACATTCTGAATCGCAATATTATCGATCATCGGGCTGGGATTGATCTGAATCCTGAGGGTGTCGCTCACGGCTTCGCAAGGCGCATCTGGTTCATCAGAAGTAAGAATGAGCGTTGCAAGGCCATTTTGTATTTCTTCTTCGGAAGGTTGGTAAATTGCGTTCAGTTCATTTGGAGAAGGCACAAAGCTGCCATTTCCGCCACTCCAAAACCCGGAACTGACAGATCCTGATACACTTCCGCCTAATTGAACTTCAGAAGCATCTGAGCAGATTACCTGGTCTTTACCGGCATTGACGATCGTTGCGGGAATTACGGTAACTTTTGTCGACTTGATGGTATTGTCGCAACCATAGAAGTCGGTTACCTGAAGTTCGTAATCGCCCGCTTCCGCCGGAGTCATATTTTCAATGATAGGGTTGGCTTCGGAAGATGTGAAATTATTAGGACCTGTCCACTGATAGGTTATGGGTTCCCTTCCGCCTTCGAGATTGGCGAAAAGCTGTACGCTTCCGCCTTCGCAAACCGGGGAGTCATTGGAAGGTTCAAAATCAAAAGCCACCGCGTTGATCTCGGCAAAGGAAATGTCATCGATCCCAAAGTCATTTCCGTCCCTGATCGTATTTTCATTGATGATGCGCAGTTTCACTTCGGTAAATTCCCCGGAATTCCAGACTTGTGGATTGTAAAATTCGATCCATTCTCCTACATTCTGAAACCGAAGGTCTCCAAGAGTAGATTCTGCTACAATTTGCTCATTCCCTCCATTCCTAACGATGATCTGTAACCGCAGCTGCGCGTATTTTTCAGCTTCATTACGATAGACCAGGTTGGTGGTCCAGGCACTGAAGTAATAATCGGTTCCAGGTTTTACAGCAATATAACCGTTCGATTCCCAAACAGTACTTCCCAGGTTGGGATCCCCGTTCACGATCATGAAATTCCCGTTTCCAGTGGTATGGTCGCCGTTGTCATGGAAGGATCCGTGGTACTGGTTGGAATTGGTATCCACCGTGTAAGTTCCTTCAGGCACAAGTTCCTGCTGGCCGTTGCGATTGGTCTGGTAGCTGTATTGGGTAACAAAGCCAGTATTCCCGGCTTCAAAATCACCATTTTCGATAAGATTTTCTGAAATATCTATGGAGCCTGTACCTTCACAGCCATTTTCCCAAACCCTGATGCTGTATCCCTGTGCCGAAGTGACGTCGATCGATGCAGCATTCCCTATGACTTCGCCGGAACTGGTCCATTCATACTGGTCATAATTACCTTCCACGTACAACCGGATCTTATTCGGTTCGTTAGGGTAGGCACAATAATCTGCCCTGATCTGCGGCTGAGGAGGATTTCTTACGATAACTTTTACGGAAGCAGAACCAGGACAACCTGTTTCTGGATCAGTATAGGTGGCGGTATAAGTAGTGGTCTCTACAGGACTGATGTTCTGCGGATTCGTTTCTTCGGAAGTCCAGTCGCTGGTATCGGCAGTCCATTGTACTTCAGCAGGCTGCCCGCCTTCCCCGGTGATACTGATATTATCGATGGCCCAGTAATAATCTCCATTGGCATTATCATAATTGAAACGGATCTGCACATTTTCGTGGCCAATCAGCGAACTGATGTCATAATTTCCCTGCACGAAACCATTAGGACTTCCCTGGGTAGAAGTATAGGAAGTTCCGTTGAGACTTGTCCACGCGCCGTTACCGATGCGGTATTCTAACCGACCGATATCCAGGTTGTCGTTCCAGCGACTACCGCCATCCCGGTAATAATGCCAAAAGCTCAGGTTTAATGACTGGTAAGCAGACGTGCTGAAAACCGGGCTCGTCAATGCCACATTGGAAAAGGCACCGTTATTCTGGCGGCTGTTTACCAGGAAGAACGAAGAATGGTCGTTTGACCGTAGGTTTACATCGTTGCACTGGTATTCATAATCCCACCAATTAGGCCCAACATAGACATAACCACACTGCTCATCAACAGTGGTATTATCACTGGCGATGTTCCAGGAACGTGTGCCATTGCCGGTAGAGCTCCATCCATCTGCACCTGAATTGAAATTGGCATTCAGAATTTCAGAAGGAAGCTCGGAAACCTCCGGTAATTGCGTTTCAGAAAAAAGATCGATGCTGCCACCTTCGCAGATCTCGATCTCTTCAGCTTGCCTCTCCCCATCATTTACCGCAGCAAAGACCTGGGTATTGGGCGAGGGGGTAACCGGTACGGTAATACTGTAGGTTTGTGGGTTCGAACAGTTATTTGAGCTCAGGCTGTACTGGTAAGTGACAGCGAGTGTTTGATTGGTAGTATTTTCCAGGGTTTCCGATATTGCTCCGTTTCCACTTGCGGCGGCATTGCTGATCCCGTTCACGGCTTCGCGTCTCCAGGTAAAAGTAGTCCCGGTAACGCTGCTTTCCGGCTGGTATGTAAAAGCGGTCCCGCTACAAACACTTCCCGGAGAAAGGGTACTGGTAAGCACTGGAGTAGGAGTTACTGTGGTATGGATTTTTTCCGAAGCGATGCAACCATCCGGGCTGATCATCGTCACTTCGTATTCCACGTCAATCGGGTGATTCGTTGTATTCACCAACACTTCATCGATCATCCCCGTGTCGCTGTTAGCCGGAGTCGAAATTCCGCTGATGGCCGGGCGGGACCAGTTGAACTGGGTGCCAGGAACTGAGCTTTCAAATTCATAGTTAAAAGCGGTTTCTGAACAAAATCCTGGTACCTCTGAAGGGCTGGTAAGGACCGGAGCATCATATTCGGTTACGATAACTTCGGCTACCTGTTCACAACCCGAGGCATTTTCAGCTTTGATATAATAGGTTCCGGCCGGTGCTTCCGCTGGATTTTCCAGTTCAGAAGTCGCCGCTTCATCTTTCCAGTAACTAAAGTGAAGAGAATTACCCGAACCTGCTGTAATAGGCTCTGCCGTAAGATCGACCGCGGCGGGAGCACAAACGGTTTCAGGATTATTCACCACCAGTACCGGTAATGGGTTTACGGTGATCGGGATTTCCAGCGGACTGGTTTCGCAGGAAGCGGCTTCCGCCACCACGCGGTAGATCACTGTAGCTGCTTCGGAAGTAGAGTTGGTTAAATGTTGTACGATCTCTGGACCACTTCCCGGTTCGGCACCAGTGATCGCGCCGGACGGGGTAATAGATTTGATTTCCCAGCTGAAATTGGTATTTTCAATGTTGCTGTTTAGTTTAATCGAACTGGTTTCGCCCGAGCAAATTTCCTGCGCCGATGGTGAAACCGAGATACTTGGCAGGGGATTCACGGTAATTTCAAAATTCACAGCTTCTCCCGTGCAACCATCATATTTTGGAAGCAGACTGATACTGGCCGTTTTTGGTGTGTTGGAATTATTTACCGGAGTAAAGACCGGGATTTCTGTCGCATTGGTACGATTGGAAAGACCAATTTCTGCACCTCCCGAAATGTCAAAAACCAGCGCATGGATATTTTTTTCCACCGAAATAGCCGAAACTTCGGTTCCGGAACAAAACGTCCTGTTTTCCGGAGCCTCCAGAACCGGTTGAGGTTTTATCCTGATTTTGAAGGTTTTGGTTTCTCCTTCGCAGGAATTGGCAACAGGGTAATAACTCACCGTAGTTTCCATAATTTCAGCCGTGGTATTGGTTGCGCTAAAAGCAGGAATGCTTCCTTCTCCGGAAGACGGGATGCCAGTTTCCGTATTATCGGCAGTCCATTGAATAGTGGTGTTTTCAACCGGGAGATTACTGAAAGCGATCAGGCCCACATCTTCCCCTTCACAAATGGTGATATCCTGTAGCTGTTCCACTTTAGGCGTTGGATTCACGGTGATAGTAAAGGAACGGGTTTCGCCTAGACAGGAATTGGCTTCCGGAGTCACCAGTATATTTGCGGTAATGGGAGAATTTCCGTTGTTTTCAGCAGTAAAATCTGGAATATTGCCCGAGCCATTAGCGGCCAGGCCAATAAAAGCCTGATCATTGGTCCAGCTAAAACTGGTTCCGCTCACATTGCTGCCCGTAAAGTTGATCGAGGAAATAGTTTCGCCGTTGCAAACCACTATATCTTCCGGAGTATCAAAATCTGGAGTAGGATTAACAGTTATCTGAAATTCCATGGTTTCACCCTGGCAGGAATTGGCTTCCGGTATCACGCTGATGTTCGCCGTGATGGGTTCTTCGGTAGTATTTTGAGCGGTGAATGATGGAATTTTCCCATTTCCGCTTGCTGAAATCCCAATTGATGCCTCGTCGCTTTGCCATTGATAGGTCGTGTTCGAAACCTGGCTTCCGCCGAAAATGATCGCCTCCACGGTCTCTCCATTACACACCAAAAGATCAGTTTGATTATTTACTGAAGGTGTTGGAAAGACCGTAATCTGGAAAATCTTGCTTTCACCTTCACAACCGTTGATATCCGGAGTGACCTCCACGCTAACGATTTTGCTTGCGGAACCCGAATTACCTGCCGTAAACTGAGGAATGGACCCAGTACCGGAAGTGGGTATCCCAATGGACGAGTCATTGGCCACCCAGCTGTAATTAATGTTGCCGGAAGCGTTGGAACTAAAGGAAATAGATTGAATTATTTCCCCATTACAAACACTGATGTCATCTGGAACCTCTACGTCTGGGATCGTGTAAACTTCAATAACTTCCGAATTACTCCCGATAATTTGCTGTCCAGCTTCACAGGTGAGTGTAACTTTCAGGGAAAAAGAGTCATCATCGCTGATGCCTGTGGCGGAATAGCTGCTGGAAGAGGCGTTATTAATAGGTTGTGAGTTGCGATACCACTGGTAATTCAGTTCGTTGCTGCCTATCCCGGTAACTTCGGAAGTGAACTCAACAGACTCTCCCGGGCAAATAGAACTGGCATTGGCCGAAATTTGGACAGCAGCATTTTCGGCACACTGGGCATGAACCGTGGAAACGCTTAAGAATAAAAATAAAAATGCCGAAAATGTGGCCAATAAATGATTAGAGGCAAACATATGCAGACCGGTTTGTAGGTTACTATTTGGGGTTGATAAAGAGTTTTATTTGGGAATCAACTGCTTAATCTGGGTCCTCCGGTACTGCGAGATAAAAGTTTTTCATAGGTCAGGTTTAAGATTTTGGGTACTGTAAAAATACAAAAATCAGCAATATGCTGCTGATTTTGAAGGTAGAATGTGTATTTATTAAAGGTATTTCTTCAGCTTGTTGATCTCTTCTTCCAGGTTTGATAATTTCCCTTTCAGATCATTTTCTGGTTGCGGCAGCTGGTTCATAAAGATCTGTTTGATCTCCCAGAGTTCCAGGATCTCTTCCTTTTTCAGAAGAATATCTTCATAACCAGGCTGCTGTGTGGAAAGAACGATCTTTGAACCACTAATGGTTAAATTCCGTAAAATCAACCTTTTTTCAGTAATGACCATTACCAGCGGCGCAGTACTGATATTTTCAGAATTTTCCAGATCGAGCCATTCACCCACCACCATGTCATTGGGCTGAATTCCGCTAGACTTTGAAGCCATTTCAGAAGTAGAGATCACGAAGGCACGTCTCTTTTGAGTGGATTGCAATGGCAATTTTACACAGGGAAGGGAATTGATAAATTCTTCCTGGTGATAATTTCGAATATACTCGAATTCGGTTTGAGGGAAGATGCAGGGAATTCGTGACATTAAATCTTCGTAAAAGGAATTGGAATAGGGCAGGTCTTCCTTAAACTTCAGTAGTTTGTTAATAGTAAGTTCTTTGGTGAGCAGGTCATCGATGGTTATGCTAAAATAATTAGCAATCTTAATGATCGTTTCCAATTTTGGTTCGCTTCGTTCTTCCTCATAAGCACCTAAAGTAGCTCGCTTCAGATCAAATAACTCCGCAAACGCCTGCTGACTAAGCTTTTTTACATTCCTAATCTTTCTAATATTTTTCCCAAAAAAACTCATTTATGCTAAAAATATTTGCAATTATAATTTTAATTAGTATCTTTAACTAACAATATTAGCTAATATAGAAAATTTATACTATTAAAATTGGTAGTTATAGGTTTCTTTTCAAATTATGTTCTAATCACTAAAAAAATTAAAATTATGATCGCATTTATAATTAGTCTGGTAATTATGTTAATAATACCTTAAAAAGCGCTGAGTTTTTTCGTAATATTAAAATCTGAAAATCAATCCTAATCAAAACTGTTTCACATGCAAAATTACTTTCAGGTTACCAGAAACTTTCTTCTGGAGCTTAACCTTGACATCACTTTTGAAAATGAAGAGGAGGGAATCCTGGTGATCCAAAAGGAAAACGCGGGATTCAAGAACCTGATCCTGGGAGTGGCACCGCCAATCCTGATCATAGAACAATTCATTTTCCGGGTGAATAACCAGTCTGAAAAGATTTTTCGCAGCCTGCTTCAGAAGAATCGTGATATCATTCATGGAGCCTTTGTCCTGGATGAATCTGGCCAGAAGGTCATTTTCCGCGATACGCTGCAAATCGAAAATCTTGACCTTAATGAACTCGAGGGCTCGCTGAATTCCTTGAGCCTCCTGATGAGCGAATACTCAGAAAAAATTATTGAATTCTCTAAATATTAAACCATACCGTTATGAATATCTTTAAACGACTTTTTAAAATAGGAGAGGCAGAAGCAAATTCTGCTTTAGATAAAATGGAAGACCCCATCAAATTGACCGAACAGGGGATCAGGGATCTTAAACTGGACCTGGATAAGAATCTGGAGGCTCTGGCTCGGGTTAAGGCACTCGCAATCCGTGCTAAAAATGACCAGGAAGAATTCCTGGATAAAAAAGAAGATTATCACCAGAAGGCGGTGTTGATTCTGAAAAAAGGACAGCGCGGCGAGATGGATGCTGCTGAAGCTGATCGCCTGGCAAAAGAAGCCCTTGTAAAAAAGGAAGAAGCCCAGCGACACGTGGAGCGCGCCGAGGCTGAAACCAAGAAATTCAATGATAATGTTTCGCAGCTCGAGCAGAATATCCAGTCTATCAAGGCCAACATCAGTAACTGGGAAAATGAACTCAGAACCCTGAAAGCTCGCGTGAAAGTGAGTAATGCTACTAAAAGCCTAAATAAGCAAATGGCAGAAATTGACAGTAGCGGGACCGTTTCGATGCTGGAACGAATGAAAGAAAAAGTAGCGCAGGAAGAGGCGCTGGCCGAGGCCTACGGCGATATTGCCAACGCCAGTAAATCAATCGATGAAGAGCTGGAAAAAGCGGCAAATTCTACGGAAGCTAAAGCCGATAGCGATCTCGACAAGTTGAAGGATCAACTGGGCTTAAAAGATGAAGACAAAAGTTAACAGAACGTGGCAGAATTATTCCAAATATTATTCTCTGAGGTAAATCTTACACTCACTATTTTCCTGATCTTGTTGCTGATCTACTGGATTCTCACGATGATCAGTGGGATCGACTTCGACCTGGATATGGACGTGGATATTGATACAGATTTGGATATCGATACCGACCTGGCAACAGACGGCGCGAACATGGACTTCCAGGACGTCTCGAATGCGGAGCTCACCAAGGAACAGGTAGTGGGAAAAAGAATACAACCTTTAAAATGGTGGCAGATCCTGCTGGTCTATTTCAATTTTGTAGGGCTGCCATTCATGTTCACCTTTACCTGTTTCATCTTTATCTGGTGGTTCAGCACGGTGCTGCTTACCGCGCTAACCTCAAGTTACAGCAATTTCTTTGGGTTCGTGATCTTACTGGCCGTTTTCATTCCGGCTCTTTTCCTAACCAAAATATTCACCACTCCTTTTAAGAGCTTCTTCAGGAATCTCAATAAAGATGGGGATGCTGCCAAAGATTTTGTTGGAAGAAAAGGCGTTTTACTCTCCAGTATCTCGGGCGAGAAAATGGGAAATGCGGAAGTACATATAGATGGTGATTCGCTCTCTGTTTACGTGAAATCGCTGAACGGTGAACCGCTGGCTTACCAGGAAAAAATACTAATCATTAAGCAATCTGCTGATAGGAACTACTTTCTCGTACAATCCTATCAGGACTAAAAAATCATTTTTATGAATCAAATACTACCAATTATAGGAATTGGATTAGGGATCGTTTTGTTCCTGATCGTCGTATACTTTGCGATTATCGCAATGTTTTACAAGAAAGTACCACAGGGCCGGGCTATTGTAAGAACCGGTTTTGGAGGAACAAAAGTAGCCACAGATAAAGGGCTTTATGTAGTTCCGGTTTTTCACAAGGTGGAAGTTATGGATATTTCGGTGAAGAAGATCCAGATCGAGCGCCTCGCTCACGAAGGTCTTATTTGTAAGGACAACATGCGGGCAGATATTAAGGTCGCCTTCTTCGTTCGGGTGAACAATGATGTTTCCTTCATCAAAAGAGTGGCTCAGACCATTGGTGTGGACCGCGCTTCCAGGATCGAAACGCTAGAAGATCTTTTTGAGGCAAAATTTTCCGAAGCCTTGAAAACCGTAGGTAAAAAATTCGATTTTATTGAGTTGTATGAAGCCCGTCGCGAATTCCGTGATGAAATTGTGAATATTATTGGGACCGATCTAAATGGGTACACCCTGGAGGATTGTGCGATTGATTTCCTGGAACAAACCCCGATCTCACACCTGAAAGCCGATAATATCCTCGATGCGGAAGGTATTAAGAAGATCACCGAGCTTACCGCGGTTCAGAACATGAAAGCCAACCTGATCAAGCGCGACGAGGAAAAGACCATTCGCAAGCAGGATGTCGAGGCTCGAGAGGCCATCCTGGAACTCGATAAGCAGTTAGCTGAAAAAGAAGAAGCTCAGAAAAGAGAGATCGCCAATATCAAGGCCAGAGAAGAGGCAGAGATCAGCAAAGTTTCCGAAGAAGAAAGACTGAAATCTGAAACAGCCAGGATCGCCACCGAAGAAAAAGTGAAGGTCGCGGAAGAAAACATGAACAGGCAGATCATCGTGGCCGCTAAAAACAAAGAGCGCACAGACGCCATAGAATCTGAAAGAGTAGAAAAAGACCGCATGCTGGAAGTGACCGAGCGCGAGCGAATCGTGACCTTGGCACAGATCGAGAAAGAGAAGGTTGTGGAAGTGGAGAAAAAGAACATCCAGGATGTGATCAAAGACCGGGTAATGCTGGAAAAAGGAGTGGTGGAAGAGCAGGAGAATATGAAAGATATCCAGGCCTTCAAAACGGCTGACCGGGACAAGCAGGTTAAAATTACTAATGCGGAAGCCAGCGCCCAGGAGGAACTGATCAAAACGATCAAAGCTGCGGAAGCCAAGAAAGAAGCGGCAAAACAACGGGCTGAAGAATTGAACATCGAGGCTCAGGCCCAGAAAGAAGCCAGCCAGAAAGAAGCTGAAGCCCGTAAAACTATCGCGGAAGCCAAGGCGAAAGAAGAAGCGACCATTGGTCTTTCAGAAGCTGAAGTGATGCACGCGAAAGCTGATGCCAGCGAAAGACAGGGTCTGGTGGAAGCTCATATCATCGAGAAAAAAGCCAAGGCGGAAGCTGCTGGAATCGAAGCCAAAGCAGAGGCCAGTAGGAAAGAAGGAAAAGCCGCTGCGGAAGTTATTAAAGAGAAAGCACTGGCAGATGCAGCCGGAATTGAAGAAAAAGCTGCTGCGATGAAAAAGCTGGACGGGGTTGGAAAAGACCACGAAGAATTCAAATTGCGATTGGATAAGGAACTGCAGGTAGACCTTGCCAATATCAATATTCAGAAAGAGATCGCAGACGCTCAGGCAACCGTGATCAGCGACGCACTGAAGGCTGCCAAGATAGATATTGTGGGTGGAGAAACCATGTTCTTTGACCAGATCATAGGGCAGATCACTCGTGGTAAAGGTATTGACAGGCTGGTGCAGAACAGTTCCAATATTCAGGATCTGAAAGATTCGATTCTAGGAAGTGACGATATCAAAGGAAATCTGCTAACAAAAGTTCGGGAGTTCTCTGAAAAATACGGCATCTCTTCCGAAGATATCAAAAACCTGACGATCGCTAAACTGCTTATGGAACTGCAGTCCCGATCTAACGATTCTAATGAACAGACCATGCTCGGCAACCTGTTCAACCTGGCAAAAGGCCTGGGACTTTCAGACCAGCGACTGTCAACTTTGAAAGTTTAAGCAATTTCGGGTTGTCGTGAGGCAACCCAAATGTTGCTTTTTTAAAACTTTTTTCGCAAAGCGGAAAACTTCCGCACTAAATGCTATTGAATCTATATGGATCAAAATAATGAAAATCAGCATCGTTCTGATGCGCTGGATGGTGGAACTTACGAGATCATCAGGAAAAGGCTTGCAGGCCATAAAACTGATCTGCAGGAAAGACTTGCCCGGCTGAATGATTCCCGGAAACAGGTTTTTGGTTCGCTGGAAACCCGTTTGATCGCCAACCATCGCGTAAGTACCGGCAACAGTTGCATCGCCAGGGATATGGTTTCGCTGGGCAATATTTGCATTTTTGGATATAATGTGCACTTTGGATTGCGTACCGAGATCGCTCTTTCTGATGTTTTCAGCCTGTACCGCTATGACGGTGAGAAATTCGAACCAATTGAAGCAGATCTTTTACAGGATCCCACCTTCAAAAGCGATTTTGAGAATCTTTATAAATATTACCGAAATACGATATTTGCCAAATTCGCCAAAATGGGGAATTACCTCCATATGGTGTTTCAGCTCAGCGACAGCGTGACCGATATTAAAACTTTTAAATGGCTCATTAAAGAAGACCATTTGGAGTATATCGACAATCGCAGTGAGCACGAATTCAAATTTCCGGCACAACACCAATTTACCTGGAAGGAGGCCACCCGGGATATGCAGCGCTACGGGGAACACCCGCACGTGGCAATTCTCGATAAAGTATTCGTGGAAACCGTTGGCGGAGATCTTACTATCAAGATTGAGGATAATACCAGCGACGGAAAAGGGATTTATTCCGAACCGGTAGATTATAAAGACCAGACGCTGGATGACGGCCAGATTCGCTTTGCCGATCTTGGTAACCTGATTGCCCTGGAGATCAAACCTTTCCAGGAGGCACCGCGCTATTTCGTGTACAACCACAAGGTCCAGGAAGTCCAGAAGATCGATTCGCTGCAGGAAGCTGCCGTGTTGTTGCCAGACGACCAGGGAATCATATTTCCTGATGGCTATTATTTGCAGACCGGCGAATTTCACCAGTTCAGCAACGAGGTAGAAAACCTGAAATACCAGGGAGCAATTCCTTCCCCAAACGGAGAAGACTTCTTGTTTCTCTTTTATTCTGCTGCGGAAGGCGTCTATGTGTTGATGGATTATAACCTGATAGAACAGGAGATCAAAACGCCTATTATTTGCGGAGGGTTTACCATTCTTGCCGGTGGAGAACTATGCTATTTTAAACCGGAAGATGATCAGACCAAACATCACATGATACAGGTGTGGCAGACCCCGTACCTGGAAGGTGATATCTTACCTTCGGAACACCAGGATTCGTTCCTGTATAAAGTGGGGAACAAGGATATTGTGTCAGCAATGGCCGAAGCCACCGAATTGCTCAACCTCTTGAACAAGGAAGATAATTATGACGGTTTGTATGCCGATATTGCCAAAATTTCCAAGAATATTTTGGACGCTTATTACTGGCTGGACCACGAGGAAGCTGCCGGACTGGTTCAACCATTACAATCGATCCACCAGGCTGCTAATTCAGCGATTGACGAGTTTCAGAAGGTTGTGGAACTAAAGAAAAATGCGGCGGCACAAACCAAGGCTATCCGGGAGCGTGCCGGAGAACTTTTCAGCAAGATCAAGAGTACTTCTTTTAAAAACATTCAGGAGTTTGTAGCCCTGCTATCCGAATTGCGAGCTATTCGAGGGGAGGTGATCGGGTTGTATGAGATCAGGTATGTTGATGAAGCGCTTCTGCAGCAGCTGGAAGCAGAAATCGTAGAATACAATGCCACCATTTCCCGGCGATGCGTGGAGTTCCTTCTTCAGGAAAAAGCCCTGCAACCTTACCATTTGCAGGTTCAGGAAAAACAGGAAAAGCTGGAAAACCTCACTAAGGTCATCGAAGCGAAGCAGCTGGAAGAAGAAGTGAACCAGATCGGGCAGGATCTCGAAATGCTTATCGACATCGTTTCAAACCTGGAAATCGAGGATACTTCGCATTCTACCAGGATCATCGATAATATTTCGCTCATTTTTGCCACGATCAACCAGTTGAAAGCGTCGATCAAGAACAAGCGTAAAAGCCTGGGCGGGAAGGAAGCGAAAGCTGATTTTGCGGCACAGTTGAAATTGATTGATCAGAGCATCATCAATTACCTCGATATCGCCGGTACCCCGGAAAAATGTGACGAATTCCAGGCAAAGATCGCCATCCAGCTGGAAGAGCTGGAAGGAAAATTTGCAGATTTTGAAGATTTCATCGAGGAAATTATTGAAAAAAGGGAAGAGGTTTACAATGCATTTGAAAGCAAGAAAAGTGCGATCAATGAAAAGCGAAACAAAAAGGCCATTTCCCTTCAGAATGCCGCGGGCAGAATTCTGAAAAGTATTTCCAAGAAAGGGGAAAGCCTGAAATCGGCTTCGGAGATCAATGGTTATTTCGCGTCAGATCTCATGGTGAACAAACTCCGCGATATCGTGGAGCAACTTCGCGAGCTGGACGACAGCGGGAATGCCGAAGAGATCGAAACGGCTTTGAAAACCAGCAGGGAAGATGCCCTCAGGAAACTGAAGGATAAACAGGAGTTGTATGAGGACGGTGAAAACATCATCAAACTGGGTAACCATAAATTTGGTGTGAATAAGCAGGAACTGGACCTGAGCATTGTTTTCAAGAATAACCGGTTGTTTTACCATCTAAATGGAACCGATTTTTTTCAGCCGCTGGAAAATGAAGTGCTGAACCAAAACAGGGAATTCTGGGACCAGGAATTCATTTCTGAAAATAAAGAGGTCTACCGTTCTTCTTTTCTGGCTTTTAAGATATTCAAGGGTATTGATGTTAAAGAACTTCGCTCACTTACGGAAGATCAATTGCTGAAACTGGTTCAGGAAGAATCGGCTGGAAATTATAGCGAAGGTTATATCAAAGGCGTGCACGACCTGGATGCATCAAAGATCCTGAAGGTGCTGGTACAGAAAGACTCTGAACTAGGAATACTGAAACACAGGCCGGAGATCAGGGCGTTCGGAAGGTATTTCTGGGAGCAACTGGAAGAGGACGCTAAAAAATCTTACGATAATGCGATCAAGGCTTCAGGACAGGTCTTAAGTTATTTTCCGGATACCCGCGAATATGATTTTCTTATCGCAGAACTGGATCAGTCCATTGCTGATTTTGGCCAAAGTTCCGGTCTTTTTCCTGCGGAAGTTTCGCTGGAAGTAGCAAATTATCTTTTCGAAGAATTGCAAAGTGACGACCGTTTTACGGCAAGTCCTACCGCGATGCAACTTTCGGCTGATTTCCAGGCCATGCTTAAAAAGGAAAAAGCCGATCAGAAATTTCAGTCTGGACTGGAAAGTATTGAATTGTATTCGGCCAGGGTAAAATTGGTTCGACAATGGCTTTTGGCCTTTATCAGAAGTCAGGACCTGCCACAGCTTTCAGCTTATATCGAAGAGGCTGTTTGCATGATTCTCTTTCCGCAGCATCAGCATGAGAGTATCCAGGCCCGGCCAGATGCTTTGATCAGCGGTTTAAAAGGGGACCATCCTGGGATCAATGAGGGAACTTATCAATTCAATTACCATCATTTTACCCAACGATTGCAAGGCTACTTTAATGAGCAGGTTCCGGGTTTTATGGCATTTAGAGAAGCGCGGCACCAGGTTACCGAAGCTTTAAAAGACCAGCTGAAACTGGAAGAATTTCGCCCGCGCGTGCTAACTTCTTTCGTGAGGAATAAGCTGATCAACCAGGTCTATTTTCCCTTATTCGGCGAAAACCTGGCCAAGCAGCTGGGAAGCGTTGGCGAAGGGCGAAGAACCGATCGTATGGGAATGTTGCTGCTGGTTTCACCACCTGGTTACGGAAAAACCACGCTGATGGAGTACATTTCTAACCGCCTCGGCCTCGTCTTCATGAAGATCAATTGCCCCGCCATTGGGCACGATGTTACCTCGGTAGATCCGGAAGCGGCAACGAACTCGGCTGCAAGAGAAGAGCTGAAGAAGCTTAATCTGGCCTTTGAAATGGGCAATAATGTGATGTTGTACCTGGATGATATCCAGCATTCGAGTGCAGAGTTTCTTCAGAAATTCATTTCCCTGGCAGACGGAACGAGGAAGATTGAAGGAGTTTACAATGGGAAACCAAAAACCTATGACCTGCGCGGAAAAAAATTCTGTGTGGTCATGGCCGGGAATCCGTATACCGAGAGCGGTGAAAAATTCAGAATTCCGGATATGCTTGCGAACAGGGCCGATATTTACAATTTAGGTGATATCATTGGCGATACCGCGCATCTGTTCAAGCTCAGCCTCATCGAGAATTCATTAACGTCGAACCCGGTTTTGCAGCAGTTGCGATCGCGTAATTTTGACGATGTCTATGCACTGCTGGAAGCCGTGGAGAACAAATCTGAAATTACAGAATTACAGGGTAATCACACCCGGCAGGAAATCGAGGATTACCGGCAGGTACTGGAAAAGGTCATCGCAATTAGGAATATCGTCTTGCGAGTGAACGAAGCGTATATTCGCTCGGCTGGAATGGAAGATGATTACCGCGAGGAACCGGCATTCAAGTTGCAGGGATCCTATCGGGATATGAATAAGCTGGTGGCCAAGGTGGTACCGATCATGAACGAGCAAGAACTGCAAACTTTGTTATTGTCCCACTATGAGAATGAATCGCAAACGCTCACCATGGCCGCGGAAGCCAATTTGCTCAAGTTTAAGGAACTTTACGGAACGATCTCTGAAGACGAACAGGCTCGCTGGAACAGCATCAAGGAAACCTTCAGAAAGAATAATAAACTTAAAGGTTTGGGTAGCCAGAATGAAATGGCGCAGTTGCTTTCCCAGTTAATGGCTTTCGGTGATCACCTGGAAGGCATACGGAATGTACTGCAGGAAGGTTTACCCAGGAACCAATCTGAATAAGCCGGAAAACTGAAGCGCCGCCTTCTGGCGGCGCTTTAAAATTTCGGAAAGAAGCGACCAGTTTTCTTTTGGTAGCTTTCGTATTCCTGAAACTTTTCAGAAAGCAGTTCTTCCTCGTAATTCGATTTGACATAAAAAAAGGCCAGCAATACTACTGAAAACAGGATTTTCCATAACGAACCGGTCATAATTCCGAAGGCGAGCGTCATGAGGAATAGTCCGGTATATATAGGATGTCTTGACAGTTTGTAAACCCCTCTTGTTTGTAGTACCGCATTTTTTGCAGGAGAGGGAAAAGGAGACAACTTTTTGCTCAGCTGAAAAATGGCAATGACAGCCATCGCAAAACCCATTAATAACAGGACCAGGGAAACTGCGGTTAAGAGTATCGGAATGGGGAATTCGGTGAGGTTGATTGGGATGAAATACCCGAAGAGAATGCCCAGCTGGATACTGAAATAGGAAATGTCTTTTTTGGAAACTTTCATAATTCGATGATACGAATACCGCTTTTTATTTTCACTAATCTCCTGTTAAACTTCTGGCGATAATGACGAGATCTTTACCTGATGATCGATGCTCTTCAGGTTGATCAATCAATTGGTCGAATACGACTTCGAAACCTTTTTCCTGCAGCTGTGCCAGTAACCAATCCCTGGAATGATAAAAAATCATCATTTCGTCCTGACCATTCGATGATTTCTGCATTCCGGAAAGTTCGTGATCGCCTTCCATCAAACTCATATAGATTATGCCACCAGGTTCCAAAATAACGGCAAGCTGATGCATAAAACTGGCCGTTTCAGCCTGGTTGAGATAAGGCAGACAAAAAGCTGCCATTACCGCCTCATATCTATGTGGCCAATTTTCCAGCTCTTTGAAATTCAATGGTCTACAACTTATTCCGGGTAGATTTTTCCGGGTGATTTTCAGCATTTCTTCGGAAAGATCGGTAGCCAGGATTTGGAGGTCTTCGCGCTGTTTCAGAAGAAAAGCTGTAACATTTCCAGGACCGCAGCCTAATTCCAGCATACTCCCATGAGGGGGCAGCAACCTGCAGAACTCTTTCAGGGATGGAGCATATAGCGAAACGTCCATGAAGCGCTGCGCGTAACTTTCAGCATATTTATCAAATAGCTGAACGGTATTTTTGGTTCGCTTATTCATTTTTTATTTCCGCCAGTAAATTTGGAAGATCTAAGGGCCTGGTATACATGTTTAGCGAACCGTCTGGCGATAAAGGCCATTCTTCCTTTGGCCGATCCCAGTATAATTCCACCCCGTTCTGATCTGGATCATTTAGGTACAAAGCTTCGGAAACGCCATGATCAGCCGCACCGGTTAGCTGATAGCCGGCTTCCTGTAAACGCTGGTAGATCTGTGCAAGATCTTTTCTTTCGGGGTAACAGATCGCTGTATGAAAAAGCCCGGTATTCCCGGGTGCTGGCGGTTTTCCATCCTGGCTATACCAGGTATTCAGGCCAATATGGTGATGGTAACCTCCCGCGGAAAGAAATGCCGCATTTTCTCCCATTCTCATCATGATTTCAAAGCCCAACAGGTCACAATAGAATTCAAGCGCCTTTTCGATATTGGAGACTTTCAGGTGCACATGGCCAATCTTGGTTTGAGCGGGAACAGTATATTTTTTTTCCATTTCTAGCTTGAAGATAATTTAAAATACTGAAGAATTTCCTGCCAGGATTTTACCCGGTTATTATGCGGAATATCCACATTATGAAAGGCTTCGAACAGCAAACCGGTACCTTTGAACGGATTGAGGTTCTTGGGGTGATCGTCTATCATAAAATCAGTTGAAATTACGCGTTTGCTTCCGCAGAAAACGATTTGCTGCCAGTGGATGAAGGGAAAATGCATTTCCAGCCAGTCCCTTTTTTCAACCAGGCTTTGGGGGAATTCCATTGCCGCTGAAACGATGAAAACATCAAAATGTTCGTTCAGTATTTTCAGACCTTCAACCGCGTTTGGCATGAGGGGAACAGAGCTGAAAAAGCCTTTTGTGCTGGCATATTCCCTGACGATTCCTGGTTTTGGAAAAGCTTCTGCCTCCGTTTTCCCTTTGATGTCACGCCGCTGAAGATGAGCCGCATTCTTCTCGTTGTACCAATTGAGAAAATGGGTTTCCACATCGGCAAGAACGCCATCCATATCTACCGCGATCGATTTTTTCATGCTCAAAGAATTTAGGACTTATTTGAAAAGTTCGGCATATTTATTCCGATTTTCAAACAGGATCCAGCCTACTACAATTGCCAGAATAACCGGTAACAGCAGGCCATCGGGCGCAAAATAGAAGTGGGTAAGGAGGATCCCGATCATAATTGGGAAAAGGATCAGGGCGCCTACGGCACGTGTTCTTGCTGGAACTATTAAAATCCCGCCTAGAATTTCAGCGATTGCAACCAATGGCATCAACCATTTGATGGTCATCATCGCTTGCATCAGTTTCATCAGGTCTTCCGGAAGATCTTCCGGAACTGGCATGTAGTTGAAAAATTTATTAAGCCCCGCGTTGATAAAGATCAATCCGGTTAAAATGCAGACCACCAGGAGTACCTTTGATTTCATGGTATTTTTTACCTAAGATACTGCATTTCAGAAAATCGCGGAATGGAACTACTTAATTTTTACCTCTTAGTTTTTTCCGAATTTTCTTGAAATAATATAAAGGATAGCTTCGGAAGAGTAGGTGGGCTGAATGTGACAGTTTTTCCGCAGTAGATCGTGCGGGTTTCCTGCTGAAGCCACTTCTGGAGATGTAATATCTTTCCGGGACTTTCTTCCAGGCCGGAAAACGGAAGTAAGGCCGGTTCTTTTCACTAACCAGGTGATAGGCCGCCATCTCATATGCCGCCTGAAAACCTTTCTGGAAACGGCTGCCAATAAGCACTTTTTCAGCTGATATTTCCAGGAGCATATGCTCTTCGATCGATTCCTTTACCAGGTCCCCGAAATGCATTTTCAAACCGGGGGCAGTCATCACCACTTCCGTAAAGCTTTGAACATCGGTTTGCAGCTCGATAAGGTCCTGGCCATTTACCAATTTCCAAAAGATCATTCTTCCATTTTTCCAGGAAACTTCATCATAGCCAAAGTAATGCTCTGGTGTTGACAAAACTTCTTTCCAGTCCCGGGATTGCAGGCAAAGCTGATTGATTTTTGGATCATTTCGGAAGAAACATAAACAGCCTGAAAGCCAGTTTACGCGAAAAGAAATGATGTCGTATCGTTCTTCCCGGCAGATCTTCTGCAGGAACTGATCCAAATTTCCGAAGATGACATCCATATCCCCATAGGCCCAGTAATCATAGTGATCGATGAGATCACTGAAAATCAACCCGTAAAAAGGTTTTAGATCGCAGAGCTTATAGGCACGTGTGATTCCGGGATCAATCCCGGTTTGCTGCAGGGTTCGCGTGTTGATATCCTTTAGTTGCCCCTTTTTCCAGATCACGTTTTTCGGAAGTTGTTCCGGATTTTTCAGATTAGTGAAAATCAGGAAATCGGTGTCCCGGTTCTTTTCAACAGAAGCCAGGAACAATGAAAAATACTTAGGTAATTTCCTGCTGAAATAGGGAAGAAGAACAATTGAACGCATGGAGGATTAACTGAATTTTTGCAAATACCTTTTCAAGCTACGTCAAATTTTTTAAATCGATTGTCGTTACACCACGATCTCTCCCCTGAGATAAAGCCTGGAATACCCACTGATAAGTACTCGATCTTTTTCCATGGAACAAAACAAATGACCGCCTCTGGTTGAAAGTTGTAAAGCTTCCAGTTCCTGTTTCCCTAATTGGGCAGACCAGTAGGGCGTGAGGCTCGTATGGGCGGAACCCGTTACGGGATCTTCGATAATGCCAGATTGTGGTGCGAAAA
The DNA here is from genome assembly GCF_001951155.1 of Christiangramia flava JLT2011. NCBI lineage: Bacteria > Pseudomonadati > Bacteroidota > Flavobacteriia > Flavobacteriales > Flavobacteriaceae > Christiangramia > Christiangramia flava. The sequence continues at coordinate 3,114,052 of NZ_CP016359.1, forward strand.
AGCGGGAAACAAAATCTACTTTTTTACCTGGAGCGCTGGCAATAAGCCCGCGTGCGTCCAGCGATGCGATCGCTGAAAGATTGGGTGATATATTCCGAATACTTTCCTCGGTCTTGAAAATGAACATATAGTCGGTCTTTCCTTTAAAGATCTTCAGCGGTTTTACTGAAAAACAGCTTTGGAGTTCGGGAGTGACAGGGATCTCAGAAATAGAATCGGCCGGGAAATCCAGCTGAAGTCGTTCTCCATCCTTTTTTACCAGTAACTGGCCGCTGCGATCGCTCCAAAAATGCAGCTGTTCTCCCTGAAAACTTTTTTCATGGTAAAGTACATGAGCCGCGGCGAGTGTGGCATGACCACAAAGATCCACTTCAACAGTAGGAGTGAACCAGCGAATCTGGTAGTTTTCATCAGCTTTGACTACGAAAGCAGTTTCTGCAAGATTGTTTTCCATGGCAATATTCTGCATCAGTTCAGCTTCCAGCCAGTGGTCCAGCAGGCAGACAGCGGCAGGATTTCCAGCGAAAACTTCCTTAGTGAATGCGTCTACCTGGTAAATTTCGATATTCATAAGAGCGGTTGTTAGGCGTGAAATTTCCTGCAAGTTAAAGATTAACTTTTACGAAATGCCTGAAAACTCCTTAAATTCCAGCTTACCTTGTTTTGACCAGGATCACGCCGTAGGAAGCGCGGAAACCGTATAGGGCGGTAGCTGTAGCATCCTGAAGCAGTTCATATTTTTCCACTTCACCCATTTCCAGTTCATTCAGGTCTTTCAAAAATGCCGGTTTTTTATTGATCATCACCAAAGGCATTTTGGTGGCGGGAGTTTCAGAAGAAAGTCCGAATTTCTCCATAATCTCCGGAAGGATCTTTTTGTAAAATCCATCAGCATCTCCCGGTACCAGGTGATCAATATGCAAGGAACTCATTCCCCACTGGTAGTTTCCGGGTTCGAGCTCCTCAATCAATCGCTGCCTGATGGAATGAATGTCCAGTTCATTCCGAAGCGAAGAGATCAGTTTTTGTATTTGCTGATTTTTGTAGAAGGAGATGACGTGATAGTTTTTTCCCGTCTGTATTTCGATAAAATTTGGGAAAGCATCCAGGTGATATTTCGAATTTTCATGAAACCAGTCCAGGTTTTTATCGATTTCACCGATTATCGAATCTACGGAAATCTGTTCCAGTTTCGCAGTTTTGAGGATCAGGTCGCCCTTTTTCCTGGTATAAAAAAGAAACTGGTTGTCACTTCCCAAATTGATGATCTCCTGATTTGTCCAGATTCTTAAAGCTGACTGTTCGGTTTCGCGAAGATCGGGTAGATTATATCTATTAGTTAAAGAATCCAGATTTTCGTAGAACCTTTCTGAGAGCCTGTTTTCCGGGATGCCAATAGTTTGCTGTGCGAAGGTTTGGAAGCTGGCAAAAAGCAGGAAAAAGCAAAAATGGTGAAATTTCATGTATGTTTTTTCATAGGTTTTTTCAGAAAAACTGGAATCTCCAGCAGCTGAATTCAAATTGCTGAATATAATAGAATTTACAGGTTTACCAAATTAGGGAATAATTCCGATTCTATTAAAACCGAAACCGAAGTCCTCCAAATCCATTCAGGAACATTTGGTTATATCCTCCTTCGTAGAGCGGTTGCAATTCAATGATAAGCGAGAGATTGGGCAATTCTTGAATGGGTTTGATCAGCACACCCGCCTGGATAACGATCCCGTCGAAATAGTTCACTACCAGCCCGCCGCCGATATAGGCATCGTAATATTCCTTCCGCCGAAAATTATAATTCAGGACAACTTCCGGGGTGATCCCATGAATATTGGTGCCGGAATAGAATCGAACCTCTGACCATAATTTTTCATTGAATTCATAGCCAACACCTACCTTAGAGAGGTGATTGTTCGTGTAAAAGGATGCTGATAACTGTGCGTTTCCCAATTGACAGATGCATAGGAAAAACCCTAAAAGGCTGAAGTGCCGAACAGGTTTAGAAAACTTGTTGAATTTCATAAAGTTGATGATTGTTAGTATTGATAAATTTAAATTGATCAGATTTCATAGGCCACAAGCCAAATTCTGAAATTTCAGAAACTGAGACTTCCTGTTTACTAACCGTCTAGTAGGGATTGCCATAATTGAACCGTACGGCTATCGGTTAAAGCTAAAATAGGATTGGCAATGTAAAGCTTTTTTCTGAAAGAACAACGGCTACAAACTGTCAGAAACCGATTTTAATTCCAATTCTTCGATCAGCCACTCAACTTTGTCGATGGGTTTATATCGTGTTTTCCAATGCGGGTATTCACCAAACTGAAATTCATAGGTTCAGCCCAGGTACAAGTCTAACTGTTCGACGTTCAGAGCCTTTTTGTGAAAAGCAGTATCTAAGTAGGGGAAATAGCTTTTTCGCTGTTGAACATCGGTCATGTGATGGATCACGAGCCACGGTGCATCTTTAGCTTTTCTGGAAAACTCCGGATCGATTGGATAGCCGAATTTTTGCAGGTAGGCATGGATCTTTTCCCGATTTGTCTCATCTATTTCCTGGTATTGCCTGATGAAATCCCGGTATTCTTCTGAATCAGAACCATAGGTTTCAAGAACGGAGCTCTTTTCATTCTTGCGAAAATTTTGATCCTTTTTAAAAATATCTACCAAAAATGCCTCTCGTTTTTCTGGTGTATTCAGTGCAGCAATTTCCGAAGAAATTACAGGCTTCTCAACTGTTGGTTTTGGAGAATCCTTTTTTTGAGATTGGGAATTCTGGCAAGCGGTTGCTATCAAAAATGCCAGCAGGAAATAAAATTTTCGCATGATGTTTTACAGATTGGTTTTGGAAAACAAAAGATTCAGAAATAACGGTTTCCTGTAAATATAATAATTTCCAGCTCAAATCCTTCGTCACTCAAAAGATCTGGATTAAGTGATCATTGCAGTAGTAGTCGAAACCCGAAAACCGGAAGTTTTCCCTGCATGAAATCGAGATCACCCGAACGTTTGAAACCCATGTTTTCATACATATTCCAGGCTGTTTTCATCGCTTTGGTAGTGTGGATAATGACCTGCCTGGATTGATTATCGCGTGCTTTCTGGATACATTCAGCAGTAAGCATTTTTCCTATTCCCAATCCGCGCAGGTTAGGATCTACCGCGAGCAGGCGAAAACCGCTGGAATGAAGCTCTCCCGTTGCCGTACCTCCGGAACCATAATCCTTCATATCCTTAAAGAATACCACAGCGCCGCCTATTTTTCCCTGTTCTGAGACTGCGATCAGTAATTCTATGGTTTCATTTTCAGTGAGCTTTCCTACATTCCGAAGCAGATCGTAATAGGCAGGCTGCTCAGCCGGCTTGGGAAACCCTTTTAATGCGGAATAGACCTCGACCATTAAAGCGCCAATTTGCGAAAACTCTTCATTCCTGGCGGGCCTTATGCTGAAATTGAAATACTCCCGCAGTACTTTTTTATCAAACGATTCTCCCTGTAGCCGTTCATTTACTCTTTTTAAGCTATTCAGAAAGTCTTTTTGCTGGAATAACTCTTCCAATTGCTGGTCAAAAACATTCCATAATTCTTCGAGTTGCGGAAGATGGTCACGACCTTTTGAAGTAAGACTAATGAGTTTTGATCTGCTGTCTGAAGGGTTTTTATGTATTTCCACCAAACCTTCGGATTTTAGTTCACGTACCACGTTCTTAACGGTAATGCGGGTATAGGAAATCGCTTCGGTAATTTCAGAAACACTAAGCGCACGCTCTGATTTTGAGAGTAAATAGTAGATGCCAAACCAGCTGGACCGAAAAGGCAAGCCCGATAATTCGTAGGTGCGATCTCCCGCTACCTGCAATTGCTCATAAATTCCCCGCATTTGCGAGCCTACTGATAAATACCCAAGATCTGCTAACATAATTACGAAATAACTTCTGCTAAATTACGAAAGTTATTTCATAAGTATTAAATTATCGGATATTTATTCTGTAATGAGCTGCGCGGTCATTTCCGGTTGACCGGGATAGCCGGCAAGCACAATTTCAGAATAGGTTACTTTTTGGATAAACAGCACCTTGCTTCGTTTCTTCCGTTTATAAAAACTAAGGAAATAAGAATCCCCGATCCTTTCCAGCCTGAAACCGTCATTTTCCGAATTTTGCTCCCCTAAATCCACTAAAATCTCCTTTTTGGATTCATTCGTTTTCAGCTTAAATTGAAGTTCAGCAAGCGCTTCTTCGCTCAAATTGGTTTCTGTAGGGCGAATCCTTGTCCAATGAAAATCTCCGCCATTTTCGAGACTACAAACCAGCTCGTTTTCAGTAATAAAGCGAATCCTGCCCATGCGATTATTGGAGGTATAAAGAATGTCATTCTCCACACGGTAGGGCGCCTGACTGTAAATTTCATCAAAATTATAGGTGGTGATACTGTCGTTCTGAAATTCAAAAATTGGCACGGCGGGGATCATATAGGTGTCTCCAGGTGTGTACATCAACCATTTTCCCGGAAGCTTTTGAGCATGTATTTGTGAACTGATCAGGATCAAAATAAAGAGTTTAAAAAATTTCATAATGCTTTTTATGGGTTATTTATCAAGTGCGAAGGATCTTTTCCATTTTACGACCTTTCGCCAGTTCGTCGATCATTTTATCGAGATAGCGAACTTTCTGCATCAAAGGATCTTCTATATCTTCCACGCGATAACCGCAGATCACACCGGTTATTTTCGAGGCATTTGGGTTCATCTCCGGAGCCTGGTCAAAAAAATCTTCAAAATTGGTTTTTTTCTCCAATACCTGTTGCAGCTGTTCTTCGTTATAACCAGTGAGCCATTTGATGACCTCGTGAACTTCCTGCTGTGTACGGCCTTTCTTTTCGGCTTTAGCGATGTAGTGCGGATAGACGCTCGCGAATGACATGGAGTAAATGCGGTGTTTTGCCATTTTGTATATTCTTAAACTTGTTTCAAGTTACTATAAATTCCCGATTAATATATTCCAATCTCACAACTAATCCAGCTTGGAATTCCCGCGCGAATAACTGGCATATTTTTCTGATTCAATTAAGGTAATCTCCAGCGAATCTGCTCTTAATTCCATTTGTTGCTCATAGCGCCTGGTCTTCAGGTCAAATTCTCCCAGGAACAGGCTGGGAACTTTTTCTGAAACCGAATCTGTTAGTTCTTCATTTTGTGTGATGGTCAGTTTTGTGGAATCTGCATTTATGGAAAATCGAAATTTGTAATTTTCCTGTTGATGCCCGGGCACAATGAACAAGGAATCGTAAAAACGTATTGCAGGGTATTGAATGCTGTCGTTGCGGTAAAAGCTTAAGGTAGACAACTGGTTATTGAGCTGGTCCTGTATTTCCCTCCCGGCAAGTTTCATTTTGTACACGACCCATTTTCCCTCCAAACGGATTTGATAAGATTTCTTTTTGCAGGATGCCTGAACCAGGATGAGCGCAATAAATAGTACAAGATTCTTCATAATGTCTAAGCTATAACTATCAAAATTTATAAAGATGAGCCAATGCAAAGCATGGTAAAACCTTCTGATTTCTGAATGATTTTAAGGTAGAGCTTTTTTTGAAAATATTACAGGTTCCGCTCTAAAGTATTCAAATACCTTGCTTTAAGATCAGTTTTCGAGGGAATCCAGTTTGATATGGACCTTGAACATGATGGAATTATAAAGAAAATATTTTGAGCCGAAATGGATATTCAGTGGTCTTATTTCGTAGGCCAGTCTTTTATTAGGTTTTGAAATCCTGATACCCAGAGAAAATTTTCCACCGAAATAGAACGACTGAAAATATTCTGAAGAGCTTATACCGTTCATTCCACCGGTTCCGGTGAGTCCGCGGGAATAGGAACCAAAAATTCCTGGAGTCGTGACAAGCGATAGCGATTGAAACCTGGCGAGGTCGTAGTGCAGGTCAAGTGCCAACGTGCTCAACCGGTATAGCTGATCTGGCATATCAGTGGTCGCAAAAGGAAGAAACCCACCGTATTGTAGGTTGGGATTAAACCGAAACCTGTTGCTTCTCCCAAAACTTCTCTGGTAGCCAATTTCATAAACCAGCCCAAAACCACTTTCCTGTTTGCCTTCGCTGTAACCAAATCCGATCCCGGTGGTGAGGGAATTGAAATGCCGGGTGTCCTGTGCGGAAAGTTTAAATGTGGTAAGTAACAGAATGACAATAAGTAGCTGGTAGAATCTTCTCATGAAAAGTTTAGTTTTTGGTGAGGTATCGATTGGTAATCAGATCGTTTTCATTTTGAATAGGGAGCAATCCCTGGTCTTTCAGCAATAAATTTCGATTGGATACCTTCAGCACATCCAGGTAATAATGATCTGTTAATAAAATGCCTTTGGAGTTCTTCAATGTTAAAATAAAATTCTGAATGTATTCTTTATAAACAGGTTCGATCATGGAAAACGGCTCGTCGAGCAGGAGGTAAGGATGCTGAAGGTTTCCGATCAAAAGAACTTCCAGGTATCGAAGCTGGCCCAGTGACAGGTCACCGATCTTTTTATGGCAAAAATCAGCAACGCCTTTAGCATAAAAAACCTTATCCTGGTCATTCCCATTTGGAAAAAATAATGGGATGATCTCTCTTACTTTCCTGTTCTTCGGAAGAAAGGAATCCTGTGGAAGAAAAGCGATTTTTCCCGAGGCAATAATCTTCCTGCAAGGAAAGTCTTTACCGTCCATCAGAATTATTCCGGAATCGGGCTTCAGTAAACCGAAAATGATCTTCAGCAAGGTTGATTTTCCGGTTCCATTACGGCCAAAAAGCCCTACAATCTCATTGTTGTCGATTTCGAGAAATACCTCATTGAGTAGCGGTTTTCTTCCGAAGCCTTTTGAAATATTTTCCAGTTTGAGACTCATCCAATCAGTTTTGAACAGAGCAATATCAGGAATGCCAGGACCAGATTCAGTATAAACGTGTTTCTGATCAAGGCTGTTTTGGTGAAACCAAGGTTATAGTAGAGATAGTATTGTGGCTTTTTGAAATAATCGAAGGCGAGCACGCCCAGGAAAATCCCAAAACTGCAGAAAATTAGCAGGGCATAAGGAAGATTGTAGCAAAAACCGATCAGTAAACAAATGGGTGTATTTACGGAATTGATTTCCCTGAAAAACTTAAAATTTGGAGCCGTGAACAAAGTGATTTTTGAGTTGAAATGGTAATTTCTATTCGATTAAAACTTAGAAATTCGCGCAATATTGTTTTTTCAATTGAATGACTTTATCACCATACATTTCAGTAAAACCTTCATCCAAAGCGTGATCGAGGTCGTCACAGGCTTCTTCCAGTTTACCTCCCTCTACATAAATTAGCGCTCTTACCATATAGGCATAGGAATTTTCAGGATACAGACTAATGGAAATATTGATATCCCGATATGCTCCTTCCAGATCGCCAATTTTCAACTTGTTAAACGCCCGGTTACTGTAACCCAATGGTTCGCCCGGTTTTAATTCCAGGACCTTATCGTAATATTCAATGGCCTTGACATGGTCGCCCATTTCCTGGTATTTGAAACCCAGATTGCCATAAGCCGGGTAGAAGTCAGGATTGAGCTGGATGGCTTTTTCGAGATAGAAAATCGTTTCATCACCTTTCCCGATCTCATCAGTCACCGCCCCAAGGTTGATCAAAATTCCCACATTGGTAGGATCGATCTCATAAGCCTTCAGCAAGTCTTCATATCCTTTTTGAAAATTTCGGATATTGAGATAAGCGGTAGCACGATTCATATAAGAATATAGCTGAATATCCATATTATCTGTCAATTCCAGGCTTTTTGAAAAATCATCAATAGCCTTTCCAAATTCCCTGGTGGTCAGGAAGAAATTTCCACGAAAACCATATAAAATCTCATTTTCGGGATGCAGTTCGATGGCATCATTGTACAATTTCAATTCATCGTTGTAGGCATCCTGTGTTTCGTAAGACTTTTTACGGGTTCTCAAAACCTGTGGATTGGAATACAACATTTTTAATTGTTCCTCTTTTGATAATTGGAGAACGCTGTCCAGAACCGGTTCCTTACTCACTTCCTGAGCGGTCAAAATACTGGAAACCAGTATGCAGCAGCAGAATAGGAAATTTTTCATATTTACGGAATTAAAGCTTTGCTATAGTCCACGAAAACGGAAGTAGGGGAAAACGTTTTCAATTGAATGGTGGCTATGAGAACCAGCTGTGCAACTAAAATAGTGTTTTTCTGCCAGGGAGTCAATTTTAAAAAATACTAGGCATACTGGAAGATCCAGGCTATAATTATGATGGTTAGAACTACTGAAAACAAATAAACAATGATCAGTTTTTTGCGCTCTTTCCTGGCTTTCGCCCTGATCTCTTCCTTGATCATTAGCATTTCTTCCGGCGATAGTTCTTCAAAATCCACCACGGTAGTTCCAGCGAAAGATCGCATCAAATCCTTCCGGTCGCGGAAACTTTTCCGTCGTAACATCGAGCGGTTAAGCTTCAGGCTCTGGTTGGCCTGTGACATGCTTCCTTCGCCTCCCATCAGTAGCGTGATTGAATGGGAAGACTGTGGGAAATAAGTGATGAACTACGCGTTCTCTGTCTGCAAAGAGGAGCCAGAAGACCTGTGAAAACTTCGGATTTTAAAAGGCCCGGTGTTTTCTTTACATACTTCGAGATAATAATTCCAGTTTTGATTTCGCGATTATTCCGAATTTCTCCCGGCATAACGCTTATGGTTAATAAAGCCAATTTAAGGGATTTCAAATGAAAAAAAGAAGGGAAATCCGTAGAAATAGTAAGGCTTATTTTTGCTTGATTTGATAGTGTGGCTGATTTTCAGAAAACTAGAACTGAAAATGAGTAAAATAAAAATCGTTACAATTCGATTTCTCAACAGATATTTGTGCTGAAGCCGGCTTCAAAGGAGCTTTGATTTGAATCAGATTTTGATCGAGGAACAAGATTAGATGAACCGCTGGAACCACGATTCCGTCAACAACGATAGTCCCCTCTTTTCAAAGATAGCCATTAAATAGAGCAGGTTTCTATAAAAACTGTTGTGATGAAGCGTGTTTTTGGAGTAGATATCAGCAAAAGTTATTTTGATGTGGTGGACGAGGAGGGGAATCATTGGCAGTTTTCCAATGATGCCGCCGGTTTTGAAAAATTTTTAAAATTGCTCTCTTCGGAAAGTCTGGTGGTCATGGAGGCAACGGGATATTATCATCACGGCCTTGCCCAGTTCTTATGCAGAAAGCATATCCGGGTGGCAGCGGTGAATCCACTTTCCGTAAAACGATTTCTACAGATGAAGCTTTCCAGGATCAAGACCGATAAAACCGATGCACAGGAAATTTGTGAATATGCCCTTCGGAATGAAGTCCGTCTCTATACCGCGCGAGAAGCCTGGCAGGTAGAAAGTTCCCAGTTACTGAGCCTTCAGGAGTTGTGGCTCAAACAGCGCACGGCGATCAGGAACCGCTTACATGGAGAAGAAGTTTTGGGATTTCCTTCAGAAGCCGTATGCAACAGTTTATTAAAGATGCTGGAGTCTATAGATGCGGAATTGAAATCCCTGGAGGAAAAACTGGAATCCCTGATCCTGGATGAACGCCGGGAACAATTGGAACTCCTCACCAGTATTCCCGGAATTGGAAAAAAGACCGCTATCCTCCTGATCGTGATGACCAGGGGTTTTACGAGTTTCCAGAATTCGCGACAGCTTAGCTGCTATGCCGGCATTACTCCGGTTATCAGGACTTCCGGAAGCAGTATTCGCGGTCGCAGCCGGATTAGTAAAACCGGGAATGGGAAGCTTCGGAATCTGCTTTTTCTCTGTAGTTTTTCAGCCAGTAAACTGAATAAATCCTGTAAAGAATTGTACGACCGAATCGTAGCCCGAGGAAAAAGTAAAAAACTGGCCTTGATCGCCGTTTCCAATAAACTGCTAAAACAGGCCTTTGCGGTGATCAATTCGGGAGGAGCATACGATTCCGAATATCGTTCTAAATATTGTGGCGCTACTTGCCCAGTTTCAGTATCCTAATGGCACCCTGCACGACCAGGATAAAAACGATCGAACCTATTACAAGGTCAGGTTTATTCGAATTGAGCCAGTGAACCAGCAGTGCCGCGAGGATGACCCCAAGATTAATAATGACATCATTGGACGTAAAGATCATGCTCGCTTTCATGTGCGCTTCCTGTTTGCTTTTTGATTGCTGAAGCAGGTAAAGACAAATCCCGTTGGCGATCAAAGCAAAAATAGATACGATGATCATCATGGTAAAATCAGGCATTTTTTCTTCGGAAAAGAATCGGCGCAACACCTCCCCGAAGCCAATAATTGCCAGGATCAGCTGAAAAATTCCTGCCAGCCTGGCGATTTTCTTTTTCAGAAGAACAGAACCTCCCACTGCAAAAAGGCTGATACCGTAAACGAAAGAATCGGCCAGCATGTCCAGGCTATCGGCGACCAGACCCATCGATTTAGAGAAGAAACCCGTGGTCATTTCGATGATAAAAAACAGGAAATTGATGATTAGGACAGACCAGAGCAGTTTCTTCTGTTGGGTGTTTTCAGAAAAATCAGTTTGATCGGTTTCTTGCGTTTGCAGTCTTTTGCCGCCAAGGTTAAGGTCCAAAATGGATTTTTCGATCTCCTGAACTTCACCCTGATGAAATACCTGTAGCCTGCGGTTTGGAATATCAAAATCCAGGTTTTTAATACCGGAAATGCCGTCTAGTTTCATACGGATCAGGTTCTCTTCCGAAGGGCAATCCATTTTTGAGATTTCAAATACCGATTTTTGCATCATGGAATTACTGCTTTTCCCAAAAATACGAAATGAAAGGAAGGCGCTAAAAAATACTGCTGGATGAAATGGGAAATAATTATTCCCGAATCAAAGAAAAGTGGCCTTTAATATTTGTTTCGTTACTAAGGTAAGTTTGGAACCAGTAATCATCAGAAGGCATTGGATGGCCATTAAACGTTCCATCCCAACCACGGCTTTGAGAAGATAATTCTTTTAGTAGTTTCCCGTACCTATCAAATATCCGAATTTTAGAAGGTGACAATCCCTCTGTACCCTGAAGTTGCCAAAAATCATTATATCCATCATTATTTGGGGTGAAAAATTTAGGATAATCGAAGATGCTAACTCTTTTAAAATCTGAGCCGCATCCTAATTTATCCCTTACTTCAGCAATATAAGTGCCGCCAGGAAGATCCAGGAATACATTTTCATTTTGAAACTGTATTCCATCTATAGAGTATTCAAATTCGCCATCTCCAGAGGCTATAATTTCAAGAGAGTTATTATTTGATAGACTATTTACAGTTACATAATCTATACGCGGTAAAGTGGATCTAATTAACTCTACATCAAATGATTTTTGACAAATTATTCCATTTGTATACTTTGTAACCTTGAGGGTATAAAAACCAGCATTTTCTAGGGACACAGTATTTTCGGTAGAAATGACCGTACCATCTTCCTGAGTCCATTCCCAACTGTCAAAATCTTCATTGGCATTTAGACTAATAAAATTTTCTAAATCGCATAAATAATATTTTTCTTCCAGATTAATTTCAGGCATTTGATTTACAATCAATAAAAAGCTCGTTTCTGCCTGACATATTTTGTTATTTTCATCCTCCACTCTTATAAAAATTTCTTGTTGCCATGGAACGGTATTTCTGAAATTTGTAGCAATAGGGGATGATAGCTGATTTCTATTCTCATCATAATAAAATACTTTTAGCCCATTTTGGCTATTAAGGATTTGATTTTCAATGTCTGATGTGTCAAAATAGGCATATCCATTTTCTTCATTACAGCTATAAAGATCATCTGGAGTATTGATCATTGGAGCGGAAGTGGTCTTTAGTTTAATAAAAGTTTCAGCGTAACATCCAGAGAAAGTGTTGGTGACTCTTGCTCGTAAGGTTTGTTCATTTTTAATGGTATTTGTAAAGGGATTTGACAGCACGTTACCTAATTCTTCTCCATCTTCATCATAGTAGGTTATATCCATATTGGTCTGACCGGAGAGCAGGGTTGCATCAATACCAGATGTATCAAAATATTCAGAGAATCCATCATTGTTATCATCACAGGCAAACAAGGTTGGAACTTCATGAGCCATTGGTGGTTCTGTTACTTCAATCATAAATTTTCTAATTTGATCACATCCTGATTGAGTTTCGATAGATACTTCATAAATTCCCGTATTATCCTGTGTTACTTCTGGAATTACAGGATTTGCCTCTATGCTGGAGAAATTATTAGGTCCAGACCATCTGTAACTAATTCCACCGGAAGCGTAAAGATTTAAAGATTGATTCTGACAAACAATTTTAGGAGCCTCAACTTCAACTTCATCTTCACCCTTTGAAAATTTGACAATAAAATTGTCTTCGTATTTAATTTGCGACTGGTAGGAGTTCTCCGATGCTATTCCTTCATTACTACTGGTTATTCCAAAAATATAAATAAATTCCCCGAATTTTTTAACATCAGTTGCAATCACCTGGTTCTTGCCGTAGTATGTCCCCCAAATACAATTTCCGAATTCGTCAAATTTTGCTAAAAAAGCATTTTCATAACCATCGAAAGTTTCCTTATAACTACATGGAGTTGATATATTGTTCGAACTGGAAGTCCCTCCAACTAAATAAATGTTATTAGATTTATCGGTTTCAACGGCGCAGGACGTGTAGTTTTCCCTTTCGAGCCCGCCGTAATAGGTTGACCAGAGCAGTTTCCCGGAACTGCTGAATTTTGCAAGAAAATCGTCCCAATCTGCTGAATCTCCTCCTTTTTCGCTTTGATGGGAGGTAGTTTGACCAATTTCCGTATTGCTTTGAGTAGCTCCAGCAATTATAATATTAGAATCATTATCAACTTTTAAATCCAAACCCCAATCTATAGCATTTCCACCGAAATAGCTACCCCATAATCGATTTCCTTCTAAACTGAATTTTACTAAAAACGAATCAATCATATCGCCTGTTTGCGGACCGTTAGGTGTGATATTTGGTTTATAGGTTCCGTTGGTGGCAATTTCGCTGGAACTATTTGTATATCCAAGAGCATAGAGTTTTGAATCTGGGCCTATATCAATGCTGGTAAAACTATCCTCGCCCTCGCCCCCATAATATGAGCTCCACTGAATGTTTCCATTCTGATCCAGCCGCGCCAGAAAACCTTCCTGGCCATCTTTTTTGGTATCAAATGAATTGCTGCCATATAATATATTATCTGAGCTTTTGGTGGACCCCAGCAAATAAATATGATCATTTTTGTCTACCGTTACCGCTTTTACTACATCCTGGTCAACCCCTCCATAGTAGCTTCCCCATGCACGGCGCCCCTCTGAGTCGAATTTTACAACAAAACCATCATGCTCTCCACCTATTTGTGCCTGGAGAGCATTTGTTGTAGCAATATGAGTATCAGAAAAAGTATATCCTACACCAATAATATTATCATGGGAATCTACTTTGACGCCTAGAAATTCTGTAGGGCCCTTTCCACCATAATAGCTTGACCATACAAGGTTTCCAGAAGGATCGAATTTTGCAAGTATCCCTGTTTGGGGATTGAGGTGGGATTCAGCAATAAAATTATAAGTTTGAAAACTTCCCACTGTAGCCATATTATCACTAGTAGTCCAACCTACATAATATGTATTTCCCAAAGAATCATAATCCATACTCGAAGAATAGGAACCTTCAGCCATGTCGCCTCCAAAATAAGTAGCCCATTTACGAACAGGCGTTGGATCAATAATTAGCTTTCCTTTCATTGGAAGAAATTGATTAAGTTGAAAACCATAAACATTTTCCCCGAGCTTTTTATAGTTCACGGTCACTTCTGTTTTTTTGGAATTTTTTTCTATCCAACTTTGTGGAATCATTTCTTGAAGTGTTCCGGAGATCAGATCTATAGACAGCGAATTGTCATTAATTGAAACCTCTGGCCCTGAGAGTTTAAATTGTATTTCAGAAATATCACCATCAGGCGAAATGATAAAATTGTACTCTACCGGTTTTGTTGAATCTTCCGGAATAACGAACTCGAGGTCAATACCTTTATATAGGTTTTTATAAATTACCTTTTTATAAGATGGAACGTTAATAATACCTTCCTCTCTTCCGGGAACATTATAATAATTAGAACAGTATGAAACTGGTGAGATTTCCTGAATAACCAAATTTCTACAAGTATTCAAAAATGTAAAATCTATTCTTTGATAAATATTTTCAGCATTTTTTGAAATAGCCTTTCTAAACGCTGGTTCCAGAAATTTTGGAGAAGTTTGGGTATTAATTTTTTTTTGAGGCTGGTAAACATCGTAGGAAAAACCATTTTGTTTTAAATGTATGTTCAAGCCTTTTGTATTCAGTAAAAATAATACAGAATCATTAGGGTTTCCATACTGATCAATAATCTGCCCCTGGTTCTTTATAAAACCCTTTTTTAGATCACGTGGCGTAATTCCTGTTTGGGAATTTAAATGGCAATTAGGAAAAATTAAGGTTATGAATAATAGAAGGGTGAAAACATTTCTTATAAACATGAATATGGTTTGTAAGTGTACCGAAAGCTGTTTCCAATAACAACTTGGCTAATTTATAAGAATTTGAGATATATCTATATAATAGATTCAAATTTATAACGGTTTACAATATTAGAGGAAATATTCGTCACAACTATTTATTTTCAAGTGATTTAAACGTGGTTTGGTATGTAAACAATTAATTCCCTAAAACAATCTGCCCAATGGCGATAATCCCAATCAGCAGGGCAATGATGGCTATGATTCTAATCATCAGCATGACTGTTATGGCGAATTTTTATCATGAAAATGGCATCTTTTAGATAGTATTATTTTATACTGAATTTCCCCCAATATAGCTAAACCTTACCAGGTCTTCGGTAGCCTTGATTTCCTTCAAACAAGCATTTTCCAGAAGCAGCGTTCTATCGGCAATTTTTAGGACATTTCTGTAGTCATGATCTGTAATGATGAAGCCTTTTCTTGTTTTCTCCTGTTGGAGGATCTGGGTGATCGATTCCCGAAGTATAGGGCTCACCCCGTTAAATGGTTCATCTAATAAGACATAATCAGCTTCAGAATATATTAATAACAGGATTTCTACTAGTCTTTTTTGTCCGCCCGAAAGATTTTGGACCTTCCTTTCCGTCAAAGGTCTTATAAACTCCTGTTCCAGTAATAATTTTCTTTTGCTCTTCGGAAGAAACAGGGAAATAAGATGTTTTACTTTCAGTCCTTCCGGCAGAAAATGATCTTGAGCAAGGTAATTGATCAGTTTGGAGGAGGAGGAAAAATTCTGCAATACCTTGTTGCCTATGCGCACAAATCGGTTTTCCGAAGCTTCTACTCCAAATATGATCTTCAGAAGTGTTGACTTGCCAGAACCGTTTCTACCTAATAATCCAACTATTTCTCCTGGAGAACACGACAGGAAGATGTCGCTCAAAATCACTTTTTCAGCATATACTTTTCTGATGCTATCTACATGCAGCGTATTCATAAAAGAGAGAAAGCTAATAATAAGCATAAACCGGATATGGTCGTGGAAAGCCATAAAACATTTCTGCGGAAGCCCAGATTGAAATAGTAAAAGTATCTCTGGCTGTTTCCAAACTCGTAAATAAGGCTGTGCGCAAGCGGAGCGATTAGAAGGTAGAAAACTCCCAGCATTTTGAAATCACCAATCAAAAGCGCAATTATTACGGAACTAACCAGACTGACCGAAAAAATTTTCCGTTGAAATAGCAGGAGGTTTTTAAAATATCGGATTGGCGTCATTTTAATTCTGAAAAATAAGGAGTCTTAAGAAATCTAATTATTTGGATTCTTCTTTTTTAAATACCAGGATGTTTCCACGGCTTTGGGTCATCAAGGTCATAAGGCCGTTATGATCATAATTAACCGCATCAATATAGTAGCAGTTCACATAAGCATTCTCATCTGTTTCCTTTAAGAAAAATTCGTTTTCGGGACGTTCTTCCTCATTACAGGTTTTCACGATACGATATTTGGTAGTTTTTATGAGAGAGTCACCTATAAAATGTTTCATAGATCCATCGCTGGAAAAAACATACTTGTCTTCAGGAGATTTCTCTAAGTGCCATATTCCTATAATTTCCTTTTCCAAGGTTGTTTTTGATTGAAAATCCTGGGCAAAAAGGGCGTTTGAGAATAAAAGAAGTAAAAGGCCTAAAAAGCTATTTTTCATAATGATGAAATGAGAATCTAATTTGTTGAATTTCAGTTTTGGTAATTGTAGGGAGCCAGAAAACCAGCTGTTACAGGTTTTTTAGTTCTGTAAAATTATCGATGGTTGATTAATCCCTGGATTTTAATCTACAAAAATTTCAGTAAAAGAGTGGCCTTCAACGAAAAATCTACCTTTACGAATATCCGAGTTTCTTATAATCGGGTTCCATGGCATCAGAATAGCAATCTATTCCGTAGCTGTTCACGATATCCAGAATTTCTTTTATTTGGGAGGCGGAGAGATGCCTTTTGAAATTCTGTAACTGATCTTTGTTTTCCAGAATACCAGATCCATCTCTAGTCGTGGAACTTGGCATGTTTATTTTATGCATTGCAAACCTGGTCATTGGCTTATTCAAGTAATCAGAAATTTTTTCGAGTTCCAGGGTTGGCCTTAGGAAGAGTGATTCATACGATATGGTAAGCCATCGTTTATTCTCATCTTTTAGCGGAAGCAGGTTTTGAATTGCCCACCAGTTTGCGAATAAGGATTCCCTGGATTTGATGCTATTAATCTTATCTGAATACTTTTCGAAAATTTCAGAAAAGGCTGGATCCTCATTTTTTCGAATTTCAAAAAGGTTATTGGCAACATTCAGATTTTGAAATGCCGGATGCCGAAATTGCGAAGAAATGACAGACAGGGGATGGCGGATAAGATATATGGGCCTGATCGAAGGAAATTGCCTGGTAAGCCAGGGTAAAAGCATATTGGCCCGACAGAATTTGAAGAGGAGGCTGGTGCTTCGCCTGAGCTGGTGACCGTATTTTGAATTTACATGCAAACCATATGGCAGCTGACCGCGGAATAGTTCCTGGAAATAACGCTGGGCAGGTTCTAATTCGGCGTTCTCCGGAATGTACGGGATATGACCTACGCGGTTTGCCAGATTATGGGGATATTTTTCCAGGCGTTGTGGATGTAATGGCTCCCAAATCAAAGCATCTGAATCCTGTTTCAGTATTTCCATAAGCCAGGTGGTACCGCCTCTTGGCTCCCCACTTATGACGATATGCTGTGAAAAATCGTTGAATCTGGACTCTTCTCTATTTCTTAAATTGAAATTTTTGATCTGCCGGTTCGTTTGAGCCTGTAGTAAAAGCTTTTTACAGTATGCTAATCTTTCCGAAGTAGTGGCCATGTTATTTTCCGGTTACGATGAGTAATTTATAAATTTTAAAACGTGTTTAATCATAATTGCTTTGAAAGTTCTGTTTCAAATCTTCCACATTTTCCAATTTAATTATAATTCCACTGTACCATAATTTGCTTTCGCCCCATACTTTCCCAAGGCTTCCTTAATTTTTAAAAAATAAGATCATCCATTTAGAGTGTATTGAATTATGTGGGTTGCCCATCAGGTTTTGAATGATGAGCTGTCCTCTTTCAACTGAAAGATATACAAAGGTTTTTTATCTACCGGTAGCACACAAATTGCAGCGGTTGGAATATTCAAATTATAAAGTCTCATTCACGGCTTTTTCCGAAAATAAATTCCAAGGAGTTCAGCGAGTCTCTTTGGGAAGTCGGCGGTATTTTGACCATTATAATCCTAAAAAATTTGTTCATAGGTAGTGTTTCATTCTTTTTGCAGCAGAGATTAGGAATAACAACATTCCTGACAAATGGTTCTAGCGGTTGTAACTAAAAGAAATCATTTAGCGATAAGTCGCTTAATATTAGCTGAATATGTTGATTTTGCTGAATAAATAATTAAGGTGTTGTTTTAAAAAACTATCTGAACTTGAATCTTTCCGCTAAATTTTTTCATCTGAAGTTTGAACCAGATTCATTGACCGTCAGTTTTCTAATTGGAGCCTCACTAGACAAGTAAGATGATATTTTAATAGTTCAAATTGGAATAATTCGGTCGTAACCTTCTCGCATTTCTGTCTTATCGATAATGAAGTTTATCGCCATTCGTTTTTTACTTCCTCGATTTCAATTTTAAGCCGGCGATTCATATCAATTTTAGCGCCTTCAAACGCAAATATTAAGGTTCTGTATTCCCTGGCGTATGGATTGGTTATCGAATCAGCCAGAACAGCATGTTCAAAATAAGGACTGGTCTCCTTAAATTCTGCATTTTTTTCTTCATAATTCTTAATCCTGATGAGGTTTTTATAGGGCTTCTCAAGGTCGAACCAGTTGATGTAATCTGCATTGAAAGAAACCGCCTGTAGATCATTTTCAGTATAATAATTGATCGCACCGGCCTGGCCATAATTATCACAAAGTATGAGTGTTGGCCTGCGATCTGGCATATGGCGGTAAACCGAATCAACTTTTTTAGCCAATTCCTTCCAACCAAGCATATCGGCATAATCCTGCGGCAGCGAATGATCTTGACCATCTTCCCAGCGCAGCAAACCCAGTTTTTTATATTTTTCTGAATGTTCCACAATATACTGCGGACTCTTATTGGGAAACGCAATATGATACATGGGAACAAAAAAGATGATCGGGATCAAAAGCAAAACTGGTTTTAAATAGCGTTTTCTTCCGGTTTGTAATTGATTAGCCAGAAAAGTTGCTCCGAAGGCAATGTACACAGGATACAACCCGATGGCATAGTAATCTTTAGCCTGAAAGTAAAGGAAAATTAGCAGGGTAAAGAAGAATGACCAGAAGAATAGTCTGTATTTTTTAAAAGGGCGGTATGCTAGGAGACTGTATAAACCGGCAAGGATTATTAGGAGGGAGCCGATGAAAAATAGAATTTGAGATTTCAAAAAACCAAACCTATCTACATTCACGAGCTGTGTGGCGGTCAATTCATTGAGATGGTGAATCACCGGAAAGTTGTTCTGATACTGCCACAGGATGTTTGGGCTAATTAGTAGAAGACCGAAAAATGCAGCGATATACAGTTGTTTCTTACCGAAAATCCTGCGTTGCTGGCTCAACAAAATGGCTGGGATTAGTCCTAAAACCTGAAAAACGATATTGTATTTATTGAGAAACCCGAAGGCAAAAACGACAGCGGCAACCACCAGCCATTTTGAATTTTCAGTATGGAAATATTTGATCAGAATATAATACAAGAGTGTCCAGCTCAAGACATCGAAGGAATTTGGCTGGTACAAAGTGTTCAGGCTCAAAATGGCCGAAAAGAGCACACAGGTTCCGCCTAAGGCTAAAGCAAATAGGTTTCCTTTTAATTCTTCAATTATTTTCAGGACGACCAGGATCGTTAAGGCGCCGAAAAGGGCAGGGAAGAACTTGACCCAAAAAACGGAATTCCCTAATAGGTAAATCAACCTCGATATCCAGGAGGTAAGTGGCGGAACCGATAAATATCCCCAAGCCAGGTGATTTCCCAGGTCAAGATGCAGGTATTCGTCTCGCTGCAGGTCATATTCAGGACTTAATAACAGGTACTGAAGCACGAATTTCAGTACGATCAGTGCTATGATTAGGATGCTTCTTTTAGTAAAAAAATTCTTCAATATTTCTGAAAATAGGCTTGCTAAATTTCCTGATAATTACCCGGTTATTCAAATGAAAAAGAGGCTTTTCGGTCTTCTTAAGAACAAGTCAGGAATGATGAATGAATGGAAGGTCTAACCCCCATAATTGCCGGTTTATTGCTGCTTTAGTTTTTGTAATCTTTCTTTAAAATAGTCGTCATTGCTAAGAGAATTGGCTTTTTCCGCAAACTGAATCGCGTTTTCGTCGTCGCCGGTTCTTTCATAGAATTCAGACATCGAATCGTAAACATTGGGACTATCCGGATAAAATTCAATGCCGAATTCAAAAAACATCTTTGACTTTATGAGCTGTTCCATGTCTAAACTCATGTACCCTAAAGCATTGAGAAGTTCTTCGGGATATGGTGGAACCTGGTACCCAAAATGGTTTTCAAGCTTCTTAGCCCGGTGGCTTATGATGTCTGAAAGTTCTTCTACTGAAGTATCTGGGGAATTGAATTTGGCAGTATTCTCCATTTGGAACCAGTCAAATAGCGCAATTAACCCGTCCATGATTGAAGGAAAAGCCACGGTACCATGAATATCCCTGGGATAAAATTTCCAATTATAGGTCAATCCGTTTGCAGCGTTTTCCTTTAGCAAATTCGAGAATTCGATATTAGACCTGGCGAATACCGTAAAATTGGTCGTATCCTGCATGACATTTTCCAGGCTTATGTTGGGATTTTGCATGTCTAATTGGCCATTTAAGGACATAAACAGATTTTTTCCAGCATAATTATTTTGGGCTAATTTTACTTTTGATTCCTTTAGCAATTTTTGGGCATCCCAATCCAGGCTAGGGTCGATCGCCAGATAATTGGTGAATAAATCGGGATGTTTTACCAAGGTATTCAGCGTAAACAAACCTCCATATGAGTGGCCGATCAATGTTCGATAAGTCGTAACCGGATATTTTTGATCTATAAAAGGAAAGAGTTCTTCTTCCAGAAAAGCAGTAAAATTTTCAGCTTGACCATTTTCTTCAGGAAAGGAATTGCCATATTTCTCAGTGATTTCCGAAATTGTGAGGTCTCGTGTTCGATGCGTTGCATTCGAGATACCTACCAGGATCATTTCAGGAGTAAAACCACCGCTATAAAAGTTCTGGAAATTTTTAACTGTAGGTAACAGGACTTCTCCGTCAAGAATATATGCTACAGGATATTTTTTATTGGCCTTCGGATTATAATCAGCCGGAAACTGAATATAGATTTTTCGGTATTCGGAAAGACGTTCAGAATAAAGACTGTCTAGAATCCCAGTTTTTTCAAGATATTTTTGTTGGTTAGTATTTTGAGAAACTCCCGGAAAATGCAGTATGACGCAGCATCCAATATAGATTAGGAGCCTTAAATTTCGATTACTTTTCATCTATTTCATAAAAATTTTCCAGCAAGGATTGGGTTAGGGGCAGAGTGCTTATTTCTACTAATGTTCAGAGAGTAATATACTTATAAAATTGAAATTAGACTCGAATGGGAATTAGGCGAGATACATTCAAAATCAATTTATCAAATTATTTTAGGTTAAGACGTTATTACAGGATTGTTTTTTTATTTTCGCGGACTTCAATCATTTTCAACCTTAACAGAAAAAGTAAATTAATGTTTAGAAAAATTAGTGTAATAGCCTTATTTGCTATCATCATCCAATCTGCTAACGCGCAGGAATCATCATCTGCCGAAAAAAATTCCCAATTTGGATTTACTTCCGGATTCATTACTTCCAAATTTGATTTAGCCAATGTAGGCCAGATTAAGGAAAAATATAATCCAGGAGGCCATGATGGCGATGGAATTTATCTGGGTTTGACTTTCGATACGGGGTTTAATGAGAACTTTGGTTTAACTTCGGAATTGCTATATGCAAAACTCGACGATTCAGATCGATACCTTTTGTCCACTGCCCTGAATTATCGTCTTTTTAATTCAAATTTGTTTGCTCTTGGTGGCCTGGAATTGAATTATTTGGGTAGCGCACCAAAAAATTCTTTGGGAGAAGAGAATGTGAACAGGGCAGGTCTTAACGGCTTAGGTGGGTTAGAATACCGCTTTACCAAAAACTTATCGGTCTACGCAAATTTCAGCACGGAATTCACCAATCGCCTCCAGGGAGATGATGGAGATTCTAATCACGGATACCATAACGGCAGGCTCGGGATAAAATTTAAATTATAGTAAAAAAGCAGGTTAATATACCTGCTTTTTTATTTACCGCTTCAGGTCACGCAGACCTTTCCGTTTGTATCTGTATAAACTGCGTAGGAAATCAACTCTTAGGAAGTTTTGATTTTTCTTCTTTTCATCAGGGCAAATAGCATGAGACCAATCCCAATTCCCATGAATATTCCATTATAAAAATCGGGGATTTCGAAAAAATGCCAAATTATTTGAGATAGAGCGATTAATAGTAAACCTATGGAACTTAATTGTAATAATTGAATTTTTTTGTTTTCCATTTTTATAGAAATTGATTGATGTAAATTAGTACAATTATTTATTCTTTGCAGGGATAAAACGGAATAATTTCGACTATTATTGAGAATAAATTATTGTCCCTTGAAAGGTTGAAAGATCAATATTTATTCTAACGCTTTGGTTTGTAAAATTTTAGGCTGTTTATTTTTGAAACCGGTTGGTAATAACTGATGTTGGTGATTGTATCAATTCTGCCAGAATATTTTTGTAATCCATTCCGAAATAAGATGATCTTTATTTAAATAAATCAGTGTAAGCCCAATCGTATCGCTAAATCCATGCACCAAGACGAGCAGAAGCAAATTTTGCCGGTTTTTACAGAATAGTATGGATATCAAAAACGACCATAAAAACACGGAGATGACTCCTACCAAACCTTGATAAGCATGGGAAACTCCAAAATATATTGAGGTGATGAATGCTGCTAACAACCAGGATTTATGGATGTTTCCAAATAATTCTGCCAGACTTTTCATATAGAAACCTCTAAATAAAAATTCCTCTCCAAAGGCGGCGAAAACCCACATAACAATCATTAAAATGCTATACCCAAGTAAGTTTCCTCTAATATCTTCTACGGAAGATAAATCAAAGTTTCCAAAATAATGCTGAAGGATCGGATCTATAAAAATTCCGAAAGCGATAAAAATTAGTGCCGTTAAAAAAATACTCTGAATAAGCGTTTTTCTGGTAATCTTCTTTCCCATGCCAAATTTTGACCAGTTGAAATTACTGGACCATAGTAGTAAAACGGCGACTCCCAACCCAAAGAAGTACACGAAATTACGATCTATAAAACCGAAAAGAGGAGCAATGAGCATGGTTAATACAGCCATGTAGCGCTTCGTTAAAAGATGGTATATTTTAGTTTTCATAAGATGTTTTATAATTTTATTCGCTCCCCGTTTCCTTTGAGCCTGAAATAATTTTCAGTAGTTATTAATAAGCCTTCAGAGTCTTTGCTGGGCCAGTTTTTATTATAGTCCTTAGGATGTTTTACATCGATAGCAATTACTTTTCCATCATACAATTTGTTAACCCGCCATTGAATGGTATGCCCTACAATAATTGCTGTTGCGTCAAACATTTTCAATCCTTTTTCAACGTCTTCCTGGGATAGATCATCTTTAAAATAACCTCTGTACCAACATATTCCTTTTCTATTGGAAATAATTAATTGTTCTACAGTTTCTTCGGGTTTGGGATAATAAGACTTGGAATAGTTTTGGCGATTAATTTGATTCACTTCCTCCAGAGTGATATCATACTGTGCCATCTCAGGATGTATTCCTCCATGAGCGAATAAATGGCCATTAATGCGCTCCATTGAATTTTTTGAGGCCATCCATCTGCCTATAAACGAGCGTTTATTATAAAGCTCATGGTGTTGTTTTTCCAGAATTGACGCAACGGCATAATACTTATAGGAAGCAGATTGATATTTTCCCTGCATATTATACAGTTCGTGATTTCCTATAATAAAGTGTACCTGTCCACCTTGTTCTTTTGCTTCCTGCTCTAATTTATAAATGAACCATAGCACCTGAGTCGTTGAGAAACCTCTGTCTACAAAATCACCAACTAGCACAAGATGGCCTTGATCAAAAGTCCAGTTTAATTGGTGATCAATCACTTTATGGGTGATCAGAAAATCTCGAAAAGTCTTGTAACCGCTTTCTATATCTGAAATTGCCAATATGGGCTGGTTATCTGAATAAGAAGATGCTGGCACTTCAAAATCTGAAGTAAGTTCAAAACTAAAGCTTGAGGAATCTAAAGGGAACTTACAGCTTAGTGGGACTGTTGCATTAGCTGAATGAATGGTTTGCTCCAGGTAGAAACCGTCGGTTTTATTTCCGCGGATATAGTTTACAGTGAGGCTGCTGTCTGAATCGTAAAATACGTAAGGTCCTTCCTTTTCCAAATTTACATTCAACGGGTTGTTTCCATATTCCAGGCTTCCGTTTAAAGAAATGACTACTATGATCCCGATGATTGTTAAAACCAGTATGGTTCCAAATACATTCTTGAAATAGCGTATGATTTTTTGTTTCATTTTTAATGATTTAATGTTCACTTATTGATTGATGAGCACCAAATATATTGTGCAGTTCTGCTCTGGATAATTATTTGTGATGTACATAGGTCTATTTGTGCTGAATAATCATTCAATAGCCTTCTATATCAAACATCCCGGATAGTACGCCCTTCATCGTCAGGTAGGACTCGTTGATCACAATTCGTTTACTGCTGGGCTATTTCAACTATTTTTGCCAAATGAAATCTATTTTAAGAGACAAATATCTTCCTGTTAGGGTAGTTATTTTGGGAAGTATTCTGGTGCCTTTGGCTATCACGACCTACGAGCTTATAATTCTGGGAAAGGATTCGGTTATTTTTCTTGGGGAATATCCTTCTGCAGTGGGCATCATAGTGATAATATATTATATCTTATTACTGGTAGCCGCTTTGATTTGGCTCATTAAACAATTTCAATCACTGTTGAATATTAGAAATGAAAACAGGAAAAATGAATTGCTGCATTTACAAAGTCAGGTAAATCCTCACTTCTTTTTTAATATGCTGAATAATATATATGGCCTTGTAGATAAAGACACAGCAGCAGTAAAAAAAATAATATTAAAGCTTTCCGAATTGATGCGTTACAGTATATATGAAGGAGAAAAAAATGTTGTGACTATTTCTGAAGAAGTGACCTATCTGAAGAATTATATTGAATTACATACCATAAGATATCATAAAGAGATCACTGTCCAGTTCCATACTGCTATTGAAAAAGAAAATATTAAGATCAGGCCGCTCCTATTGATCATCTTATTGGAAAATGCTTTTAAACATGGAGTTGAAAATTTGAGGGAAAAGGCCTATGTTCATATAGATTTAAAAGTAAATCAGTCTAGTTTCATTTTTGTAATTGAAAACAATTTTGACGCTGCGGAAAGTTTAGGTCAATCGGGGATTGGTTTAAATAATCTCAAGAGAAGACTTCAATTGGCCTATCCTGAAAAGCATATGCTAAGGATTGATAAAGCAGATTCGGTGTACAAAGCCCAACTAGAATTACAGCTATGACCTATTTAATTATAGACGATGAACCTATAGCCCACGACATCATTAAAGGTTATGCCGTGCTATTACCTAACATGCAATTGGCAAAGCAATGTTACGATGCTATCGAAGCCTTGGAATACCTCAGAACGCATTCAGTAGATCTCATTTTTTTAGATCTCAATATGCCAAAATTAAAAGGTTTTGACTTTCTAAGAACTTTGCAAAATGGCCCACAAATTATTGTAACCACAGCGCATAAAGAACATGCCTTAACGGGTTATGAATTAGCGGTAGTGGATTATTTATTGAAACCATTCAGTTTTGAGCGGTTTTTAAAAGCAGTCCATAAAGTTAACCAAGGAAAAAGTACAATTCAGCCTGGAATCTCTACAAATTCAGAAGAAAACCAGGTTTTTCTTTATAGCGATAAGAAATACACGCAGGTTAATTTGAAGGATATTTTGTTTGTGGAAGCCGCCGGAAATTATTGTAAGTTGGTTTTAACTGAAGATCAACTATTGATCAGAGAAAAAATATCGGATGTTTTAGATTTGCTCGACGCTAAAAGATTTTTCCAGGTTCATAAATCTTTTATTGTCGCTCAAAATAAAATTGAGACCATTCAAGGTAATAGGATACAAATTAGAGAGCATCAAATTCCGATTGGAAAGAGTTATAAAAATCAAATTAAGGAATATTTAAAATTGTCGTAAATCGAGCTTCTGCGCCAGATTACGGATTAATGAAAGCGAACTGTTCAACTTTGAATTAGGTAGTTATTTTTATCGAAAAAGTTTTTACCAAAAACCTTGAGTTTATACTCCAATAACTATAAAACTTCTGCAGTACTTGTCTTTTTTTGTTAAATCACTGGAAATATGCAGCCTCCCGGAGAAGATAGCCTCAAATTCCATTAACATCGTACCATTTTCAATTGGTTTGTTAGTCAAATTAATTATTTTCTTAATAACGGTGCTATCTATTTGCGGTAACCGATTTTGTCGGTTTAAAAGGTTAGTTTCTTGGACTCTAATTTGCACTTTTCCGCGATACCCGGAATTTGAGATGAACCGCTGTTGGCCACTGATTTATAATAGTGATAATGAAATTATATTGATTAAACTTCTATAAAAATTTATAAAAATCCCAATCAAAAAAATCCCAAAAATTCCAAATGCAATCGAAAACAATAGACTTTTATTGTAGAATTTTTTTATAGACAAAACGTAATATGCAATGGCCACTAATACGGCAGGGACTGTGAAAAACCATTTATTTGGAACCGGCAAATTGGTTGTTATTAAATACAATATCGTTGTGCATAGTAAAAGTTGCGAAAAATAAATTGTCGCTAGAATTAAATGCTTTCCGAATTGTAAATTTCTTTTAATCATTATGCCTATGGAAGCAATAAACGGAATCAATATAATAAGCAGGGATTTTGAAAGATTTGAGGAAATGGAATCATATTTACTTTGAACTTCTGTAAAAGATAAATTTTCCTTCCTCATAATAATTGAAACTTTGTCTATTACTGTGGTTCCGAAATATTGAAAATTCTCATTAAAAAACCATTTAGCCGGTGTTCTAAACAAATCTGTATCGGACAAAAAAATAAAAAACAATACGTTACAAATAACAAATATTTGAAAAGGTTTTAAGAATGGAACTCTAATTCCTGAAACAATTTTTGAAGAAAGAATGCCAGGATTATTACCCATTATTTGAAAAGTTCTTAAAAGTTTAGAATCGAAATTTGTTATGGCTCCAACAGCCTGACTGAGAATATTTGTAATGGAAAAATCTTCATCGCTAATAATTTTTTCACCACAATTATTGCAGTAGTTTCCTGAAAATTTGTTCTGACAATTTTTACAAATATTCATTTTATTTCATTTCTAAATTTTTAAAAGCTAGCAACGGTCTCTGATATCGCCAGTTAACAAAGTAGGGGACGCAGATTTGTTGGCTTACCGGTTTGTTGCTTGGTTTCTAAAATCACTTTTTTTATAATATCCATAATTGGGAATGAACCGATTTTACCGGCTGTAGCGATAGCATTAAGTAATGTATAGAAAAATTCAATTTGACTTAGTTTCTTTCACCCGAAATTTTACAATATCTGCAATTAGATGATAAGGAATGTCTTTATCTAAAGGGAATTGAACAGATCCCTTTCCTTGTTTATATTCTGAAAGTTTTTCTTCAAATTCTTTATGTCCGGAGGGAGTAGCATATAAACCAATATGCTTATTATAGGCAGCAAAATATACTAAAGGCTTTTTATTCAATTTATATCCAGGCATATTATATGAAATCAATTCTATTGCACCAGGAGCATTTTCTAAAATTGTAGCTCGGATTTTTTCTAGAATAATTTGAATAGGTTTTGGAAACGATTTTATGTACTCATCAACATCTTTAAATTTTTTCATCTTGTTATTTAGATAGCTGAATAAATTTTCTCAAAGGTAATAATTAGCAAATAAGGTTTTTAAAATACAAGGTGCTAATTAACTGAACCTCATTGAATTGTCTGCTTATGAAAAATTGTTATTTTACTTTTTTTGAGCTATTGCAGCTAAGGGTTGCGATTAAGACCAGTTGGTGGAGTAAGGGACGGGGATCTGCCGGCTTATTTAAATTAAACCTTTTTTCCAGAGTACCCTATATTTGTAATATACGCTTTTAAGTGTTGCAATTTTATCACTATTATACGGCACTAATTATGGCTAGATATAGATTAGTCGCATAACCACAATAAACTAAGAGCTCATTTAATTCAAATTCTGAATTAATGTCTGCCAGCTCAATATTATAATCGTAATTCAGCTTACTCCAATTATTAACAGAATTAAGCGAAAACTGAAGGGTTTTGGATTCGTTATAAACTTCAAATTTCACTCTATACTTGGACCTATTTTTCAATACAAAATTAAATTCCTTTCCATTTGGATTTTCTAATCGAATAATCATTTGACTTTTTAGGTTAAAAGTTATATCTCCGATATTATTGTCATTCTTGTAAATGTCAACCTTACTTGTCCAAATATTTTTAGGTTTGATTTCGATATTATTTCCGTTTAGAACCGTTTTAGCTTCATCTGAAAACCAATTACTATAAACTAACTCACAGATTTCTTTGTCGTTTTTAGTTAATTTAAAATTTCCCTTTCCAGAACTTGATACTATTTTCATCATTCTTTAAATAATTGAGCCTAATGGTTACGTTCAACGACAAGTGGCGCGGAATAATGGATTTGGATTTGTCGGCTTATAGTTTGGGTTGTTAGGGAAACTAATTAGTTTTTTTCTATTAAATCCGCCATTTGTGGTAATCTTGTTGTACGCAGTTTTTATTCGACCATTTTATGATGCCTTGTAATTTCCAATTCAGTAAGATTTAAGAATTTCGCTGCGTTATTGTAATAAACGTCTCTTTTTTGTTCTTCAGATAGCCAATCTAAATTATAAATTATTTCAATATTT
The DNA here is from genome assembly GCF_001951155.1 of Christiangramia flava JLT2011. Lineage (NCBI taxonomy): Bacteria > Pseudomonadati > Bacteroidota > Flavobacteriia > Flavobacteriales > Flavobacteriaceae > Christiangramia > Christiangramia flava. The sequence goes on from NZ_CP016359.1 coordinate 3,142,886, forward strand.
TTCCTGATGGTTCCAACGTAATCCGAACCAAACATTAATCTATCTCCTAATCCTTCTTCATATAATTTTTTTACTTTAGGTTCCCATTTTTCTTTTGGAGCAAACATACTAACGGCAGTTATCTCACAGTATATTTGCTCATATTTTTTCATTACTTCAATGCATTCGTTAAAATATCTGCCGGGATAATGCATTAAATAAATTTTCAGTTTTGGGTATTTCTCTAAGACAGGAAGTAATAATAAAGGATTTCCATATTCTTCGTTCCAATTTGGTGTTTCTTCCATGTTTCTTCGGAAAGGGCCAGCATCAGCGTGAAATCCAATCGGAATTTGATATTTTTCAGCTAACTCCCAATAAGGATTGAATCTTTCATCTGCAGGATGAATTCCCATACTATGAAATGAAGTTTCACCGAGATATTTAAATGTTCCATTTTTAAAAAGACTGTCCAGCTCTTTTAGGTTTGGGAGTTCGTTTTCACAAGGTTCGTCCTGTTCTCTAAGCGGATTACATGGAAATCTTGGACCGCTCCAGTGTCTTTTATCTAACTCCTGCCATAATTTTGCATATTTCATCGGTCCGCCACCCAAAGCCAAAACAATATTGTTTTCGTCAAAACGCTGACCCATCCATTCAATTTTGGCAATGTCTATATCTGCATTTATTTTATTGTAATCTTCGTTGTCGGCATAACCTTTTGTGATATGTATATGAACATCAATAATTGGCTGATTCTTTAAAAATTGGTCAATTTTATCTTGAGCTAAAATTGTTTTAGTCGTGAGCAACAAAAAATACAGTAATATTATTGAATTTCTATTTTTCATAATTATAGTAAAATTGCTTATCTCGATTAAGATCACCGCAAGTTGCTGGAGTAGGGACTCGGATTTGTAGAATTACCGTTTTTGTTTCCTGATTACTAAAATTACAATTTTTTCTAAAACATCAATAATTTGAGATGAACCGATGTTGCCTCGCGTTTTGTTATTTTTTTGTCATAATCAGCATACCATAAGAATATTCTCCTTTAGGAAGTCTATTCAAAAAAGTTGAAAAAACATTTTCTAGATCATATTTATCATTAATGATTTTGTAGATTTTTCGTGCCTTTAGAACTTCACCTGGTACTTCCACTTTATTCTGTTTGTAATAATAGTCAGAATTTAATTCCCAATTTGATGCTACATTTCTTTTATCAGATTCTTGAAAGGAAAATGTTATAGTTGTTCCATCCAATCCGGAAATACAATCTTTAATTTTATAGCAGTCAATTAAAGATTCAAATCCGTTTTTCTCCAAATTGATCATTAATTCCTTTACTTCTTTGTTCGGAATTTTAATTTTCTGGATTATAGAATCATTTGTTCTTTTATGTCTTTTTTGTTTCCAAACTTTATTAATTAGAAATCCATAATATTGATCATAATCAGTCCTGAATAGTTGAACTTTTTGATAGTTATCTATTTCAATTTTATAGATTTTTTTTAAATCAGATTTTTCTTTAGTTTCTGAATTAATCTTTACCTGTGCAGAAACTGTTTGAACTAAAAGTCCGATAATTAATGATATGTAATAAACTTTCTTCAAAATGCGTGGCAACGGTCTCGGCTATCGCAAGTTGCGGGAGTCTGGACGCGGAGTTGTCGGTTTATTGTTCTCTTTCCTGGTTTCTAAAATTACACTTTTTCTACAATACCCGGAATTTGAGATGAACCGCTGTTAGGTGTAGTTTTTTATTCTCGAATCCTTCTTTTTAAATCCATACTTCCGTGTAATATTCTTGTGATTTCGATCTGATCTTTAGAAATCTCACGATAAAAAATAATATGTTTTTTTACTTTTAATCCGAGTAATCCAGATGTAATTCCTTCATAATTCTTTCCCAAGAATGGTTTTTGAGTTATTTCCTCAAAACTTTCAATCAGATTTTGGTAGTAATTGTCAGCTTGTTTTTCTGACCATTTTTTTTGTATAATCCCAAATATTAGTCAAATCAACGACTGCTTTTTTGGTCAAATAATATTTAGCCATTCAGTCGTTTATTTGATTTTAAAGAATCAAGATGTTTTTTTGGATCAAAATCATAATCAATTCCACTATCAATTCCTTCCTGAATTGCATTTTTTAATACAGCAACTTTACTTTCTTCCTCTTCTAATAATCTCAATCCTGCACGAATTACTTCGCTAACATTTTTGTATCTACCTTCATTTATTCTACTTCTTACAAATTGGTCAAAGTAATCACCTAATGATATGGACGTGTTTTTATTCATTTTTCATCTTTTATCAAATATACCCAAAATTGGTAACTTCCGCAAGTTGAAAAATTACACCTAACGGTCTCGGCTATCGCCAGTTGGCGGAGTGCGGGACACGGATTTGTCGGCTTGGTATTTTGTTCTTGGTCAAGTTAAATATTTTCTTTCTTACGGTGCCGCTTATTGGCGATGAACCGTCTTAAGTTTAATTTCTCTAAATTTTGATAGTTAAACAGAAAGAACAAAAGAGAGGAATAAGATTACATGAACCGTGGGAACTAGAGATTCCGTCAACAATGATAATCCCCTCTCTTTTCTACTTTAATTTCGTTTAGTTCTGTGAGACCTGGATCTCGTTTTTAAGTCGATGAAAACCAAAGTAGCTGTTCTTTCCAATCATTCTCTTATGGATAAAATTAAACATTTTTACGGAGTAGACATTAGTAAATCATTCTTTGATGTAGTAGATCAAGATGGAAAGCACGATCAATTCTCCAATGACGTAAAAGGCTTTAAAGGCTTGCTGAAGTTCCTCAAGAATGACAGCCTGGTAGTAATGGAAGCCACTGGTTATTATCATTATAGATTAGCCCAGTATTTATATGAGAAAGGTATAACGGTATCGGTTGTGAATCCACTTTCGGTCAAGCGTTTTATTCAGATGAGACTCTCCAAGATCAAGACCGATAAGAGTGATGCCAAAGCCATCTGTGAATATGCACAGGCTACTAAAGTTCCATTGTATACAGCCAGGAATGCCGTGCAGGCAGAGTGTTTGCAGCTACTAAGTCTTCAGGATCTTTATTTGAAACAACGCACTGCTGTTAAGAATAAGATCCATGGGGAGAAAGCTCTCGGTACGCCTTCAAAGATTGTCACTCGATCTCTGAATCGTTCGCTAAAGCAATTAGAGAAGGAATTAGCCCAGATTGAGACCAAGCTAGAATCCTTAGTTAGAAAAACCCAGGAAAAGCAACTGGAGCAATTAACTAGTATTCCAGGGATGGGAAAGAAGACGGCGATGCTCTTAATAGTTCTTACAGATGGATTTACCAGTTTTGAGAATGCCAGGCAGCTTTGTTGTTTTACCGGGATCACTCCAACGATCAGGCAATCCGGAACCAGTGTAAGAGGACGCAGTCGAATAAGCAAGGTCGGGAATCGAAAGCTTCGGAATCTACTATTTATGTGCAGCTTCACTGCTTGCAAAACCAACAAGGCCTGCAGGGAAATTTATGAGCGGATTGTAGAGAAAGGTAAGAGTAAGAAACTGGCACTAATAGCCGTTTGTAATAAGCTCCTGAAGCAGGCATTTGCCATCGCCAAATCAGGTAGTTTTTACCAGGAAAATTATATGTCCAAATTAGCTTAAAAGGACTTGGATTTTACCTTAGTTCTTTGTTGGCAACTGGCGATTTTACGACTTTTTGAAATTATGTTTGCCACGTTAAAAGTTCTATCGAATAGCAAAATAAGAATATCATCGCCAAAGCAATTAGACTTGCCCCAATATTGATTAGAACATTTTTAGAAGATGTCTGTAAATTGTTGGATGTTAATATTTTTATTGCAGCAAATAGTTTTTGATTATTAAACTGAAATATTAAAATTAATAAACCGAAAATTATAATTGATAAAACTGCAGCAGTATATATTTTAATAAATATTAGATCAAAAATTATAATATTTACCATAATAGGAACTAATATAAATGCACCAATAAGCTTTGTTCTATTCCAAAGGAGTAACCAGGCTCCAATTAATTGAATAATTCCAATAATGGCAACATAATAGATAGAATAGCCCATAAATGTCCACCCTAAGGAAAAACTATCTACTTCACCTAAGGTCATATTTGCAACATCTAAAGGAAGTTCTCCTTTCATATAAAACTGACCTCCGAAAAGCTTTCTTACTGCGTACATATTTAAAATTGCGAACACGCAATATCGACTGATAAGTTCAATGGATAAATTTGATTTTTTTCTTACCATTTAATTGTTCCGTAATATTCTAATATTCTCAAACCCACAAATATTACAAAAGCGACTACAAGTTTTATAGCAAATTTCGTTTTTGTCTGTTGAATTTTTCTTGCTTCTAATAAGGTTTTAATACTCCTAATAACTTTTTCTTTATTTATCCATAGGATAATTAAAATTAGGACTTGGTATAAAATGGCAGCTTTTAAAGCCCCTAAATGAATTTCAAAAAATATGTCTTGAAGAATAACATTTATCAAGATTGTTGACGTAAATAAACAACCAATAATTCTAGTTCTTTTTATTAAAATTAATAAGCCGCCAATGACTTCGAAAATACCAAGTGTAATTGCAAATGATTTTGAATAACCGTAAAACGCCCACATTAATTGCATGCCATTTAATTCGGAGACCGTTTTATCAATTTCAGCAGCTCCCTCAAATTGGAAGAGTTTGCCAAAACCGTAAATGAACATTGCTAAAACTACAATCCAACTTATGGCGTTTTCGAATATGTCTAAATAATCTTTTTTATTAAAATTCATTAAGGCAGATTTTTCTATAGCTTGTTGCCAACGGTTTGCGGTTATCGCAAGTTGCGGGAGTAGGGACGCGGACTTGTCGGCTTACCGGTTTGTTTCTTGGTTTCTAAAATTACAATTTTTCCACAATTACCCGGAATTTGAGATGAACCGCTGTTACCCGCTGGCAAATTAGTCTACCTCATATAATTTAGGTTCGTTTATTCCATTTTTAATATACCCCTCTTTATTCATTTCAAAATGCATTTCTGACATTCTATTAAGATAGACCTCAATAGGTTCAAGCCCGACCGATTTTCTTCTTTGGTTTACATTTAGACTATCTGCCAATTTTTTTGGATAGGCTTGTGCTAATTTGAAATTATAATCAACTTGAGTTCCATAGATCTGCCTTTTACCTGTATTAAGTTTAACGCGATCTACTAATAAAGCATAACTTTTGGAATCTGCATTTCCTTGTTCAACCTCTTGTTTCATTTTTTCTAAAACTTTCTTTTGAAATTCTGGATTATGATCTGAGTGTTGAACTACTAGCCAAAAATCTTGTGAACCTTTTTCACCAACTAAATCATATCCAACAAAGCCGTATTCGTTAAAAATTTCTTCAATTCTTTTTTGATTAGTAGTAAAAACGCTGTCTTTAAATTCATTCCATTCTTCCTGGCTTAATTTTTTGTATTCACCTTGTGGAATGTAGGCAGCAATTTGATCAATTTCAGCAATTCTTCTAAGTTCCTTTGCTAACTCCTGATTGAATTTGGTTTGATTAGAAGTTAATTGCTTTTGCTTTTTGTCTTCTTTACAACCAATTATCAAAATGGCTAAAATTAATATTCCACAGATTTTGTTCATTGTTACGATTTTTCTTTGCTTGCGGGTAACGGTTACGGTTACCGCAAGTTGCGGGAGTAGGGACGCGGACTTGTCGGCTTACCTGTTTTTTTCTTGATTTCTAAAATTACACTTTTTCTGGAATACCCGTTATTTGCGGTGAACCGATGTTAGCCATAGTTATTCTATCCGTTTACCATTTTCATCCCAAATTCTCTCGATATTATTTAATTTATCAAATTCATATTCAGGTTTGCCATTCGGATAATAACTTTTATAATAAATTTGTTTAGCATCAATCGTTTCTCCTTCGTATTTTAAATTTCCATTTCCGTGGTATGTGAAGTATCTACCTTGAATAATTCCATCTTTTAAATAAAAATTTAAAGAGGGTTCGCCATTATTAAAATAACTAGTAATCTCTCCATTAAATTTAGTACCATTTTTGGAGAAAATATTGTTATCATAAGTCCCTTCAAAAACTAAATCCTGATTTTCACTATAAAATTCCACTTTACCTCTTCCTGTATTTTCATTTTTTGAGTTTAATTCGTGTGTATAAACCTCAAATTTACTTCTGTTGTCGTAGTAGAAGGTGGTTGAAAAATCTGTATAAACCGCTCTTGGATTTCCATTTTGAAAAAAGTATGTGACGGAATTATCCTCTGTATTATAATCCTGCTCCCTAAAACCATTTTCTTGAAAAGAAATATTGTGCCCGATTAAATTCCCTTCTTCATATTCCCTTGTCCATTTCTTATTTCCATTTTCAAACCAATCTATAGCTTTACCGTGAAATTGGCCATTTTTAATTCGATAGAATTGTTTTTTAAAACCACTTTCGTAGAGTACAAATTTATAATAGTCATTTGCTGATTTGTGAAATGTTAGACTTTTAATATTCCCTTTATCGTATTTTAGAGTATCAATATTTTTAATTTCGGTCGGATTAATACCCAATTCGTGAATCCAAATATCAATTTGAGATTTTTCCTCGTGACAAGCTGCAAAAATTAAAGCTAACAGTGAAGTAATTAAAATTCTTTTCAATTTCAGATGAATTTTTTAATAATTATGGCTAACGTTCTCGGTTATCGCCAGTTGGCGGAGTAAGGGACGCGGACTTGTCGGCTTTGGACCTGATTTGTTGATCAAGTTAATTATTTTCTTTGAAAGGTTGCCCGCTATTTGTGATAACCGTTGTTGTACACAGTAATATTTACCTAATTAACACTTGGCCAAGTTCATCATCAATATTATAAGAATAGCATTGATTTGTCAAAATCATTGGATGTTTTTTTAAAAGCAAATTCCATTGATCAGTATTTTCAAAATCAACATATAAAATTCCTCTTTCAAATTTATATTCTGGCGGTGGTATATTTTCCATTTCTACGATCGGAATACTGTCGGAATCTGAAATAGGATCATGTAGTTTGCCGTAATTTCTCTTAGAATTGATATTAGTATTAATGAATTTTTTAATTTCTTTTCCGGTGAAGATGTAATCTTTTCCTGCACTAAATGTTCTTGAGCAATTACTATTTGGGTACTGGGTAATGTAAAGTGTATCTGACTGAATACTACCTTTAAAAACCTTTTTTACTTTTACAATAATATCATAAGCTTCTTTTTCTTTTTCCCAATTATAATCTAGATATTCAGTTTTTTCAGGATTCAACTGATTTATTACTGTTCCGATTATTATATAATCAACATTAGCTTTAAACTCATTTACATTATTTTTATTTAATTCCGAGCATTCACATGCAAATGAATTATTAGAAAGAATTATTAAAAAAAATAGTAGCAGAATTCTCATAATATTATTGTGTACAACGGTTTGCGGTTATCGCAAGTTGCGGGAATAGGGACGCGGGCTTGTCGGCTTACCGGTTTGTTTGTTGGTTTCTAAAATTACACTTTTTCCTCGAACACCCGTAATTTGAGATGAACCGCTGTTGGTACTAGTTTTTTAGTTATTAACATCTACGGTAAAATTTGATGTGGTTCCCGAATTGACAAATAAAGTGTCATATTTTGTAGTTTGAACATTGTCAATCTCTCTAATAACTTCAATTATCACAGGTTGATTCCCTGCGATCTCAATTAATTGATTACTCTCAAATTCATTAGACCATCCTCTATTAATCCCGCTAATAGATTGAGAATAGCCTGGCGGTTTTACAAATTCAAAGTTTATAAAAAAACTGTTATTTGTTTGAATATCTTCTAAATTTAATATTGTCAAATTTAAGAATGCTTTTTTCGGAATGTTATGGTTACGAACTAATGTGGTATCACGTTTTATCTGGAAAACATCTATTCCATTTAGGTCAGCCCTGATAAAATTATCGCCATTAAGTTCATCGTAATACATTCTATAAACACCATCTTTTAATTCGTCATCTCGAATGTAAAAATTAAAATAAAATTCGCCATTAGAGTTGGTTCTCGTCATGGCTTTTGTTCTTATAGTTCCTGATCCTAAACTTGAATTGTCCCAAACAACAGTAATTTTATGATTAGAAATTGGAGTTGTTCCATTATCTGTCATTAATTTCCCTATAATTTCCGTACAATCTATTTCGCAATTTTGACTAATCAAGTCATCTTCTTTCTTTGTGCAACTCTGTACAAGTATGACGAAAAGAATAATTAATAATTTATAGATTTTCTTCATACGTTCAAAAAATTAGTGCCAACGGCTGCGATTAACGCCAGTGTGCGGAAATTAGCACGCGGAGTAGTCGGCTTGTTGTTTTGTAGTTTGGAGTTCTAAGTTATTATTTTTCCTGGAATGCCGCATATTGGCTTCGTTAATCGCTGTTGTGGCCAGTTATATCTTATATCGAGTTTTGTTTTTATCACCAATCTTTTTGAATAAATTTTGTTCCACACCTTTCTTTAGATCTCTACTTGCCGTTGCTCCGGAGATATCTTTGAAAACTTCCATATAATCTTTTCTGGTAAATTCTCTCTTATTTAGAGATAAGAAATATTCCAATCGGTCTTTTTCAGTCAGAGTTCTATTAGTGAAATTGAGCAATTCTTCTAGTGATTTATCAATCACTCCTAGCATATATTCTATAAATGCTGTCGAGTTTCCAGCTTTATCACTATCTGATAATGCAGAATAATATTTTTCCTGGTCATTGCTAATTAATGTCTCGAAAGGCAGATATTCAAATACAGGATATTTTTGCATTAAAATTAATGTTTGCCACAATCTGCCCATTCTTCCATTTCCATCTAAAAATGGGTGAATGAATTCCATTTCATAATGAAATACACAGCTTTTTACCAATTCAATTTCTTCTGATATCTGTAAATACTCGAATAAATCTTTCATTAAGAAAGGTACATTTTGATAGGGTGGAGCATAATGTTCTACTGCAGAACCTTTCATTATTCCAACACCTTGTTTTCGGTATTTTCCTGCATCATCTATTAGGTTTTGCATTAGATCTTTATGACATTTCAAAAATGATTTTTCATTAAATGGATCATAATTTTCTAGGTGTTCATAAATCTCAATTGCATTTAAAACCTCTTTTACATCTTTCTTCGGACCGATAATTCTTTTGTTTTCTAAAAGTGCAGTTATCTGTTCTTCAGTCAATGTATTTCCTTCAATCTTTAACGAAGAATGAATTGTTTTAATCTTGTTCTCTTTTCTTAATTTAGGAGAAGGTTTATTCAGATAAGTTGCATTAATAGCTCCTAATTTCTCAGAAATTGAAGTTATAATTCTTAAGATTTTTGCGGTAATCTCGTATGGAGGTTTCATTTTGATAGTATCATTTGATATTATCAAAGGTAAAATCAATTTATCTCAATTAAAAGGAAAATCACGATTATAATTGGCCACAACGGTCTCCTTTACTTTGTTTTCTATCTTAAGAGAGAACTAAGGGGAGAACTATAACGGTCTCTAGTTTCAGTCCTATTAATCGTAAGAGTCCCCTTAGCTTCTACTAATGTTGCGAAGAACTAATTGGAATACCAGGTCTATTAGGACCCGTTAAAGGAGATAGTTTCCGCAACTTCATTTAACTGATTTTAAAGATATGAAAAATTGCGAGTTAGCCGTAGGGATCGATGTATCCAAAAAGACTTTAGATGTTTTTATTCATAATCATAGTAAACATCGGGTATTCGATAATACAAAATCAGGCTATATTTCCCTTATCAAATGGGTTGGTAAATTCTGCGATAATGAAAAATCAGTTTTATACTGTTTTGAGCATACCGGGAATTATTCTTTAAAGCTGGCGATCTTCATGCAGACTAACGGTTTAGTGTATGTGCAAGAGAATCCAATCGTGGTTAAAAGATCTTCTGGATTAGTGAGAATGAAAACTGATCGTGTAGATGCAGAACTGATTGCCAGATATGCCTGGTTGCACCGGGAAGAGTTAGAGTGCAGTAGCATTCGGGATGAAGCCTTATTAGAGCTGGGTAGACTTTTAAGTTTAAGGGATCAGTTAGTTCGAAATCGTTCAGGACTTATGGGTACTTTAGAAGAGCTGAGCGGCCTTTTATCGAGTCCGTCAACAGATGTAAGCTGCAAAAGCTTAAAGCACACGATCGCTTATTTAAGCAAGCAAATTCTGAAACTGGAAAAGCAGATTGATCAGTTATTGAAACGAGAAGAAGATCTGGGGAAGAACTACAAACTTCTGACCAGCCTGAAAGGCGTAGGACGGATTCTGGCCTGCCAACTACTGTATCACACCTGTAATTTTGAACGTTTTAGTAGCTGGCGGCAGTTCTCGAGTTACTGCGGAACAGCACCCTTCGAGCACAGTTCAGGAACCAGTGTATTTAAACGAGCTAAAGGACATCCCCTGAGTGACCGAAAAATGAAAAGTCTGCTGAGTATGGCCAGTGTATCAGCGATCCAGCATGATGGAGAATTACGAGCATATTACCAGCGAAAAGTGGCAGAAGGAAAGCCGAAAATGATTGCCTTGAATAATGTTCGAAACAAGTTGTTATCTAGAGTATTTGCGGTGATCAAACGAGGCACACCCTATGTTGATTTGTGTAAATATGCCGCATAAAATTGTTTAAAAATAGCTTGGATTTGATCTTGGAATACGGTTATCGCCAGTTGGCGGAGTAAGGGACGCGGATTTGTCGGCTTAGTATTGGTTTGTTGGTCAAGTTAATTATTTTCTTTCTAACGCTACCGCTTATTGGCGATGAACCGTCTTAAGTTTAATTTCTCTAAATTTTGATAGTTAAACAGAAAGAACAAAAGAGAGGAATAAGATTACATGAACCGTGGGAACTAGAGATTCCGTCAACAATGATAATCCCCTCTCTTTTCTACTTTAATTTCGTTTAGTTCTGTGAGACCTGGATCTCGTTTTTAAGTCGATGAAAACCAAAGTAGCTGTTCTTTCCAATCATTCTCTTATGGATAAAATTAAACATTTTTACGGAGTAGACATTAGTAAATCATTCTTTGATGTAGTAGATCAAGATGGAAAGCACGATCAATTCTCCAATGACGTAAAAGGCTTTAAAGGCTTGCTGAAGTTCCTCAAGAATGACAGCCTGGTAGTAATGGAAGCCACTGGTTATTATCATTATAGATTAGCCCAGTATTTATATGAGAAAGGTATAACGGTATCGGTTGTGAATCCACTTTCGGTCAAGCGTTTTATTCAGATGAGACTCTCCAAGATCAAGACCGATAAGAGTGATGCCAAAGCCATCTGTGAATATGCACAGGCTACTAAAGTTCCATTGTATACAGCCAGGAATGCCGTGCAGGCAGAGTGTTTGCAGCTACTAAGTCTTCAGGATCTTTATTTGAAACAACGCACTGCTGTTAAGAATAAGATCCATGGGGAGAAAGCTCTCGGTACGCCTTCAAAGATTGTCACTCGATCTCTGAATCGTTCGCTAAAGCAATTAGAGAAGGAATTAGCCCAGATTGAGACCAAGCTAGAATCCTTAGTTAGAAAAACCCAGGAAAAGCAACTGGAGCAATTAACTAGTATTCCAGGGATGGGAAAGAAGACGGCGATGCTCTTAATAGTTCTTACAGATGGATTTACCAGTTTTGAGAATGCCAGGCAGCTTTGTTGTTTTACCGGGATCACTCCAACGATCAGGCAATCCGGAACCAGTGTAAGAGGACGCAGTCGAATAAGCAAGGTCGGGAATCGAAAGCTTCGGAATCTACTATTTATGTGCAGCTTCACTGCTTGCAAAACCAACAAGGCCTGCAGGGAAATTTATGAGCGGATTGTAGAGAAAGGTAAGAGTAAGAAACTGGCACTAATAGCCGTTTGTAATAAGCTCCTGAAGCAGGCATTTGCCATCGCCAAATCAGGTAGTTTTTACCAGGAAAATTATATGTCCAAATTAGCTTAAAAGGACTTGGATTTTACCTTAGTTCTTTGTTGTAAACTGGGCCATTTACGTAATTTAGTTTTTATTTTGACTGTTAGACTATAATTTATATCCAATGGTAAACATAATTATCCTAGGTAAGATATAGGTTCGATTATCTGAAATGATGTAAGAAGAGAAACTATTGCGACTTTTAAATTCAACATCAAATAGATTTTGTGCTTCCACTTCAAAACTCCACGCGCTGTTACCTTTGTTATAATATAGAGAAGTATTGGCAATTTCGTAATTGTTACTCAGATTTAAATCTTTGTTTTTATACCTATATGCTGTATAATCAAATGAGAAAATAAAGCCTTTCCAAAAATCATAATCAACATTTAAGAAAGGTTCATTGGTAATAAACTTCGATTTTCTTCCACTTAATTTATAACTGCCGAAAATTTGGCGAAAACCCAGCTCAATGATTGGGAAATTATCAAATAATGCTTTACCCGAAATATTGTAAGAAAAATTAGTGTTTGTATTTTCGACTAAATTACTGTTTACTATTTGTTTATATCTCGAAGCATTATAACGTGTTCCTCCTCGAAAGTCGATTTCGCTAATTTTTTTACTTAATCTACCATAAATACTCCATCGAGTTTCAGGGTCTTGCAGCAGAATAGGTATTATACTCTGGTTTATACCTTCATAGTTTACCGAATTCACAACTCCCTGAACCTGCTGGGTATAATTTGCGACTGCATAATATTGAAAGCCCCTGTAAGTACTGAATTTATTAAATCGGAATTTAAAATTATGGCTTAATCCGTTTTCAATATTTTCATTTCCTTGAGCAACACTATTGTAGGTACGTAGATAATATCTACTGGCAAATTGTGGAGCATCAGAAAATGAGGATTTAAGCTGATATTCAAATTCAAAGTCCTTGGTCTGGCTGAGTTTAGCTTCAGCCCGCAGACTTGGTAAAATCAGTATTTTATTTTTTGTGACAAGATCCGCCTGGCTAACTTTCCAACTATATTGATGTAAATATGACCCCTGATCAAATGAAAAGATCCCCAACTGAAACTTATAGTGTAATCCTAAGAATAAATCGTTCAGAGTAAAATCCAAATCATTTCCAAAATTATCATTTGAGAAATCATTAAAACTTCCATCATCTAGATTTTGATATTCATGAGTTTGAAATTTATTGTTTAGGTAGGTATTACCTAGTGTCGTGTAAATGTGATGATTCTTGTTAAGTACCCAATAATGCTTAAAAAATGCATTAAACTGATTATTTTTAACCCTTTTTTTTTGATTTATTAAATATACAGGTTGCTCTACAATTGGAACCAGTCCCTGCAAAATGGGATCTGAAGTTTCCCATAAGATCTCTGGCAACCGTTTTTCAAAAGTATAATTAACAGCAGCAGAAAAAGTATGCTCCTTTGAGGATTTTCTGTGCCATTCTATGCTTTGGTTAAAAAAAGATCCTCTGACATCTTCATTGGTTAAAAATGTATTGTTTAATGAATCTACAACTGAATTTATTCGTTTCTTATACTTGTTGTCCGTTCTCTTAAACAGGCTTTTAAAATACCATTGATCAGTCAGGTTTGGTAAATATACCGCTTGGATATTACCGATTCCTATTACATTATCTATTGCGGATGAATTCTCACTAATTTCACTAAATGAATTATATCGATTTATAGCCTCCACAAACGTTTTTTCGTTTGTTTTAGAAAATAAGCCGTAAGCAGAAATATCCAATTTATTATTGACCTCCTGTGAAATATTTAAAGCCCCAAATTGCCTCCTGCTCTCTACAACATCTTGGCTCTCCAGAAACTGCGTAAAATCAATATTTGAAGAGTTTAAATCTGTGCTCCCCTGATTAAAAACGGAATTCAACCCTCCTTTAAAGTTAAAATATTGCTCATAAGTTAGTACCTGTTCACGTATGTTGTTTAGATTACCAATAACATTTAGGTTAGTCTTAGGGCTGTAATAAAAAAGATTCCCATGTGCCCTGTAAAAGTCTTTATTACCTTTGCCAGCCTCAACATCTCCAAAGGCGAAATTCTTCTTATCTTCTTTAAGTTTGACGTTCATAGCCATTTCTTTGCTGTCAGAAACATTCTTCAAAAAAGCGACTTCATTGTAATTATCAAGCACTTCAATCTGATCTATTGCATCTGCTGGGATATTTTCAGCAGCTAGTTTAGACCCGCCTCCAAAAAACTTTTTATTTTCTACTAGCATGACTGTGACCTCTTTACCTCGCACCCTGATAGTACCATCTCTATCTACTTCTACTCCCGGCAATTTTTTAAGAATATCTTTAAGTTTACGTTCTTCACCTGTCACCAACTTGTCGACATTATAAACTATTGTATCTTCTTTGACAACAACCGGCATCTCGATAAGTACTTCTTCAAGTCCCTCTGCTTTGGGATTCAGTACGATATCTTTGCTCATATTTGCGGACGGTTTTATTTCGAAACTATTGGGCTCAAATCCCATAAAACTTGCTGTAACGGTGTAGTATATATTTTCTAGCTGCAAGCTGAATTTTCCGTCATCTCCGGTAATAGCAAATTTTAGTTGTTTTAAGGAATCTCTTGGCTCTGCTATAAGGTTGGCACCTGCGAGAGGGTTATTCAAACTGTCAGTAACCTTACCTGTTAAGGACCTTTGAGAAAAGGCTTCAAATGGAATAAATAAAAATAGTAGAAGGAATATAAATATCCTGTAAATCATAAGCGGGAATTAGAATAGGAAGATTATCGATTTTTAGCAGAGAAAGACTTTTGCCTATCATCTTCCATTTCCTTAATGCGATCAAATGACTCCTGTTTCGTTATCACTTTAGCGTTTTTTTTCGGTCTTTCAATTTTAAATTCTTCAGATGGATTTAGGTTTATTTTTGTTGCAGTTAAAGTATATTCATTATCCTCGATTTGTAGAATTAATCCAGGTAAACCTTTGTAATTCTTGGGTCCAAAATTTAAAGGGATTTCTGGAGTAAACCAGGCAATCACATCCTTATAATAATAATATCCTTGCCTGCTATACAATTTCTCTTTTATGCTCGCTCTATAGCATTTATAATCTCCTATCATTTTAGTTTTGTTTGTTAGTTGCCAATCTAATTGTGGCTGAGATATATAACCCAAGGAGCGACTCATTTTAATAATAGTATCCGTCGCGTTGTTGGAATAATATGGGGTTGTACCAGCTCTACTCCCCATATAAAAGCCTTCCTGTTTTAAGGATGGTATATGCTGATAATAGGATTCGTTATTTTTAATTTTTAGGATAAACTCTTCAGGTTGTGAATTTGTCAAAGCCTTTACCAATGTTTGCTTGCTTGCCATTGGCATATCTTTCTTCTTTAGATCTACTAAAAACTATCTATAAACTTTTTGTTAACGACTCCTTTGTAAGTAATTATTCCCGAAGAGTTTTGGGAAAATGCTTTGGAACAAAAAAATAGGAGAAGAATGAAAATGGTATTTCTTGAAAATCTCATACAAGGATTTTAGATTAGAATATTAAGTGTGCAGATAAATATAAAACTAAAATATTAGTTGAACTAAAAAATTAGTTAAAATTACATTTAAATTAATGTGAATAGTAATCGATGAGAAATATAAAATTATTTTATGGCCTTGTTTACAACGGTTTGCGGTTATCGCAAGTTGCGGGAGTAGGGACGCGGACTTGTCGGATTACCGTTTTGGTTCTTGGTTTCTAAAATTACACTTTTTCTACAATTACCCAGAATTTGAGATGAACCGCTGTTGGCAACTGTATTTTTTCACTGGATTTAGTTTAGATACTTTTTAAATCTTGTTTTCCAATAATTGTCATTATCTCAACAATATTATTTTCTATACGGTAGTAAATACTATCAGATCCGCATACACATCTCCTATATCCAGGTTTTATAAAATCAACTGCTTCGAAAGTAAATGGTTGCTCAGCAATGAGATCAAAATATTCAAAAAATGTTTCGAAATATTTATCTGCTTGAGTGACTCCAAATCTTTTTACGCCAAATTGATGAATCCGAATTAAATCTTCTTTTGCGATGTTACTTAACTTATATTTACTCATTAAGTAAAGACTTTGATTTTGCTAAAATCTGTTCTTTACTGTCATTTGTAAACCCGCTTTTTTCAGCTTTTTCTAATTTACTTTTAATATAATTAATTTGAATTTGCTGATTTCTAGCTTGTCTTATTAGGTCATTAACCAATTCACTTTTACTTGAATATTCTTTACTCTCAATTTGAGATTTCAGCCACTCGTCATTTGGTTCTGTAAATGAAATACTTTGTCTAGCCATGATTGTTATGTTTGATGTAAAATTGCACCAAAATTGAATCAATAGCAAATATTTCGTGTGAAAATATTGTTGCCAACGGTCTCCTTTACTTTGTTTTCTATCTTAAGAGAGAACTAAGGGGAGAACTATAACGGTCTCTAGTTTCAGTCCTATTAATCGTAAGAGTCCCCTTAGCTTCTACTAATGTTGCGAAGAACTAATTGGAATACCAGGTCTATTAGGACCCGTTAAAGGAGATAGTTTCCGCAACTTCATTTAACTGATTTTAAAGATATGAAAAATTGCGAGTTAGCCGTAGGGATCGATGTATCCAAAAAGACTTTAGATGTTTTTATTCATAATCATAGTAAACATCGGGTATTCGATAATACAAAATCAGGCTATATTTCCCTTATCAAATGGGTTGGTAAATTCTGCGATAATGAAAAATCAGTTTTATACTGTTTTGAGCATACCGGGAATTATTCTTTAAAGCTGGCGATCTTCATGCAGACTAACGGTTTAGTGTATGTGCAAGAGAATCCAATCGTGGTTAAAAGATCTTCTGGATTAGTGAGAATGAAAACTGATCGTGTAGATGCAGAACTGATTGCCAGATATGCCTGGTTGCACCGGGAAGAGTTAGAGTGCAGTAGCATTCGGGATGAAGCCTTATTAGAGCTGGGTAGACTTTTAAGTTTAAGGGATCAGTTAGTTCGAAATCGTTCAGGACTTATGGGTACTTTAGAAGAGCTGAGCGGCCTTTTATCGAGTCCGTCAACAGATGTAAGCTGCAAAAGCTTAAAGCACACGATCGCTTATTTAAGCAAGCAAATTCTGAAACTGGAAAAGCAGATTGATCAGTTATTGAAACGAGAAGAAGATCTGGGGAAGAACTACAAACTTCTGACCAGCCTGAAAGGCGTAGGACGGATTCTGGCCTGCCAACTACTGTATCACACCTGTAATTTTGAACGTTTTAGTAGCTGGCGGCAGTTCTCGAGTTACTGCGGAACAGCACCCTTCGAGCACAGTTCAGGAACCAGTGTATTTAAACGAGCTAAAGGACATCCCCTGAGTGACCGAAAAATGAAAAGTCTGCTGAGTATGGCCAGTGTATCAGCGATCCAGCATGATGGAGAATTACGAGCATATTACCAGCGAAAAGTGGCAGAAGGAAAGCCGAAAATGATTGCCTTGAATAATGTTCGAAACAAGTTGTTATCTAGAGTATTTGCGGTGATCAAACGAGGCACACCCTATGTTGATTTGTGTAAATATGCCGCATAAAATTGTTTAAAAATAGCTTGGATTTGATCTTGGAATACGGTTATCGCCAGTTGGCGGAGTAAGGGACGCGGATTTGTCGGCTTAGTATTGATTGGTTGATCAAGTTAATTATTTTCTTTCTGACGGTGCCGGCTATTGGCGATTAACCGTTGTTAGCTCCTGGCGTTGGAGTTCTTTTAAAATCTTGTTTTACTTCTCTCACACTTAGTCTAATAAGTTTAAAATAATAACCAATAATTACAATTACTAGCCAAATAGTAAATGCAATAATTGTGATGTTAAACAAGGTAGCTTCATTATTTAAAATCAAATTTTTTATGGCGTAATATTCAAATATTAACGGACTAATAAATATTAAAAATAAGGGTATACTCAGTATGGTCGTAACCCAATTATTATCACCTAAATATTTACTTTGAGTTTCCTCAGCTAATGAAAAAGGCATAATTAAATGAAGAAATTCATTACTATAAAAAGACTTTTCTTTTATGTTATTTTCAAGTTTATAAATTTTTCTTCCAAACACTCTTACGCTTTTTATTAAAGCACCTCTTTGAGCATTAAGTGTTGCAAATTGCAATAGAAAATATGTAAATAATGGAGGAATGAATAATCTTATAAATTCGTGATCACTTTTAATACTTAACGGACCATAATTTAAGTCTGAAATTAATTGAAAATCCAAACCGTAATAGATGACAACGAGAATAATCATCCATAGTTGAATCTTATTATTTTCACTTTTGACTGTTTTAAGCTTTTCTAGAAGTTTATCTAAATAGTCTTTATTTAAATCTTTATCATTTGAATCTATAAAATTTTCAATCTTTTTTTCAGTCATAATTTTTGTGACGCTTGGAGCTAACGGCCGCGATTAACGCCAGTGTGCGGAATTTAGCACACGGAGTAGTCGGCTTGTTGTTTTGTGGTTTGGAGTTCTAAGTTATTCTTTTTCCTGGAATACCGCATATTGGCCTCGTTAATCGCTGTTGTGTGTAGTTAATCTTCACGATTCTTGTATGATCTTGGAAACATTAATTAGGTTTTCATTTAATAGCCAAACTTTATCAATAAAGGATTCAACATCTGTGTCAATTAAATCTTTCTTTTCTAAGATAGTTTGTTCTTTCAGATCACTGAAAAGGCCGTAAATATTATGTATTAAATAATTTCTCTGCGTTTTCAATAATTTCAAAGTTTCAATAGCATTTTGATCAAGTAGCTTATTTTCTTCAACAATCTGGATCAGCATGCCAAGAGAGCTTTTCTCACTTTTTAAATTTATATTCTTTCTTTTGAGAAAATGAATTAATTCAACTTCTAATTTTCCAGAAGCTAAGGTTGCTTTTCCTAGATAAGAAGTGAATTCTTCTGATTCAAATAGTGAATTGTAGAATTCTAGATTTGTTATTTGAATTCCTTTATACATTTAGAGAGAAATATTTATAGAGATAACATTTTGTTTATAAAATCGAAAAATGATTTTGCAAACAAATTATCTTTTGAATTGAGGTAAACTTTACCACTCTGCTCATGAATATAAAACCTTCCATCAATATCATTTGAGAAAAATCGAATAAATCCATCTGATAGATATTCATTCTTCTTATTTAACCAGTGTAATCCATGACAAGGAATTTCATCGGGAATGTTATAAATCGAATAAATCTGATCTCCATAAATTTCTGCATATCCGATTTCTTCTAGGAAAATTCTATATTCTTCTGGAATCTTAATTTTTAGAGCAGATTCTAATTTTGCAATTTTAGTTTCATCTGTTCCAGATCCTAAATTTTCTTTTGAATGTTCTTTTATTCTTATGAAAGTGGCTTGTTTTAAAGGAGAATCCATAATATGATTAATTACACACAACGGTCTCCTTTACTTTGTTTTCTATCTTAAGAGAGAACTAAGGGGAGAACTATAACGGTCTCTAGTTTCAGTCCTATTAATCGTAAGAGTCCCCTTAGCTTCTACTAATGTTGCGAAGAACTAATTGGAATACCAGGTCTATTAGGACCCGTTAAAGGAGATAGTTTCCGCAACTTCATTTAACTGATTTTAAAGATATGAAAAATTGCGAGTTAGCCGTAGGGATCGATGTATCCAAAAAGACTTTAGATGTTTTTATTCATAATCATAGTAAACATCGGGTATTCGATAATACAAAATCAGGCTATATTTCCCTTATCAAATGGGTTGGTAAATTCTGCGATAATGAAAAATCAGTTTTATACTGTTTTGAGCATACCGGGAATTATTCTTTAAAGCTGGCGATCTTCATGCAGACTAACGGTTTAGTGTATGTGCAAGAGAATCCAATCGTGGTTAAAAGATCTTCTGGATTAGTGAGAATGAAAACTGATCGTGTAGATGCAGAACTGATTGCCAGATATGCCTGGTTGCACCGGGAAGAGTTAGAGTGCAGTAGCATTCGGGATGAAGCCTTATTAGAGCTGGGTAGACTTTTAAGTTTAAGGGATCAGTTAGTTCGAAATCGTTCAGGACTTATGGGTACTTTAGAAGAGCTGAGCGGCCTTTTATCGAGTCCGTCAACAGATGTAAGCTGCAAAAGCTTAAAGCACACGATCGCTTATTTAAGCAAGCAAATTCTGAAACTGGAAAAGCAGATTGATCAGTTATTGAAACGAGAAGAAGATCTGGGGAAGAACTACAAACTTCTGACCAGCCTGAAAGGCGTAGGACGGATTCTGGCCTGCCAACTACTGTATCACACCTGTAATTTTGAACGTTTTAGTAGCTGGCGGCAGTTCTCGAGTTACTGCGGAACAGCACCCTTCGAGCACAGTTCAGGAACCAGTGTATTTAAACGAGCTAAAGGACATCCCCTGAGTGACCGAAAAATGAAAAGTCTGCTGAGTATGGCCAGTGTATCAGCGATCCAGCATGATGGAGAATTACGAGCATATTACCAGCGAAAAGTGGCAGAAGGAAAGCCGAAAATGATTGCCTTGAATAATGTTCGAAACAAGTTGTTATCTAGAGTATTTGCGGTGATCAAACGAGGCACACCCTATGTTGATTTGTGTAAATATGCCGCATAAAATTGTTTAAAAATAGCTTGGATTTGATCTTGGAATACGGTTATCGCCAGTTGGCGGAGTAGGGGACGCGGATTTGTCAGCTTAGTAATGTTTCGTTGGTCAAGTTAATTATTTTCTTACTAACGGTGCCGCTTATTGGCGATTAACCGTTGTTAGCTGCTGTTTTAATATGTTTCTTCACTTGTAAAGTGTTTTAGCTTCCAATTCTCCTCCGACAATACGGTATAATATTTAAGAGAAGGGCAACAATGTCCATCATCAGGAGTATAACAAAATGAATTTCCTATTAATTTTCCTTTTTTTAGTCCGACTAATGAAAATTGCCCAGTATCACAATCGGTTAATTTTTTAGAATTATTCACACTTTTAAGTATGAAGCTATTTTCTTCATTTTTAAAAACAAAAATTTCATTATCAAAGACATTTCCACCTCCCCAACCACCTTCTCGATATACATTAATAACAACATCTTTTAATCCATCATTATTAAAATCAGGAAATAATATAGCTCTTATAGAATCCGAAATAATTTCTTTCTTAGGAATTTCAATTCTCATCAAAGTAAAATTATCACTGCTTTTAAATATTAATTCTTTTAATGAGTCAAAATCATTACTTTCAAATTGAAATTTAGCACCTTCACCATTCAAATAATAGTTTTTGATTTTTTCAACTATATGATTACTAACAGAAATAGTATTTGTGTCATTAACCGATTTTTTTGCTAAAAAAGACTCATTATCAGCTTTTCGATTATTATTTTCAGCACATTGGATCAGTAAAAAACTTATTAAAATTAAGTGGTAAATTTTCATTTTTAAAATTGCAGCTAACGGTCTCGGCTATCGCAAGTTGCGGGAGTTGGGACGAGGAGTTGTCGGATTAATTGTTTTCTTTCCTGGTTTCTAAAATTACACTTTTTCGGCAATACCCGTTATTTGCGATGAGCCGTTGTTGCCTGCAGTATTTTATAGCAAATCTTGAATTTTATCTATTATCATTGGAATTTTTAATTCAATACCTTTTTCTATAGATTTTGAAGCAATATTGCCAGTCCAATTCAAGAGTTTTTTTCCTAAGGACGGAGAATCTTTATTTTCATCAATAATTCGCTCTGCTTTTTTAACTTCTTCATTGTCAATATTTAATTCTTGCAATAGGTTTAAAAAAGCCTGGATTTTTTGATCCCTTTTGTTATGGAAAATTTGTTTGACGTTATCTCCAAAACTTATATTAGAATTGGAAGTATCTCCTAAAATATTGTTGTTTATAATTGTTTTAGCAATTTCTGAATTTTGAGGATTATCTTCGTAGTCATCTTCTAGATCAGGAAACTTTTCATTTAATTCTAATAGTGTATCTACTAATTTTTGCTTTGTAATTTCAAGAATATTAAAAACCTGACCTGCTTGAAATTTTCTTCTAATTGAAACAATATCTTCTCCATCTGTCGTCATTTCTTTAAACTGCTGCACCAATCCTATTGGCATATATTCGTACAAATAGGAATTAGCTGTAGGTTCAACATTTTTTAAATTAGTTTCTATTGTAGGAATACTTTGTAATACATTAAATTTGTAAATCATTCCTTGTAATTCCTTATCCCAGGCACTTAAATCGTAAGGAATTGTTCTTTTGCCGTGAAAAGGATTTTGTATATCAGCTACAACTTCACAAGAAATTTTACGATACTCTGGCAAATCTTTTAATTTATAACCATTTAACTCTGAATTAAGCCAATTTTTAAATTCATCATTTTTAATTTCGAATGCTATAATTTTAGCTCTATTTAATCCCTCTTTTAGAGAAATTTTATTGTAGGTTAAATCTTTGATTAAACGTTTTATCATAATTAAAATATTGCTGGCAACGGTCTCCTTTACTTTGTTTTCTATCTTAAGAGAGAACTAAGGGGAGAACTATAACGGTCTCTAGTTTCAGTCCTATTAATCGTAAGAGTCCCCTTAGCTTCTACTAATGTTGCGAAGAACTAATTGGAATACCAGGTCTATTAGGACCCGTTAAAGGAGATAGTTTCCGCAACTTCATTTAACTGATTTTAAAGATATGAAAAATTGCGAGTTAGCCGTAGGGATCGATGTATCCAAAAAGACTTTAGATGTTTTTATTCATAATCATAGTAAACATCGGGTATTCGATAATACAAAATCAGGCTATATTTCCCTTATCAAATGGGTTGGTAAATTCTGCGATAATGAAAAATCAGTTTTATACTGTTTTGAGCATACCGGGAATTATTCTTTAAAGCTGGCGATCTTCATGCAGACTAACGGTTTAGTGTATGTGCAAGAGAATCCAATCGTGGTTAAAAGATCTTCTGGATTAGTGAGAATGAAAACTGATCGTGTAGATGCAGAACTGATTGCCAGATATGCCTGGTTGCACCGGGAAGAGTTAGAGTGCAGTAGCATTCGGGATGAAGCCTTATTAGAGCTGGGTAGACTTTTAAGTTTAAGGGATCAGTTAGTTCGAAATCGTTCAGGACTTATGGGTACTTTAGAAGAGCTGAGCGGCCTTTTATCGAGTCCGTCAACAGATGTAAGCTGCAAAAGCTTAAAGCACACGATCGCTTATTTAAGCAAGCAAATTCTGAAACTGGAAAAGCAGATTGATCAGTTATTGAAACGAGAAGAAGATCTGGGGAAGAACTACAAACTTCTGACCAGCCTGAAAGGCGTAGGACGGATTCTGGCCTGCCAACTACTGTATCACACCTGTAATTTTGAACGTTTTAGTAGCTGGCGGCAGTTCTCGAGTTACTGCGGAACAGCACCCTTCGAGCACAGTTCAGGAACCAGTGTATTTAAACGAGCTAAAGGACATCCCCTGAGTGACCGAAAAATGAAAAGTCTGCTGAGTATGGCCAGTGTATCAGCGATCCAGCATGATGGAGAATTACGAGCATATTACCAGCGAAAAGTGGCAGAAGGAAAGCCGAAAATGATTGCCTTGAATAATGTTCGAAACAAGTTGTTATCTAGAGTATTTGCGGTGATCAAACGAGGCACACCCTATGTTGATTTGTGTAAATATGCCGCATAAAATTGTTTAAAAATAGCTTGGATTTGATCTTGGAATACGGTTATCGCAAGTTGGCGGATAAATCCGTTAGGATTTGTCCGCTAGCACTAACCTTGTTAGGAATTGAAAGTTAACGGATTTTTGTCAGATACCGCCTATTTGCGATGAACCGTCTTAAGTTTAATTTCTCTAAATTTTGATAGTTAAACAGAAAGAACAAAAGAGAGGAATAAGATTACATGAACCGTGGGAACTAGAGATTCCGTCAACAATGATAATCCCCTCTCTTTTCTACTTTAATTTCGTTTAGTTCTGTGAGACCTGGATCTCGTTTTTAAGTCGATGAAAACCAAAGTAGCTGTTCTTTCCAATCATTCTCTTATGGATAAAATTAAACATTTTTACGGAGTAGACATTAGTAAATCATTCTTTGATGTAGTAGATCAAGATGGAAAGCACGATCAATTCTCCAATGACGTAAAAGGCTTTAAAGGCTTGCTGAAGTTCCTCAAGAATGACAGCCTGGTAGTAATGGAAGCCACTGGTTATTATCATTATAGATTAGCCCAGTATTTATATGAGAAAGGTATAACGGTATCGGTTGTGAATCCACTTTCGGTCAAGCGTTTTATTCAGATGAGACTCTCCAAGATCAAGACCGATAAGAGTGATGCCAAAGCCATCTGTGAATATGCACAGGCTACTAAAGTTCCATTGTATACAGCCAGGAATGCCGTGCAGGCAGAGTGTTTGCAGCTACTAAGTCTTCAGGATCTTTATTTGAAACAACGCACTGCTGTTAAGAATAAGATCCATGGGGAGAAAGCTCTCGGTACGCCTTCAAAGATTGTCACTCGATCTCTGAATCGTTCGCTAAAGCAATTAGAGAAGGAATTAGCCCAGATTGAGACCAAGCTAGAATCCTTAGTTAGAAAAACCCAGGAAAAGCAACTGGAGCAATTAACTAGTATTCCAGGGATGGGAAAGAAGACGGCGATGCTCTTAATAGTTCTTACAGATGGATTTACCAGTTTTGAGAATGCCAGGCAGCTTTGTTGTTTTACCGGGATCACTCCAACGATCAGGCAATCCGGAACCAGTGTAAGAGGACGCAGTCGAATAAGCAAGGTCGGGAATCGAAAGCTTCGGAATCTACTATTTATGTGCAGCTTCACTGCTTGCAAAACCAACAAGGCCTGCAGGGAAATTTATGAGCGGATTGTAGAGAAAGGTAAGAGTAAGAAACTGGCACTAATAGCCGTTTGTAATAAGCTCCTGAAGCAGGCATTTGCCATCGCCAAATCAGGTAGTTTTTACCAGGAAAATTATATGTCCAAATTAGCTTAAAAGGACTTGGATTTTACCTTAGTTCTTTGTTGTTGCAAGTTTTACTTAAACGTATATTTATAAGAGAATACTTCTTCTCCTTTGTCGGTTGTTTTAATCACTTTTTTAAGGTGGTTTTTATCATCGTATAAAAACTCATAATTTATGGATCTATCTTCTAGTAGGTAATCAATCTTTTTACTGACTAAAATGGTATCATTTCTATATCGATATTCTATTTTTTCCCGTGGATTTTGTCCATCCAAATAATAAGTTCTTGATATTAATCTATTTTTTTTATTGTATTCAAGTCTTGAGTTTAAAGTCTCTCCTGAATAATCTAACAGAAGATTTCCATTTTCGCTATAAACATCATTACTCCATATCTTTTCTGTATTGACGAATTTTTTTCCATTTTCTGAGTAAGAAATTTCATCTACATAATCTTTGCTCTTTTTTGTGTAATACACAAATTCTCTAGAGAATTCTCCGTTGTAAAACTCTTCTTTCTTTTTAATTTGATTATTGCCATCGTAATATTCAATCTTTTTAGAGGTGTATCCATCATCTTCTCTATAATCAGTTGTGATTTTCATTTTTTTAAGAGGATAATTTTCTTCTACTGAGTACAAAATTTTACCAGGATTTTTATAAGTTATTTTCTTATTATCTAGGTATTCATATTCGAACCCATAATAAAAATTCCCATTAGGAGAATAATGTTTATTTTTTTTAATCTCTCCATTTTTAAAATATTCATATTCACTTTTTGGAACTATTTTATTATCAACTTCAATTTTTGAAACAACATTACCTTTTGAATCAAATTTTAAATCGCTGGATATTTCACCATCTCTGTAGCAAATTAATCTCTTTAAATCATTTGCTAAAGCAAATTTTTTAAAAGCAGAATTCATATTCCTAGTATTCTCTGGAACATTTAAAGTTATCACAAACGCCTTTCTTGGTTCGTGTTGAACAATTTGTCCAATTGAAATTTGTGTAAAGAGTAAAAAGATTAGAAGGAGTATTCTCATTAGTAAAATTTGCTACAACTCGTTATATCTCCCTAAATATAGTTTTTTATCCGAGAATATTGCGGGATAAACGCAGGTTTGTGTTGCCATTATCCGCCTGCTCCAGCAGCTTTTTAATACTGGCGTCTAGCGGACTCTGGATTTTTACGACATCCTTCTGCGCAACATGCGTATAGATCATTGTGGTCTCCGGTTTAGAATGGCCCAGTAGTTCCTGAATATATCGTAGGTCGGTCCCATTCTCCAGCATATGAGTCGCAAAACTGTGACGCAAAGTGTGCGGAGTCACATGCTTACGAATTTTCGCTCTTTCACAAGAATCTTTCAGAAAGGTCCTAATGGCCGAAGTAGAATAACGGTTTCCATTAAAACCCTCGGCAAAATATCTTTTGGGCTCATAGGTTTGCAGGTAATTGTAGAGTAGGGGAAGAATACTTTCCGCCAGCATCACATAGCGATCTTTTCGACCTTTGGACTGTCGAACCAGAATTTGCTTCCTGTCAATATCGATATCCCGCAATTCGAGGCTAACGAGCTCCCCAATTCTTAAACCGCTGGAATAGATTAAGGCGATCACACACCGATGTTTAAGATTTCGGGTGAGTCTAAGAAGATCCAGCACTTCTTCCTTGCTTAAAACTGTAGGAACATATTTGCTTTTCTTCGGGCGATGAAGCGTGGATAGATCGAATTCGGCCTGATCAGAAAATTCAAAATATAATTTTAGAGCACTGATAGCCTGCCGGTGAGTGCTGATACTTCTTTTATTACCGGCAATTTCACTTTCCATAAACCTTTCCACATCGCTGCGGGAAAAAGTCATTTTTCCGGTGTGGAACATCAAAAAATCGGCAGTAAAACTGAGGTAGGTTTTAATGGTACTTTGGCTGTAACGCTTTCCTTTCAGGTAATGTCGAAAATTTACAATATGTAGGTTAGAGTATCCTTTCATATTATCCAGAAAATCGTTCAGGCTGGGTAGATCCAGGACCAGGTCTTTTTCAATTTGCTGAAGGTGAACCACCAGTTTCTCAAAATTCAAAGGAGTAGCTGCCAGGTAAAAACAGCTATGAGTCTTCGACCAGTGAATATCCTCGAGTTTCTTCAGATGTTCCTTGAGTTCGAAATTATAGGTAAACCTGGTGCCGATCTGCATAGATTTTCTATGCTGAAAGCCGAAAATAGTAACCTGCATGTTATATTGAATAATAGGTCTAATATAGCTGAAAAACAATTCGTTAAACTGCCAATTGTGAAAATTTTTATATCATAAAAAAAGCCGGGAAAACCCGGCTTTTCAATTTTTCAGATCACATTAAAATTAGGCGAACATCACGGCTTTTGTATTTACAAACTCATGAAGTCCGAAACCACCGTGCTCACGACCGTATCCGGAATCTTTTACTCCTCCGAAAGGCATATTTGGTTTAGCCAGGCCAAAACTATTGATGAATACCATTCCTGTATCAAAATAGTGCTTGGCCAGATCTTTTGCTTTTTGTTCATCTTTGGAAAAAATCGCGCCACCCAGTCCGAATCTGGAACTATTGGCAATTCTCAGGGCATCTTCTGCATTCTTTGCCCGAATGAGCGAAGCAACGGGACCAAAGATTTCATCATCATATGCTGGCTGACCCGGTTCCAGGTTTTCCAAAACAGTAGCAGGGTAGAAATATCCTTTTTCATCTGGTAATTCCCCACCGCACAATATTTTCGCTCCTTTTTTTACACTTTCCTGCACCTGCTTATGAACCGTATCACGCAGATCTTTTCGGGCCATAGGACCAATGTCTGAATCTTCTTTCGTTGGATCTCCGTATTTAACGTTTTTCATTTGGTCAACGAAAGCCTTTTTGAATTCCTCATAAACCTTATCGGTTACAATAAATCGCTTGGCGGCCACACAGGTTTCCCCGTTATTGTAAACCCTGCCGTTTACGCAGGTTTCAACAGCCTTGGGAACATCGGCGTCTTCCAGTACGATGTAGGCATCATTACTTCCAAGTTCCAAAACGGTTTTCTTCAGTTTTTCCCCGGCTTTTTTCGCGATGGTTTTACCAGCTTTAGCACTTCCTGTCAAAGTTACGCCCCGAACAAGATCATTTTCGATTACCTGGTCACTCTGGTCGTGGGTGATCAGTAAAACTTTAAAGAGATTTTCAGGAACTCCGGCTTCGCGGTAAATTTTTTCCAGAAGTAAGGCACTGCCGGTGACATTTTCAGCATGTTTCAGCAGCACTCCGTTTCCCGCCATCAAATTAGCGATTGAATACCTGATCGCCTGGTAACATGGGAAATTCCATGGCTGAATTCCGTAGATCACTCCAAGAGGTGAATAGGTAATGAGGCCTTTTCCACCTTCTGGTAACTCGCGTTCTTCGTCCTGCAGCGCTTCCGGTCCGTTTTTGGCCGTATACTCGCAAATAGCTGCACAAAGCTCCATTTCCTGTTTTCCCTGTTCCACTAATTTTCCCATTTCACTGGTCATCAATTGAGCGAACTCCTCTTTGTGTGCAGTTAGTTTTTCTCCAATTTTGCTGATAATCTTTGCCCGATCTTTGGGTGTTACCAATCGCCATTTCAGGTAAGCGTTGTGACATTCTTCAATAGCCTGATCCATTTCAGCATCGCTCATCCATTCGTACGTCTTCAAAATTTCTTCCGTAGCGGGATTGATCGTCTTAATATTCTTTTCATCTGCCATTTCATTCAATTTTTAAGATTTTACTGAAAGTTAATTTTAGTTAGCCGGGAAAGGTGGTAAACGCTCGTTAAAGCTTCTGAAGAAAAAAGGGCATTATATTTAAATTTTGATAAATAGAGGAAATTTTATCATTTCTATAAGATTGAACAGCAGCAGAATTGTCAATTCCCTACCATTCCGCTAGGATGCTGTCCCAAATATTCTTGTTACTTTTAAAAAAAATAGGGTGGATGGAAAAAGAACTCAAAGAAGCTTACGGATTTTTATTTGAAAAGGAACTCCTGGAAGAGATCGTGGAAGTTGGCACGTATCGCAGTGTTCCGGCCGGCGAAAAGATCATGGATATTGGGAGCTATGTGAACAGTATGCCGCTAATGCTAACCGGTGCGATCAAGATCCTGAGAGAAGATTCTGAAGGCAATGAACTGTTGCTGTATTTCCTGGAACGTGGCGATACCTGTGCCATGACCCTGAGTTGCTGCCTGGGACAAACGAAAAGCGAGGTGCGCGCGGTTGCTGAAACCGATACGCATCTTATCATGATCCCAATCGGGAAAATGGAGGAATGGACGGCGAAATACAAAAGCTGGAGAAACTTCGTATTTGAGTCTTATTCTACCCGGCTCAGCGAAATGTTGGATACCATTGATACCATTGCCTTTCTAAATATGGATGAGCGCCTGATGCGCTACCTTCGTGACAAAGCCAAAATAACAGGCGATGAGACTATCCAGAATACCCATCAGCAGATTGCCTATGATCTTCATACTTCGAGGGTTGTAGTGAGCAGGCTACTGAAAAAGCTCGAGCTGGAAGGCAAGATCAAGCTGCAAAGGAACCAGATACAGGTCATCGATCTTTAGCTGTGTAACGTTTGTTACTGCAACGCCCAACTCCACCTGCTACTTTTGTCCTGAAAATTTTGATATGGATTTAATGCAAATTTTAGGCTATGTAGGGGCCGTTTTTATAGGTCTGGTTTTGGGATTGATTGGAGGTGGCGGTTCTATCTTAACGGTACCGGTTCTCGTGTACCTTTTATCTATTAACCCGGTTACGGCAACAGCCTATTCCTTATTTGTAGTGGGAAGCTCTTCTCTGGTGGGTGCCGGAAAGAATATTCAGAAGAAGAATGTCAAATTTAAAACTGCGCTGACGTTTGCCATCCCGGCCGTGATCGCCGTTTTTAGCACCCGAAAATTCATAGTGCCTGCCATTCCGGAAGAAATTGCGCAGATCGGAGATTTCATGCTTACCAAAGATATCGTGATCATGCTCTTTTTTGCAGTCATCATGTTACTGGCATCCTTTTCCATGATCCTGGATAAAAAAAGCGACTTAAAGGAAAGTTCCGACGTTTCGAAAGCTGAGAAGAGTACATTCATGCTTCCAGTTCTGGGAGTCTTCACCGGTCTAATAACAGGAGTTGTTGGAGCAGGAGGAGGTTTTATCATCATTCCTATTTTGGTGATCCTGGCCGGACTTTCCATGAAAAAAGCTGTTGGAACCTCTTTACTGATTATCGCCATCAATTCCTTACTCGGTTTTCTGGGTGATGTCACTCATATGCAGATAGATTGGGTGTTTTTGCTCATCTTCACTGCACTATCCATGAGTGGAATCGTTTTGGGAGTATACCTGAATAAGTTCTTCGACGGAAGCAAACTGAAGAAAGCTTTCGGCTGGTTTGTACTGGTCATGGGAATCTATATAATTTACAAAGAATTGACGCTTTGATGGCTATGTAACATTTGTTACACAAGCTTTCAATTATCATCTATATTTTTATAGGTCATTGGCAACACAATGAATCTTAAACTCTAAGGGTTACCCGGGTTGCTGTAGTTCTTGAATCCAAAAGTTGAGGTTATAAAGTTACTTAGTAAAGCTACTATTACCATCAAAGGCTTAGATCAAATTCAGGAACATTTCTCTTTAAGATCATCCCGATCTTTTAGAATGGTTAGGCAATTGATTCAGCGCCCGGGTTTTCTTTATTTTTTTGAAATTTCTTCTGAAATCAAACTGACTTTCATCAGGTTTAACGAGGCTTTTTCCGTAAATTTACTAGCCGAAAAAGAGGAGTATCAGGCCGATGTATCTCCTGATCTCTTTCAAAAAATTGCCCTATGGAAAACCTGGATTTTGCCAGACTTCAAATGGCCTTCACGCTCGGCTTCCATATTATTTTTGCGTGTATTGGGATGGTGATGCCGTTCTTCATGATCATTTCCCACAAAAAATGGCTGAATACCCGAAAGGAAGTATACCTTAATTTAACGAAAGCCTGGCAACGCGGTGTGGCGATTTTTTTCGTTACCGGAGCAGTTTCTGGAACGGCGCTTTCCTTTGAACTGGGAATGTTATGGCCAGAATTTATGAAACATGCCGGCCCGGTGATTGGAATGCCTTTTTCACTGGAAGGCGCTGCATTCTTTGTAGAAGCCATCGCTCTTGGATTTTACCTGTATGGCTGGAATAAATTACCAGAGCGTTTTCACTGGTTCACCGGTATCATAATTGGTATTTCCGGGGTTCTGTCAGGAATACTGGTGGTATCTGCCAATGCCTGGATGAATTCACCCGCTGGTTTTGAAGTAGTGAATGGGGAATTTGTAAATATCGATCCTGTTGCTGCCTTTTTTAATGCTGCCTGGTTGAGCCAGGCGGTGCATATGACCCTGGCTGCTTTTGCCGCTACCGGTTTTGCGGTGGCCGGGATTCATGCTTTCCAGATACTTCGGAATAAAAGGCCGGAACTGCATAAGGAGGCTTTTAAAATTGCGTTGTTCTTTGGTGCGGTGGCTGCCATTCTTCAGCCAATTAGCGGAGACCTTTCTGCGAAAGATGTAGCCAAGCGCCAACCTGTAAAGCTTGCTGCCATGGAAGCTCATTACGAGACCGAAGCCGGTGCACCTTTGTTTATAGGTGGAATTGTGGATGAAGAAAATCAGGAAGTCAATGGAAAGATCGAAATTCCGAAAGCCCTGTCATTTTTGGCCTTTGGAGATTTTGATGCGGAAGTTCAGGGGCTCAATGATTTTCCGAAAGAGGATCATCCGCCGGTTTCGATCGTACATTATGCCTTTCAGGTAATGGTAGGAATTGGAACCTTGATGATGCTTGCCGGGATCTTGTTTTTTATCAGTTTCAGAAAAAAAAGCTGGCTGGATAAACGCAGTTTTTGGTGGCTTTTCGCGCTGATGAGTCCGTTGGGCTTTTTGGCTTTAGAGGCGGGCTGGGTAGTGACAGAGGTGGGCCGGCAGCCCTGGATCGTGTACCAGGTGATGCGAACCAGTGAGGCTGTGACTCCAATGCCGGGGCTGCAATTTAGTTTTTACCTGTACGTTGTGGTTTATCTCATTTTAGCGATCACCGTTTTCTGGTTGATGCAAAGGCAGATCAGGGTGCTTAATCAAACAACCGAATAACATGCTGTACGTCGTTCTGTTTTTTACCTTTTTTTCGATCTTTCTCTATGTTTTTCTGGGAGGAGCCGATTTTGGTGCAGGTATCGTAGAGCTTTTTTCCTCCAGGGAAAATCAACGGCTGAATCGCGATACCATCTACAAGGTCATGGGACCAATCTGGGAAGCCAACCACATCTGGCTGATCATCCTGATCGTTATCTTATGGATCGCTTTTCCGGAATATTTTAATATCATCATTATTTACCTGCATATTCCATTAACCTTGGTTTTGCTCGGGATCACCATGCGCGGAGTCGCCTTCATTTTTCGGCATTATGACGCAGTAGTGGGACAGTCACAGGTTTGGTATAACCGAATGTTCCGTATATCCAGTTTGATCACTCCCATTTTCCTCGGAATGTCTTTCGGAGCACTGGTGAGCGGAAAGATCGTATTTGCTGAAAATGGCGAAGTGAGTTTTCAACAGATTTTCATGAATCCCTGGCTGAATATCTTCACAATCCTTACAGGGCTTTTTTATGCGGCATTGTGCGCTTTTCTGGCTTCCACCTTGCTAATTGGGGAAACCTCAGGGGAGGTGCGTAAAATGTACAGTAGGAAATCGGCAATTGCTACCATGGTTCTGGTGATCATAGGTGGGATGGTTTTGTTATATGGCTATTTTCAGGAAATGGTCTTTGTGCAGGATTTCCTTCGGAATACCTATTCCTTACTGGCAATTTTTCTTTCCGCGGTGTTACTGTTTCCGCTTTGGCGAGGAATCAAAAAACAATATCGCACACAAACCCGAATACTCGCTGGAATCCAGATTTTGCTGGTATTATTTGCCGCGGTACATACCCATTTCCCCAGCCTGATCATTACCGCAAAAGGAGAGATCAATATGCTGGAAGGCGCGGCACCCGAAAGTGTTATTAATGTGCTGGGAATTTCATTGATTATTGGTGGAGCGGTAATTTTACCCGGACTTTTCCACCTCATGAAATCTTTTAATATGATCCGGTTTTCCAATAACGAAACAGATACGAAATAATATGCTAAAACAATTTGGTGCGAATCCCGGCGGAGAGCGACAGGCGCGAATAGAAAGTTGCAATAATTATGAAAATGGAGCCTTTCAGAATGTACTTCCCACGCAGGTAAGTCCGGAAAATTCCAGTTTTCTGAAAATGCTTTGGAAATTCATGAATAAACCGGCAAATGTTCGCCCACAGCAGAACCTGCCCAGCGTTTCAACCAATTTGAACGAACTGCCGCAGCAGGCTTTTGTGTGGTTTGGCCATTCTTCTTACCTGTTGAAACTGCACGGAAAAACCATTCTTATAGACCCCGTTTTCAGCGGGAATGCCGCGCCGGTTAGTTTCTTCGGAAAAGCTTTTCCCGGTGCCGATGTGTATAAGGCGGAAGATATGCCGAAAATTGACCTGTTACTGCTGACGCACGATCATTACGATCATCTCGATTATCTCACCGTTTCCAAACTGAAACCGAAAGTGAGCAAGATTGTGACCAGTCTCGGGGTAGGGAGTCACTTGCAAAAATGGGGTTTTTCGGAAACAATAATTACTGAGCTGAACTGGTGGGATTCAGCGGAATTTTGGAATGCATTGAAAATTACCGCCGCACCCGCCAGGCATTTTTCCGGAAGAAGTTTCAGCAGATTTAAAACTTTATGGTCTTCCTTTATCCTGCAGTTTGAAGAATTCCAGGTGTATCTGGGAGGAGACAGTGGCTATTCCAACAGTTTTCAGGATATAGGGAAGCGTTTTGGACCGTTCGACCTGGCCGTAATGGAATGCGGGCAGTACAATGAGAACTGGCCGGAGATCCATATGTTTCCGGAACAAAGCGTACAGGCTGCTTTAGACCTGCAGGCGAAAATGGCCATTCCGGTGCATCATTCCAAATTCGCCCTGGCGATGCATCCCTGGAATGAGCCTTTGCAGCGTTTTCATCGTGCTGCTTCGGAAAAAGAGCTATATGTGGTTTCTCCAATGATTGGAGAAGTTTATAATTTTTCCGAAGATTACCAGCAGAAAGAATGGTGGATCGCTGCGGAACGCTAAATAAATGATAAAGCCATTGAAAAATATGGGCGTCCCATGGAATTGCTGTAATTTAAAGCTGGATTTAAAAAGCGAAATTATGAAAAATGCGATTTTAAAAGGAATGCTATTCAGTACTATTCTTTTGTTCTTTGCCTGCGGGGAAAGTACAGATGTAGTAGAATCTGGAACATACCAGGGAACGATCAAAGAGGTGGAAGCGGCAAAATCTGAAATCTACGTTAATACGGCAGACGATAAAACCCTGGAACTGTATTTCACCGATAGTACGAAGCTCACCCGCAATGGTAGCAGTGTGGAGTTTTCTGAACTGGAAGAAGGGCAGAAGGTCGAAGTTGAGGTTGAAAAACAGGGTAAAAGATTAGACCCTATTTCAGTTAATATCATGGAATAAAAATGAACGAATTACCAGAATTTTTCCGAACAGAGGTTTACCACCCTCTGTTCGTTCATTTTCCGATTGTCCTGTTGCTGATTGCGACCCTTTTTAAGATTGTGAGTTTGTGGTCTAAAAAGGTCACTTATTCTGAAGGAGGCAGCATTTTGCTTATTCTGGGGGTAATCAGTGTTTGGATCGCGGTTTATACTGGTGACCAGGCAGATGGGATCGTTTCCAGGCAACTTTGTGACCCAACGGTACTTAAAGAACATGAAAACCTGGCCACTACTACTGCCTGGATATTTTCTATGGCCTTGGTGCTGGATCTTTTGCTGAGGTACGTGGAATCATTTAGGAAAAAATCTGCCTATTACATCGTAGCTTTGCTAATGCTGGCAGGATCGGTAACGCTTACACTGGCCGGCCACCATGGCGCCGAACTGGTTTACCAGCAGGCAGCCGGTGTGAATGTTCCAAGCGAAGATTGTTCAGAATTCAATTAAATACATGAAAGGAGATAAGAACTACTGGGAAGGGATCTATGAATCCAAAAATTTTGAAGAGACCAGCTGGTACCAGTCAGAACCAGAATTTTCACTAAATATCATTGAGTCCCTTGGATTGCCTCATGAAGCGGCGATCATCGATATTGGCGGTGGCGACAGTATTCTGGCTGAAGCCCTGCTCGAAAGAGATTATGAGAACCTCAGTGTGCTGGACATCGCAGCCAATGTGATTGATCGTGCGAAAACCCGCCTGGGTGCAAATGCTTCAAAAATCGACTGGATCGTGAGCGATGTGACGAAGTTCGAAGCTTCCACAAAATATGATCTCTGGCATGATCGCGTTACGTTTCATTTTTTAACTGCCGAAGAGGCTGTGCAGGATTATCTTAAGATCCTTCAGAAGGCTGTAAAATCTGGCGGATATGTTTTTTTGGCGACATTTTCAGAAAACGGTCCGGAGAAATGTAGTGGTTTGCCCATTAAGCAGTATTCTTCTGAAGAAATGACCAGGTTGCTGGCTCCACATTTTGAAGCTTTGAGCGTTCGCAATATTGACCATGTAACTCCCTGGGGCGCCAAACAGAATCTGACAGTGGGATTATTTCAGAAAAAATAATGGATCGCAGCGAACTGGAACAACTTTTATTTAGGCAAAAACAGGCCTTTAAACGAGAAGTTCCCGGTTATGAACGGCGAATAGAGGCGCTTCGGAAACTCTCTTCGATCCTTGAGGAGCATCAGGAAGAATTGATACATGCTGTAGCGCGGGATTTTGGCTGGCGATCTCATGACGAGACCTTGTTGCTGGAAATTTACCCCTTACAGGACGAGATCAGGCATGCGATCAAGAACTTAAAAAGCTGGATGAAAAGTCGGCGTGTGAGTGGTTCCTGGTTTTTATATCCCGCGAAAGCTTTTTACCAATATCAACCAAAAGGTTGCGTAGGCATCATGGGAGCATGGAATTACCAGTTAATGCTGTGCCTGAGCCCAATGATAGATGCGCTGGCTGCTGGAAACCATATCCTGCTAAAACCTTCGGAAATTGCGCCACATTCTGCCGGTTTACTAAAGCGCTTACTGAATGCGAATTTTGACGAGGCCTATGTAAGCTGCGTGACCGGTGATGCCGATACGGCCAGGAATTTTTCTGCACTTGGTTTTGATCACCTGTTTTTCACCGGTTCTACCACAACCGGAAAAAAGGTTATGGAAGCTGCCGCACCTAATTTAACGCCGGTAACGCTGGAACTTGGCGGTAAATCACCGGCCATTATTCATCCTTCTTATTCAGTGGAAAGAGCTGTAAAACGAATACTTACAGGAAAACTTTTCAATGCCGGGCAAACCTGTGTGGCTCCAGATTATCTAATGTGTCCGGAAAGTCTGAATACCCAGATTGAAGAACAGGCTCGGAATTTTATGCAACAGCATTTTCAGGAATTGCTGGATGCCGGGCAGTATACATGGATCATTAATGATAAGCATTACGAACGCTTGCAGTCACTGCTAAAAGACGCCGAAGAAAAAGGAGCGAAACTGGTGCCATTGTGGGATTCTGAGCCGGAAGACAGGCAGTTTTTTCCTTATTTGATTTTTGGCGTACAGGAGGACATGAGAATCATGCAGGAAGAAATTTTCGGGCCCTTGCTTCCGGTGCTGAATATAGAATCTCTTAGCGGGTGGATCTCCTATGTGGAATCCAATCCCAGGCCATTGGCTTTGTACTATTTCGATTCCAATAAGAAACGCATTCGAAGAATGCTTCAGGAAACGAATTCCGGTGGCGTGACCATTAATGATACTATTTACCACCTGGCTCAGCATAATCTGCCCTTCGGTGGAAATGGAGATAGCGGGATGGGCCATTACCACGGTTTTGATGGCTTTGAAACTTTCTCCAAGAAAAAAGCGGTCATGAAACAATATTCCTTTGCACCTACCGATTTTCTGCGGCCGCCATTTACCGGGGTCAAAAAGACGTTACTTCGGAAACTGGGAAGTTTTCTGAAAGCCTGACCCCATTTTTCAGAAATTTAGGGTGAATTCTTTAATTTTGAAGGAAAGATTCATTCATGGCCAGCGCAAAAATTATCAACGGTTACCAACACATCCCATACGAGCAACAAATACTTTCAGAAAAAGAAAGTTTCAGCCGCAGCAGGGAGTTTTATGAATTTCTGGATAAACGCCGCTCCGTAAGGCATTTTTCAGACAAGGAAGTTTCCGAGGAAATCATTAAAAATCTTCTTTTAAGTGCAGGAACTGCACCTTCCGGAGCTCATAAGCAACCGTGGAAATTCTGTGCGATTTCTAACCAGCAGTTGAAAAGTGATATTCGGCGGGCTGCTGAAGAGGAAGAAAAGCGAAATTACGAATCGCGAATGAGCGATCGCTGGCTGAAGGACCTGGAACCGCTGGGAACTGATAGCGAAAAGGCATTTCTGGAAATTGCTCCCTGGCTGATCGTGGTTTTCAAAGAATCGTATGAATTGAATGAAAAGGAGGAGAAGCAGACCAATTATTACGTCAATGAATCGGTTGGAATAGCCTGTGGTATGCTTATCACTGCGATCCACCAAGCCGGTTTGGTCACACTTACCCATACGCCCAGCCCCATGAATTTTCTGGCCAGAATCCTGGGCAGGCCGGAGAATGAACGAGCTTTTTTACTGTTGCCAGTTGGTTATCCTGCAGAAGATGCTCTGGTGCCTGATATTTACAGGAAGAAGTTGGATGATATTGCAGATTTCTATAAATAAAAAAGGCGCCGACTTGTAGGGAAGGAACTCGGCGCCTCGTTGTATAGTATTGTGTAATTGGGGTTTAACACAAAATTTGTCAAAATTAATTGTTATTTGAAAGACAAATTGTAACAAATGTTACAGAAAGGATATGCCAAAAATCGTTGTGCATCGCGAAACCGAATGGGCTAATAAAGCCAGGAAAGTTGCCATTTTCCTGAATGGTAAAAAGCTTGGAACGATTGAAGATCGCCAGGTCATCGCTTTTGAAGTCCCAGAGGGAGAGCAGGAACTGGTAGCGAAAATAGATTGGTGTCGCAGTAATAAACTAATGCTGCACCTTCAACCTGATGAACTGGAACATGTGAAAATAGAGGGGTTCGTATTCTCATCCTATTTTTTTCCTGTATCCATGTTGGTCCTGCTGATCTATCTTGGTGTATATTTTACGACCGGCGTAAACAATGTCTATCTGGCAGCTGCAGTCATGTGCTGTCTGGGTTACCTCTTGTTTTTCCTGAGTGTTGGCCGGAAACATTACCTACAGCTGAAAATAAAATAGGCTGCCGGTTGCCGGCAGCCTATGAACTTCTGAATATTTTCGGTTTATAAGCCCAGGCTCATGAAACCTTTCTTCTGAAGCTGAAAATCATATAATATTCCGTTTTTCACGACTTTAATCCCTTCCGGAAGTTTGGAAGCATCCACCTCGAATTTCTTCAGGGAAAATCCGCAGGCGTTAATGATAACGCCAAGCTCTTTGGCCTGCTGAAGAAATGGAGCCATGGTTTCCGCATCGGTAAGTTCCTCTACAGTCTTCCCACAAACTATCACTTCGAACTGGCCAAAATGATCGCCGTCTTCTTTCCGAAGATCTTCTGCTGTGAGAAGAATGGGTTTGAGCTGTGGTACTTTTTTAGTCAGCACAACATAATTGTGTTCCTGTATTTCTGCGTTTTGTGCGTTGGCCTGTATACCGCTGAACAATATTAAACCAATGATTGCGATAATTTTTGATATACTTTTCATTTTGAGAGTTTTAAAATGTTAGGTGTTTTATTAATTATAAAAAATAGTAGTCCGCCCATAATGGCAATATTCTTGAATAATGGTCCCAGAGTTTCGATTTGTCCAACCTGAACCGAAAGGGTGATTGGTAGTAAGACCAAGGCGAGAATGATCGCCGCATAACGGGTGTAAAAACCAAGGATGAAAGCCAGGCCTGCTATAAGCATGACTACTCCCGAGAGGATGATCAGAGTTTCAGGATCGCCGAAAAAATGTGCAAATCCTTTAAACTTAGCCTGTTCCAGTTTGGCTACTGTTTTTTTTGTGTGTATTAGATGATTGAAGCCGGCCACCAGGAAGATTCCGCTTAGGAAAATGCGCAAAATGCGCACGCTTCCACGGTGTACCGCAATAGATTTTTCCATTTGAATAAAGGTTTAAATTGATAAAAAAGTTCGATTTTATCAATTAAACCCGGGGAGGTGGAGGTTGCGGTAAATTAGAAAATGAATATGATTTTAATAGGTGTTCAAAAATGGGTTTTTCCACCTGCTTGTTCACCCGCAGATCTGGAACCTGGGGTAGGAGAAAAGAAATATGACAGAGCTGATCCTGGAATTTAAAATGCGAAAATTCGTTGATCTGCTGCTGATTTTTGTGGGACTTCTGAAGCTGGTATTTTTTACAATTCGGATTGATGACCGTGACCACACTAGAAGAGAAGATCGCGGGAAGCTGAAGTTCCGCCAAGGCGTAGCTTCCGCAATACACCATTAATAAAAATGCCGCTATGAAGTTTTTCCAATTCACAGCGGCAATGTACTTATTGCAAACGGAAGCGAATGTGACAAAAGTTACATTAGCCTGGGGTTTCGGCTCTTTCATCAATTATGCCCTCATTTTTCAGGTCTTGCCAGAATTCTTTGGGAATCTTATAATCAAATGCCTGCATGTTCTCTTCAACCTGTTTTGGTTCGCTTGCCCCGGCCAGCACACAACTTACCACTTCCGGAGAATACGAAAACTGAATGGAAGCTTTGCTTAAATCAACATCATATTTACTGGCGATCTTTTTGATCGCATTAAGTTTTTGCACCTTTTCATCAGGCATATCACCACCGTAATTATATCGTTCTTTTCCCGAAAGTAATCCTGCATTGAAAGGAGCGGCGGCAATGAGACCGCAGCCATGTTCTTCAATAGCCGGGAAAAGCTTATCCAATGCTTCTTGGTGATCTATCAAGCTATAGGAAATAGCAGAAAGAAAGAGATCGGGTTCAAATTCGGTATTTAGGGTGCGTAATATTGGTTCGATCGTATTAACGCCCAATCCCCAGCCTTTGATCACACCTTCTTTTTTCAGGCTTTCGAGATAAGGCATGGCTCCTCTTTTAGCCACTTCAAAATGGTCTTCCCAGGTAGTGCCTTCTTCATATTCCTCATTGTGATCTGGCGAGAGATCGTGGATAAAAACATAATCGATGCGTTCAATTCCCAGTCGCTGGTAGCTGTCTTCCAGGGAGCGCTGAACGGCTTCAGCCGTATAATCATACTTATAATCGAAAGGTGAAGGCTTGTTCCACATGGTATCCGGAATTTTTTCCGAAGCTTTTAATACGCGGCCTACTTTTGTGGTGAGCGTGTAGTCATCCCGGTTCTGATTGTGCAGAAAATGCCCGAAACGCCTTTCGCTCAAACCCAGGCCATACCATGGCGAAGTATCATAATAGCGAACCCCGGCATTCCATGCTGCTTGTAGGGTTTGCTCAGATTCCTGATCGGTAAGGACCTTAAAACCATTTCCCATGGCTACTCCCCCGAGGCCAAAATGGTGGTTGAAATTGATCTTTTTCATAGCTGTTCTTTTTTCTTAAAATTACCGGGAATTTCGTCGCTGCCCAAAAAGATTAACTCCCTGTAACATTTTCCGTCAGGTATTTAAGAAAACACTTAGAAAGTGCCGGTAGAGACTTGTAACAAAAGTTACTGCCCTAACTACCCATTATTTATATTTTTGTTTTAGATTTTTAAA
The DNA here is from genome assembly GCF_001951155.1 of Christiangramia flava JLT2011. Taxonomy (NCBI): domain Bacteria; kingdom Pseudomonadati; phylum Bacteroidota; class Flavobacteriia; order Flavobacteriales; family Flavobacteriaceae; genus Christiangramia; species Christiangramia flava. Next base: position 3,183,830 of record NZ_CP016359.1, read on the forward strand.
ATTTGGAAAAGTACGTACAAATCATCAGCGAGTCTTTTACTGGGTATTTTCATTACCTGTATCAGGAAATCGTTAATCCTACCTGGACCAGTTATTTCTACTGGCTCATAGGTTTATCGCTATTGGTTTGGTTGCTGGAAATTGTGAATCCCTGGAGGAAGGAGCAGCAGCTTTTCCGAAAAGGATTCTGGCTGGACGGATTTTATATCTTTTTCAATTTCTTCCTTTTCTCACTCATAGGTTATAATGCCTTGAGCAATGTGGGAGTGGAATTATTCAATGATTTTCTTGGTCTCTTCGGAATGGAGAACATCGTGGCCATTGAAGTAGATGGTTTGCCAGCCTGGTCACAGCTGCTTATTATGTTCCTGGTGGCAGATTTTGTACAGTGGAATGTGCACAGGCAGTTACACCGAAGGCCGTGGTTGTGGGAATTTCATAAAATTCACCACAGCGTAAAGGAAATGGGCTTCGCCGCGCAGTTTCGATTTCATTTTATGGAAACGATTGTGTATAAAACGGTTCAGTATACCCCGCTGGCGATGATTGGTTTCGGGATACAGGAATTCTTCATTGTACACATGTTCACGGTGCTGGTAGGGCATCTGAACCATGCCAATGTCGGTTGGGGATACGGCCCGCTGGGGTACATTTTCAATAACCCGAAAATGCACATCTGGCATCACTCCAAGGAACTACCGGAATCGCATCCTTACGGGATGAATTTCGGCCTGAGCCTGAGCATTTGGGATTATCTTTTCGGTACCGCCTATCTCCCGAAGAGTGGAAAAGAGATCGAATTAGGCTTTAGCGGGGATGAGGAGTTTCCGCAGAATTTTACCAGCCAGATGGCTTTTCCGTTTAAAAAAAGTAAAAGTTAAACACACATAAATACAGATATCATGACTATAAAACAATTTAAAGATGCTCCTCTGGCTCATTATTCGTATGCGATCGTAAGCGACGGAAAAATGGCCCTGGTAGACCCTTCGAGAAACCCGATGCAGTATTACCAATACGCCGAAGAGCAGAATGCCGAAATAGTGGCAGTGTTTGAAACACATCCACATGCCGATTTTGTGAGTAGCCATATGCAGATACATGAGGAAACCGGAGCGACGATCTACGTGAGCAAGCTCGTTGGAGCAGATTATCCTCACCAGTCTTTTGATGAGGGCGATGAGGTGAAAATTGGAAAAGCCAGTTTCAGCGCCAGGAATACTCCTGGACATTCGCCAGATAGTATTACAGTAGTGGCCAAAGATGGCGAGGATACCGCGCTTTTCACCGGCGATACCTTGTTCATTGGGAATGTGGGCCGCCCGGACCTACGGGAGAAAGCCGGAAACATGAAAGCAAAACGCGTGGAACTGGCCAAGGATATGTACCATACCATTAAGAACAAGTTTACCGATTTGCCGGATGATGCCGTAGTCTATCCCGCGCATGGAGCCGGTTCGTTATGCGGAAAAAATATGAGTGATGCATCTTCAAGCACGCTTGGAAACGAACGCATGGGCAACTGGGCTTTCAAAGAACAAACCGAAGAAGAATTCGTGGAAGAGATTCTAAAGGATCAGCCATTTATTCCTTCTTATTTCGGGTTTAATGTGGATATTAATAAAACCGGCCCTGAGAATGTACAGCGCACCAAATGGGCGAATAAACTTCAGTTGGATGTAACTTCAGTGGAAGAAGGAGTGCTGGTAGTAGATGTGCGCGATGCCGATGATTTTAAGTCGGGACACCTCGCTAATAGCATCAATATCATGGCGCGTTCAGAAAGCGACAAATATGAGACCTGGCTGGGAGCGATCGTACAACCGGAAGAACCTTTTTACCTGGTGCTCGATTCTGTAGATCAACTGGAAGGATTGCTGGAAAGAACTGCCAAGATTGGATATGAAAAACAGATCAAGGCCGTGGTGACCCTCTCTCAATCGGTTTCCAAAACGATGGAAAAACTGGATGTGGAAGAATTTAAAAATCACCAGGATGAGTATACGATAGTAGATATCAGGAACAACAGCGAGGTGGAAGAAGGAAAGATCTTTGAAAGCGCTATAGCGATCCCGTTGAACGAACTGAGAGATCGAAAGGATGAATTACCAAAAGATAAGCCACTGGTAGTGCATTGTGCCGGAGGGTATAGATCAGCTGCCGGAAGCAGTATTCTCGATAAAGAGTTTAAAGATGCGAAAGTTTTTGACCTGAGCGACGCTATTAAAGATTTCCAATAGCGAGTTCATAATTTGACTGTGGTTGACCCGGGGCGTGAGTTCCGGGTTTTTTATTTACTGAAAATCTTGCCGAATTTTAAAATTTTCGATTCTTAGAACGAACTTCTGAATTGAAAACGTATCAGATTTACCATTATTTTGAGATTTCTGCAACATTTCAGAAGCCAGATATTTTTATCTTTACGTTCTCAGCTTAATCTGAAACGAGTGTATGGATAAAAAATACAAGGTAAAAGTTAACGACAGCTTTTCATTTGAATTCTCACAAAAGGAGATCGAAGAGCTGGACGCCCAGCAAACAGATGCTACTCATTTCCACCTTCTGAAGGAGAATCGCTCCTTCAGGGCTAATATCTCAAAACCTGATTTCCTGAACCGGCAGTATGAAGTAACTATCAATGCCAATAATTATTCGGTGAAGATCCAGAACGAACTGGACCAGTTGATCGAAGACATGGGGCTTTCCCTGGGAAGCGCCCAGCAGGTAAACGATATCAAGGCCCCAATGCCCGGCCTCATCCTCGAAGTGAATGTACAGGAAGGTGACCAGGTTACCGAAGGCCAGTATCTCCTGGTGCTGGAAGCGATGAAAATGGAGAACACATTAACAGCTCCTAGAGACGGAGTAGTGAAATCAATCAGTGTTCAGAAAGGAGACACCGTAGACAAGAATGAGCTCTTGATCGAAATGGAGTAGAAGAATTCAAATCGAGAAATTTTCAGCATGAAAAAAATATTAGTGGCTAACAGGGGAGAGATCGCCCTGCGCGTAATGAAAACCATAAAAAAAATGGGAATCGCGACCGTTGCGGTCTTTTCTGAAGCCGATAGGAATGCGCCGCATGTGAAGTTCGCAGATGAAGCGGTATGCATTGGAAAAGCGCCCTCCAGCGAATCTTACCTTCGGGCCGATAAGATCATTGAAGTTTCCAAAGAACTGAGCGTGGATGGCATTCATCCCGGTTATGGTTTCCTTAGTGAAAATGCAGATTTTGCCCGTAAAGTGGAGGAAAACGGAATTACGTGGATTGGCCCTGGTTCAAAAGCTATCGAGATCATGGGCAGCAAGCTCGCTGCCAAAGATGCCGTTAAAAAATACGATATTCCACTGGTGCCGGGAATTGATAAAGCGATTACCGATACCAAAAAGGCCAGGGAAATTGCCCAAGATATCGGGTTTCCTATTCTGATAAAAGCTTCTGCCGGAGGTGGCGGAAAAGGAATGCGCGTGGTGAACGAAGAGAAGGAACTGGAAGACCAGATGAAAAGAGCGATTTCCGAAGCAGAATCAGCATTTGGAGATGGTTCTGTTTTTATTGAAAAATATGTGACCTCACCACGGCATATCGAAATTCAGGTTTTATGCGATACTCACGGCAATTACCTTCATTTGTTCGAAAGGGAATGCAGCATCCAGCGGCGCCATCAAAAGGTTGTGGAGGAGGCTCCATCTGTAGTACTCGATGAAAAACTTCGGAAAGAAATGGGAGAAGCGGCCGTAAAGGTTGCTCAATCCTGCGATTACGTGGGCGCGGGAACGGTGGAATTCATTTTTGATGAAAACCGAAACTTTTATTTTCTGGAAATGAACACGCGTTTGCAGGTGGAACACCCGGTGACCGAATATATTACCGGTATTGACCTGGTGGAACAACAGGTACGTATCGCTAGGGGAGAAGAATTGTCATTTTCCCAGGACGACCTGAGCATCAAAGGTCATGCGATGGAACTGCGGGTGTATGCGGAAGATCCTCTTGAAGATTTTATGCCCAGCACCGGGAAATTAGTGAAATATGAAACGCCTTCAGGAAACGGTATTCGTCTTGACAATGGTTTTGAAGAGGGGATGGAGGTACCAATCTATTATGATCCCATGCTGGCGAAGCTGATCACTTACGGAAAGACCCGGGAAGAAGCTATTGAAATGATGCTGGAAGCCATAGATGATTATCTCGTGGAGGGCGTGAGTACCACGTTGCCTTTCGGGAAATTTGTCTTTCAGCATGATGCCTTCCGAAGTGGTGATTTTAATACGCATTTTGTAAAGGAATACTATTCGCCGGAAGCCCTGAAAGAAAATAATGAAAAAGAAGCCCGCCTCGCGGCTCTGATCGCACTGAAACAATATTTGGAAGACAAGGAACAGCTTCGAATTCCTAAAAATCAGGCCTAACTAAAAATTTGAATTCTGCCCAATGAGTAAGAATCTGGATAAATTGAAAGAAAAGATCGCGGAAGCCCATAAGGGTGGTGGCGAAAAAAGAATAGCCAAACAGCACGAAAAGAAGAAATTAACGGCCCGGGAGCGGGTAGAATATCTCCTTGACGAAAATTCATTCGAAGAAATCGGTATCCTGGTGACCCATCGTACGACCCATTTCGGAATGGATCAGCAGAAGTTCTACGGTGATGGTGTAGTTACCGGTTACGGGACGATCAACGACCGACTCGTCTATGTCTTTGCACAGGATTTTACGGTTTTTGGAGGTTCGCTTTCAGAAACTCATGCTGAAAAGATTTGTAAAATCATGGATATGGCCGTAAAAGTTGGGGCCCCGATCATTGGTCTCAATGATTCCGGCGGAGCAAGGATACAGGAAGGTGTTCGTTCGCTCGGAGGCTATGCTGATATTTTTCATAGGAATGTTAAAGCTTCGGGGGTGATCCCTCAAATTTCGGCAATTATGGGGCCTTGTGCCGGTGGTGCGGTTTACTCCCCAGCCATGACCGATTTTACCCTGATGGTTGAGGACACTTCCTACATGTTTGTGACTGGCCCTAACGTCGTGAAAACAGTGACCAACGAGGAAGTGACTTCCGAAGAACTGGGAGGCGCTAGCACGCATTCCACCAAGTCTGGGGTGACACACGTGACCTGCGCCAATGATATCGTATGTCTCGAAAATATCAAGCAGCTTATCAGTTACATGCCACAGAGCAACAAAGAGGCTCCTGAAAAGCTACCGTTTGAGCCGGGAGATGAACATCGCGAAGTCCTGGAAGGTATCGTTCCAGACAGTTCGAACAAGCCTTATGATATGCACGAGGTGATCCAGGGGATCATCGATGAAGAGTCTTTTTTTGAGATCCATAAAAATTATGCTGATAATATTATCGTGGGATTTGCAAGAATTGGCGGCCGAAGTGTTGGAGTGATCGCGAACCAGCCTATGAGCCTTGCCGGAGTACTCGATGTAGATTCTTCGAAAAAAGCCGCAAGATTCACCCGTTTTTGCGATTGTTTTAATATTCCGTTACTCGTGCTGGTAGATGTACCTGGATTTTTACCGGGAACCGACCAGGAGTGGAACGGGATCATTTTGCACGGAGCAAAACTCCTGTACGCGTTGAGCGAAGCTACGGTTCCAAAAGTAACGGTGATCACCCGAAAAGCATATGGGGGCGCGTATGATGTGATGAATTCCAAGCATATCGGTGCCGATTTCAATTTTGCCTGGCCTACTGCGGAAATTGCCGTAATGGGAGCCAAGGGGGCTTCGGAAATCATTTTCAGAAAAGAGATCAAGGAAGCGGAAGATTCGGAAAAGAAGCTGGCTGAAAAAGAGGCCGAATATGCTGAAAAGTTCGCTACTCCGTTTGAAGCGGCCCAACGGGGCTTTATCGATGAGGTGATCATGCCGAAAGATACGCGCCGTAAACTGATCAAAGCTTTCAGTGCACTGGAAACAAAATCGGTTTTAAGACCCGATAGAAAACACGGGAATATCCCGTTATAATAGTGATTTCAGGAGTCCTACATACTAACTCCTGGAAACGCGAAAATTTCGACTATGAAATTTAAAAAACTGGTTTGTATCGACGAAACCAAGATGAACGAAGCCTCTGTGAAGAGGCTTCATGATTTTGCAGATGAGGTAGAAGTTTTTTCAGACTATCCTGAAGACCAGCAAACCATCATAGACAGGGCAAAAAATGCCGAGGCTATCCTGGTTTCCTGGCATACCGAAATTTCTGCAGAAGTGATTGATGCCGCTCCCAATCTTCGCTACATTGGGATGGCCTGTAGTCTGTACGACGTTGAATCGGCTAACGTGGCCGTAGATCATGCCAGGTCAAAAGGGATTACGGTGACCGGTATTTTCGATTACGGGGATCCCGGAGTGGGGGAATTTATCATATCAGAATTGATACAACTGCTGAATGGATACAAGGGGAAAATATGGAAAAATGAACCGGTTGAACTGAATAGTTTGAAAATTGGCATTATCGGGCTAGGAGTTACCGGGCAGTTACTGGCCGATTATCTCCAGCCATTTCAACCCTCAATTTATTATTTCAGCAGGACCCGAAAAGCCGACTATGAGCAGAAAGGTGTAAAATTCCTGGAGCTGGAAGAGCTGCTGAAGACCTGTGATGTGATCAGTATCCATCTTCCAAAGCACACCGAATTGCTGAACTATTCCCAATTTGAACAATTAGGTAAGGCTAAGATCCTGATCAATACTTCTCTGGGCCGACCGTTTGAGCTGGATGCTTTTGAAAACTGGCTCCAAAATGAGGGCAATTTTGCCATTTTTGATGGCGATGCCATGGCTTCTTTGCCCGAAAAATTTTCCGGTTACGATCAGGTTATTTCCAACAAGGTCAGTGCCGGATGGAGTCTGCAAACCAAAAACCGCCTTTCAGAAAAGGTGATTGAGAATATCCAGGAATATATTCAGCAGGAAAGTACCGAAGGATAAACGGGCATTGTAACTCTTGTTACTGAGCAGGCCGCTGGATTCGGCTACTTTTGCTCGGCGGAAATGCCAGTGTTCCTCATCAGGATTTTTTCCGTGTAGGATAAAAATGAGGCAGGGTGATATGATATTTTACGGCGAGTAGCCTGATGCCGATCACCGTAAGCGAAGTGACCACGTAAATGATATCCATGGGAATGTCGTAACGGTACATGAGGACGAAAAAGAAACCACCAATGAAACAGGCAGTGGCGTAAATTTCAGCCTTGCGGAAGATGACTGGAATTTCATTACAGAGAATATCCCTTATCACCCCGCCAAAAGCACCGGTCATTCCGCCCAGAGCGATGGAGATAATGGGGGCAAGTTCATTCTGAATGCCGGTCTCAACTCCGGTAATGGTAAAAACCCCGAGGCCAATGGTATCGAAAAGGAACAGCGATTTTTTCAGGTAATCGAGCTTATTCCGGAAAACGATGGCAAAAATGGCGGAAAGAGCGATAATGTAAATGTAGAGCAGGTTTTCCATCCAAGTAACCGGCGTCTGGCCAATGAGCACATCCCGAAGGGTGCCACCACCAATCGCCGTTACGAAAGCGATGATGAAGATCCCAAAGAGGTCCAGCCTGCGGTTCATGGCTGCCAGCGCACCAGAAATAGCAAAAGCGATGGTTCCCAGGATATCCAGTATGTTGAACAAACTCATTTCCATGCTTGGCAAAGGTAATTTTATCTTTTAAATTTGATAGGAAACGAGGGTATTTCAGACAGATTTTTAGAGTTTATCAACAAATAAACGATCTTAATAACATAAGGCCCGGGTTTTTTTAAAATCTGGCTAATTTAGCAACATCAAAAAAGACAAAAATGAGCGATACTGTAGAAAGAATAAAATGTTTGATTATAGGTTCTGGTCCTGCAGGTTATACCGCGGCCATCTACGCATCAAGAGCTGATCTTAAGCCGGTAATGTACACCGGGATGGAGCCGGGAGGCCAGCTAACCACTACCACGGAAGTGGATAATTTCCCTGGATACCCGGAAGGGATCGACGGTCCCCAGATGATGATGGATCTTCAGAAGCAGGCGGAACGTTTTGGAACTGAAGTTCGCATGGGAATGGTTACAGAAGTGGATTTTTCAGAAAAAGTGGGTGGTATCCACCGCGCCTGTATCGATAATAATAAATGGGTGGAAGCTGAAACAGTGATCATCTCAACCGGTGCCACTGCCAAATATTTGGGTCTTCCGAGTGAGCAACGCCTGCGTGGTGGAGGGGTTTCGGCCTGTGCGGTTTGTGACGGATTCTTTTATAAAGGTCAGGATGTGGCGATCGTTGGGGGTGGAGATACCGCTGCCGAGGAAGCTACCTATCTCGCCAATATTTGTAATAAAGTGACCATGCTGGTTCGTAAGGACCACATGAAAGCTTCCAAAGCCATGCAGCACCGTGTGACGAATACCAAAAATATCGATCTGCGTTACAATACGGAAGTGGACGAGATCCTGGGGGACCAGGTAGTGGAAGGACTTCGAATGGTCAATAACCAGACCGGCGAAAAAGAGGAAATTCCAATCACCGGATTCTTTGTAGCTATTGGTCATAAACCGAATACCGATATTTTTAAAGGTGTTCTAAAAATGGACGATACCGGCTACCTGATCACCGATAGCAAGAGCACCAAAACCAATTTGCCGGGCGTGTTTGCTTCCGGAGATGTGCAGGACAAGATTTATCGCCAGGCGGTTACCGCTGCCGGAACAGGTTGTATGGCGGCCCTGGATGCGGAACGTTACCTTGCCGAAATCGAAAGTGAAGAAGAGATCGAAGAGGCTCAGACCAAAACCGAAGAAGTATAATTAGTTGAAGTATATATATTGAAAAAGTCCCGCATTCTGGCGGGACTTTTTTGTTTCTGGTACAGAGAAAATGCTAATTATCGGTCTTTTCCTTGACCTCGCCATCTTCGTCTATCTTCAGTTTGTATTCTTCCCCTTCGGCGGTCTCGACTTTTTTCTTGTAGTCACCATCTTCTTTCTTGATCTTGATCTGGTCGCCGTCTTTGGTTTCGATCTTGATCTTATCCCCGCCGTCCTTGATTTCCACTTTATTTTCCGGATCGTTCATCATCTGTTCCAGTTCAGTTTGCTCGTCATCGGTTTCTGAAGTATTTCTGCAGGAATTGAGGAGTGTGAGCATGAGCCCTAAAATCAGGCTGTATTTCAAAATTGCTTTCATTTTTTTCAGTTTTAAAAATTAAAATTACAGCAAAAGCGAAAGTGAGAATCTGTTTTTCAGAAAAGTTTAATAATTAGAAAAGGCCTTTGTTCTTTTCTTTTTTGGCAATTACCGCTTCATCTGCCAGTTCATTCAGTTTAATGGAAGGCTGGCCGTAGATCTCGGTCTTGCTATCTCCCTTGGCTACCAGTTCCAGTGTTTCACTAACGTTTACGGCGCTTTGGGAATTCCCCTGTGAAAGGACATTCGCCCGAACACAACTAAGGTCTTCCCCGTCAAACTTGGAGGATTGGTCAGCCCTTAGCTGAAAATCCTGAATATCTCCATCTATCCTGGCATCGGCTTTTTCATAAATATCCACCTTGAATAGCGGGGTATTTACCAATGCTTCGATTTTGGAAGACTGATTAAGCTGAAAATACACTTCCTGTGCGGTAAGATTGATCTCGGCTCGCGCGTCATCCCCGTGGATCAAATTGAAATTAGTAGCGGTAATGGTCAAAAATGCCTTGGAGTCATCTTTGGTTTCCAACTGAAAATCGTTTACATACAAGTCCTGAAGGGATTCCAGTTCGACGTCATCAGCCAGGGCAATGTTCTTGAGCGTATCAGAATACGTGATGGTAATTTCCTGTTTTTTCACCCTTTTAAAGTCTTTTGCAGGTTTGATGTAGAGCACGCCGTTCACCACTTCACTTTGGATGAGGTCAATGAGGTTATCGTCAGCCTTGACTTCCATCATAGGCCGGCCGCCCTTCAGGATCCCTACTTCAAAATCTCCGGAGACCTGGATACTGTGAAAAGGAGTGAGGTTGAATTGCTCGCTTTTTACGTTCCGGCTTCCCCGCACTTTTTCCTGGGCCTGGATAGTGCTGAAAAGAACGAGTAGGAGCAGCGGTAATTTTTTTAGCATAAAAATAGATTTACTCAAATATAAGAAAAGCCTCCGATTGGAGGCTTTTTTCATTAACATTCAAGCAGTTGCTGCTGTTCTTCGAGGTGTAGCAGGATTTCGGTCCTGGGTTTCCAATCCTCGTTTTGTGCGGTTGATGAGTTTTCTGACTCATGTCCAAAGAAAATCCCCATGATTAAACTTAATAAAAGGTTGATTAGTGAACTCATGGTCTATGGATTTATAATGGTACTGTCCTGCTGAACCGCCGGCGCATTTTGCTGGCGTGTAGCGGTTGAATCTACTTCCCCTCTTGCGGGTGTATTGTCAAAATCATCTGAAAAATCGGTATCCTGTGACTGTTCCTGTTCTTCCCAGGAGTTATCATCGCTATCCCCTTCATCTTCCTCCATCCAGGTATCTTCCGGGCAATCCCCGCAGAATGCCTCATTTTCCCTGATCTCCAGGTAATGTTCTTCCTGGCCTGAAACCAGGATATCGTTATAATAACTGGAATTCATGTGAAACCTCCCGGTATTCTCATCGGCATACAATATGCTCCCTTCCGGAAGGAATAGGGTAACCTGTACTTCCTGGTCACGGAATTTATTCTTCACATTAGTGGAGAAGAAGTTATCCAGCAGGAGTTCATTTCCAACAAAGCTGGTATTGTAAATGATGTCTTCCGCACGGTCACGGGCATCCTGGTAGTTTTTACCTTCGGCTTTTTTAATGATCTCCAGTTTCCCCACCGAATCTTTGGTAGATTTAATGATCAGCCTGATATCATTGCTGAAGAGAAGCGGGTTCCCTTGTTCATCTTTCTTAATCACGAAGGGGAAGTTGTCACCTCTCCAGGAATGGCGATAATAGGAATCAGACTCGTCCATTCTCAAATGAAGTGTATCTGTTACTGTTATCGAGAGTTTTTCGGTCTGTACCACTTCTGCATCAAAAGCCCTGTTGGTAGCCTGGCTAATTCCGATTACTGTAAGACCAATAACTGCCAGTAGCCAAAGCCCAAGAAGTGATAATAGCGCAATTCGACCAATAGACTTCAGGTTTCGAACGAGTATCTTCAGTCCAAGAATGAACAGGAAGAAAAACGGAATCCCGACAGCCAGGAAGGAGAGCAGGGAGATGACCCATAGCGGCGCACCGGTCACCATCATGTCTACATAATCGGTCCACGGGGCATCTACAATTCCGAAGGTTCCCACCACGAAAAAAGCGATGAATAAGCCTATGATCACGCTTCCTGCGGTTAGCAACAACATGACGCCAATGAATTTTACGATAAGTTTCAGACAGAACTTGATAGCGTTACCAAGGTTTGTAGCTGCAGAGCTGGCGCCGGCACGTGCTTTGTTGCCGTATTTCTCATAGTCTACACTTTTTATACTATCTGAAACCTCCTGAAAACCCTCGCGAATCTTTTTTTCGATATTGCTTACGTTTACCTCCTCTCCGCGCATTGAAAGCTTATCAGCTGTGGTTTTTGCTTCCGGAACAAAGATCCAGAAGGCGATATAGATCAAAATGAAAGCCCCGCTGGAGAAAATGGTGAGCAGCACCCACAGAATTCGCACCCAGATGGCTTCAATACCCAAATAATGCCCAAGGCCAGATGAAACCCCTCCTACATAACCATGTTCGGTATCTCTGAAAAGTTGCTTCCCGGTAGAGCGACTGGAATTGCTGCTTGTTCTGGCTTTAGGACCATCCTCAAAGATCTCCTCATCCACCATGTAATCTTCCGGTTGCCCCATTACGGCGATGACTTCTTCCACCTCTTTCATACCAATTACCTGGCGGGTATCCTGAACTTTTTCATTGAATAATTCAGCAATACGAGCCTCAATATCTGAGATGATCTCGTCCCGACCCTGCGTCTCCGAAAAGGATCGTTTAATGGTCTCCAGGTAACGTTGGAGCCTGGCGTAGGCATCTTCATCTATATGAAAGAAAATACCGGCTAAATTTATATTAACTGTCTTATTCATGATTTTTCTTTTTTTGAGAGGTTACGATGTTTACTGCAGATTGTAATTCATCCCAGGTTCCAGTAAGTTCCCTGAGAAATATTTTCCCGGTTTCTGTAAGCCCATAGTATTTTCTAGGCGGCCCACTGGTAGATTCTTCCCAGCGATAGGAGAGAAGTCCGGCGTTTTTGAGCCTGGTTAGCAAAGGGTAAATCGTGCCCTCAACCACCAGTAACTTTGCGTCTTTAAGCGTGTCCAGAATTTCTGCGACGTAGGCGTCTTCGTCTCTTAAAATCGAGAGAATGCAGTATTCCAGAACACCCTTGCGCATCTGAGCTTTGGTATTTTCAATCTTCATGTTGTTTGTTTTTGGGTGTAATTGAACTGTTCATTTTTTGATTGATTAATTGATGATTATTGATGATGGTTAATTGATGTATGTTAATGGATCGATGATCTCGTAATTTGGATTATTTTCCAGTAGGTCCTTCAACACCCCGATATGTGCCTGTCCCATTTGCAGGTAGATTCTCCTGGCACCGGTTTCCAGCTGGGTATTCAGGATGTTGGAATAGATCTTCAGGTTTCGGTTATAAAATAAACTAATGTATTCTGCCCCCGCATACTGCTTTTCAGTTTGATCCAGTTGGTGGTAACCAATTCCATTTTCGTCCCATTCTCCATTTTGGACATACGCAGGCAAATTAAAAATGAGTCGGTGTGTAAGTTCCAGCATTTCCGGCTTATTGATCTCCCTGGTAAAATCATACAGCGACAGACTGTCCTGCTGAACCAGTTTTCCCATCGGCCTGGCTTTCTGCTGAAGCAATTTCAGCTGTTCTTCGAACTTCTCGTAATGTACACCAGACTTCAGAAGCGATTGCAAGGTGGAATTATCGAAATCAATTCCGTAGATATGCTGAAGTTTTAAAGCCTTTCCCAATCTGAAGCCCACCTGGTAGGTTTCGCCCGAACCATACTCGAAATCCTCTAATTTCAGCTTGTCCTTCTTATAGAGGTTAAAGAGACTGTCACACCATTTTTGTTGCTCGGGTGCAAGTTCTACCATGATCATTTCAGGATCAAAATTTTGGATACTGGAAGTGAGCTGTTCAATGGACTCCTGCTTAGCCGGGCTGAACATACTGGCCTGTTCACTTCCGTCATCCAGTTGCCCCCAGTGGGCATAACCCACCAGCATGATCTGGATCTTGTCATTTGGTTGCTGGGCTTGTGATGAAAAGCCCAGCATGCCAAATACGATGAGTGTTATGATGACTGTTGATTTCATGCTGTTTCTTCTTTGGTATGATCTACAGAAATTGATGACGAACCCAGGAAATTGATGCTTAGTGGATACTTGTATGGTTTTCCGTCGCTGGCATTCATTGCCGCCATGATCACAGCAAAAATTTCCAGTACGAATAAGCCTAATAGCAGTAATCCCAACACCACGATAATGATGAAAAAAGGAAGTGCATCTGAAAAACTGTCTACTTCGAAATGGTGATCATGGAAGATCCAAAGATGGTCCATAGTCATGCTCACCCCAAAATAGAAAAAGGTGGCAGCGCCTACCGCCAAAAGAAAAACAGTGTATAAAAAAGTGCTAATCTGGAAGTTCAACGCATTTCTACCGTGTTGATCCACAAACGGATACTGTTTTTTCGCCAGCCATAAGAGCATGGGAAATAGAAAGTTCCCCAGGGGAAAAAAGTACTTGGTAAAGACCGATAGATGGAGGACGGCTGCAAGGGTTTTATTCTGATTGATGATTTGTGTGGTCATTAGATGGTTCTTTAAAAGGATAATACTATAGAAAAATGGCGCTGAGAAACAATATGTAAATGAGGCTGATGGCCAGGTACATTTTCATTTTCTGAACTTTTAAATGCGCTTCTGGAAGCGCAACTGTTTGAATGTGAGATGATTTTTTCATGATGTAATTGATTGATGATTTCTATAACCTATTAGGTTCTTATGCAAATATATATCTAAAAGAAGGTATTATGCAAAACAAAGTACTTAAATTTAACATTTAATTAAGATTTAGAGATTTCGGAATTCTTAGTAATTTAGAGGAGCCTAAAAAACATATATGAAATTCACAGCATCCAAGATCAACCAGTTCGTAATGCTCAAATTGCCAAGCGCATGGTTATGCGGTGTACGCGTAAAAGCCATAGATAATACCGAGTGTGAGGTAGGTGTTACGCATCGCTGGATCAATCAGAACCCTTTTCGTTCCATGTATTTTGCAGTCCAGGCTATGGCAGCGGAACTAAGCACCGGGGCCCTGGTAATGTCGAAAATACAACAGGAGGGAAAGCAGATTTCGATGCTCGTGGCTCAGAATAAATCGGTTTTTAAAAAGAAAGCCACCGGAAAGATCAGGTTCAAATGTTATGATGGCCAGAAGATCACCGAAGCCGTGCAAAAAACTATACAAACCGGGCAGGGGCAAACCTGTTGGATGACTTCCATAGGTACCAATTCTGATGGGGTTGAAGTATCGGTTTTTGAATTCGAATGGACCGTTAAATTGAAATCCTGATGTAACAAATCTCCATTTTCAGTAACCTATAATAAATCATTTGTCAATCAAAACCACGAAAATGAATGCACACGAAATAGATTACGAGATATTTGGGGAAGAAATGCAGTATGTCGAACTGGAACTGGACCCTCAGGAAGCAGCGATCGCCGAAGCGGGTAATTTTATGATGATGGACGACGGCATCAGGATGGATACCATCTTTGGTGACGGTTCTAAACAGGATGAAGGTTTTCTCGGTAAGATACTGGGTGCTGGAAAACGCCTGCTTACCGGTGAAAGTCTTTTTATGACGGTATTTTCCAATATTGGTTCCGGAAAAAAGAAGATCAGCTTTGCCTCGCCGTACCCCGGAAAGATTATTCCTATTGACCTTACTCGTTTCAACGGTAAGTTCATTTGCCAGAAGGATGCATTTCTCTGTGCAGCGAAAGGAGTTTCCATTGGTATCGAGTTTAGCAGGAAACTGGGAAGAGGATTTTTTGGAGGTGAAGGTTTCATCATGCAGAAAGTTGAGGGAGATGGGATGGCTTTTGTCCATGCCGGCGGAACTATGGCAAAAAAAGAACTAGCTCCGGGCGAACGCCTTCGGGTAGATACGGGTTGTATCATCGGGTTTACGCAAACCGTGGATTATGATATTGAATTTGTTGGTGGTATTCGGAATACGATCTTTGGTGGAGAAGGTTTATTCTTCGCCACGCTTACCGGTCCTGGAACGGTTTATATCCAGTCCCTGCCATTTAGCCGACTTGCGAACAGGGTGTTACAGGCGGCTCCCCAGTGCGGAGGTAAAGATAAGGGCGAGGGCAGTATTTTAGGAGGTTTAGGCGATATCATCAGCGGGGATAATCGATTTTAATATGTTAAAATAGTTTCTGAAAACAGCACTTTTGAGGATAATTCGCTATATTACAACATCCGAAAAATCTGTTTGCCTATTGTAAACTTCTACGCATTTATCAACCTAACTTTAACTTAAATCAGTATCAAATTATGGCGAGAGCGATGTTTGAATACACCAAAATTGTACTTGACAAGGTCAGTTTTGATGCAAACTTGTTCTGCAAAGAGGTTAAAAAGGCAATTCAACGTTTATTACCTCATGAAATTGAGGAATTAAGACTTTGGATTATCGCACTAACCAGGCAGAATCCAGAATTAAATCAATGTTTAATTTATTTAAATACTTAAAAAAAGCGGCTTTTTAGCCGCTTTTTAATTAATGAGAAAGTTCTTTTTGACGTTTTAGAGGGCTGATGATCTGCACGTTCTGAAAGGTGATCGCGCCTTTGACCACGCCGGCAATAGTACTTCTTATTGCCTCAATAATCTGCATCTTCAGTTCGCTGCGATTGTAAATAAGACTTACTTCCCTGGCCGGTACCGGATCTTTGAACATTTTCAGATTTTTTTTCTCACTCTCGTGCAGGTCCAGCGTATGCAGGTAAGGCAACAAGGTCATGCCGAGACCTTCGTTGGCCAGTTTCACAAGTGTTTCAAAACTACCGCTTTCTAACTGAAGCTGATCTTCATCATATTCTCGAGAAGCTTTGCAAAGGTTGATGATACCATCTTTAAAACAATGCCCGTCCTCCAGTAATAGCAATTCGTTGATATCCAAGTCGTTCACTTCCAGCTTTCCCATGCCGGATAAAGGGTGATTTTCGGGAATATAGGCTACAAACGGTTCATAATATAGAGCGTTTTCTTTAATACCTTCGATTTTTAACGGAGTTGCCGCTATGGCTGCATCTAAATGACCTTCCTTTAATTTTTCGAGGATCGCTTCGGTATGTAGTTCTTCAATCTTAAGTTTGACCTTCGGATATTTTTTCATGAAATGCCCAATAAACATCGGGAGTAGTGTGGGCATTACCGTGGGAATCACTCCCAGCCTGAAAACTCCTCCTATAAATCCTTTCTGTTGGTCTACGATATCCTGTATACGATCGCTTTCATTCACAATATTCCGTGCCTGCTGAACGATCTTTTCGCCCACCTCTGTCAACTGTATCGGTTTTTTGGACCGGTCAAAAATGGTTACTTCCAGTTCTTCTTCCAGTTTCTGGATCTGCATGCTCAATGTAGGCTGGGTTACAAAAACCTTTTGGGCGGCTTTCGTAAAGTTCTTATGTTCTGCTACCGCAAGGACATAGTGGAGTTGGGTAATAGTCATGTAGTCACAATTTATAGTGCAAATTTAAATAGATTTTTCTTATATGATTAAAATTTTAAGTTTGTTTTATCTATAAAAAAATGGCCGCTGATACCAGCGGCCATTTGTGAGGAATTAATTTTTATAACCTGATCTCCATTTCCAGTTTTTCCTGGTGAAAATCAAATTTACAGTCTTCCCAGTTTGGTGGGCCATAAGACATTGCATTACCGCTGCCTCCATAGTCTTCCAGAGGCATTCCGTTGGCATCGAAATCCATTTGTTTATTGCCATTTTTGTCGTGATACAGAACGATGGCGTAAGTGCCTTCAGGAACATTTTCAAAGGTAGCCTCTGCAACACCGTTTTCGATTTTAGACATAGCGTGGAACTTGGGTGCGTGGCTTAGAAAATTATCTTTTTGGTATAAAGCCAGTAAGACTTCCCCTTGGTCGCTGGATACATTAGGGATGCTGACGTGAATAGTCCCGGGTTTCAGGGAGTCGTTGGTTTCGGATTGAGCAAAGAGTACAGATCCTGTTAAAAAGGCAAGGAGTAAGGCGATTGTTTTCATAATGGTAAGTTTTAAATTCCTTTCAAACCTACGCCTGCTTTACCTGATTTTTAAAAAGCATTGACCGAATTGTCAATTTTTGCTGCTGAATTGTTACAATAAGCCTCGCGCCTTGATTTCAAGGTATTTGTTAATGCTGGAAGTGCTGAGATCTTTTGGTTTGGTAAGAACGGCCTGTATTCCGTGTTTCTGAAGTTCTGAAAGCATCAGTTTTTTGTCCTGCACGAATTGTTCGGCCATGACCTGATGGGCACTTTCGGTAAGATTGTTGGCAGGTTCTTCAGTTAATTTAAGCACTTCGGTATTTTCAAAAAAGATCACTACCAATAAATGTTTTTTAGCGATGGCTTTAAGATAAGGCAATTGGCGTTTTAAAGACGAAATATGCTCAAAATTGGTATATAGCATTAAAAGGCTTCGGTTGGGAACCCTTTTCCGGATCCTGGAATACAAGAAGCCGAAATCACTATCCAGGAAATCGGTTTTCAAATTGTAAAGCAGTTCCATGATCTGGTTGAGCTGGGAATAGCGGGAATTGGCTTTCAGGAAAAGGTCCAGATTTTTAGAAAAAGCCATGAATCCCACGCGATCCTTTTTCTTCAGGGCTACATTCGAAAAAGCCAGGCTGCTGTTAATGGCATAATCCAGCAGGCTCAAGCCTTCAAAAGGCATTTTCATAAGTCGGCCGCCATCAATAATAGAATAGACCGGTTGTGCTTTTTCATCCTGGAACTGGTTGACCATCAGTCTGGAATGTTTCGCAGAAGCTTTCCAGTTAATGGTACGAACATCGTCGCCGCGAACATATTCCTTGATTTGTTCAAACTCCATGGTATGACCAATCCGCCTGATTTTTTTCAGGCCATACTGTGGGACCTTCCGGTCACTAGCCAGGAAATCCAGTTTTTTCATCTGGATGAAGGACGGGTAAACTTTTACTTCCTGATCTTTATTGAAAACATAACGTCTTTTCACCAGTTTCAGGAATGTAGCTGCGAAAACGTTCATATTCCCAAAAATATACACACCGCGCTGCACCGGTCTTAAAAGGTATTCGAACTGGTACGCTCCCCGGGCTGGTAACAGGAACTTTTTCAGGAAATCCCTTTTCTGAAACTGTACCGGGATCTCATCGATAACTTCCGTTGAAATGGGGAAATTATAGCGATTCCTAATGCTCACCTGAACGATGTTTTCATCAGAATTAGAGAATTTTTCCGGTAGAATTCTTTCCGCAATCATTCCATTTTCCCGGTAGAGTAGGACGATCTCGGCCAATAGGATCACAACCAGGGCAGCGGTTAAGATCCAGGTTACAGGATATAACGGGCTGAACCAGAATGAAACCAAAAAGAGCAGCGAAATGCCGAATAGGGCGTAAAACAGCCTGGAACTTAAATATAATGATCGCAGGAATTTCAGCACTAGCGTGGGATTTCAACAGATTGGCGAATCATTTCAATAACTGACGCGCTCGTCATTCCTTCCATTTCACGGTCAGGTGAAATAATTAAGCGATGACCCATGACAGGAACCAGGGCTTTTTGAATGTCTTCCGGTTTTACAAAATCCCGGCCGTCTATTGCCGCAAAAGCCTTGGAAGCACGCATTACGGCAATCGATGCCCGCGGACTCGCACCCAGGTACAAATGCGGATGATTACGCGTTTTATGAACGATCTCGGCAATATATGACAGAAGTTTTTCTTCGATTACAATTTCGTGGATCTGGATTCTTAATTCTTCCAGTTTTGCCGGACTGAGAACTGCTTCGATCTCGCTTTCCGGCAGTCTGCCTTTGCGTTCATGATGTGACTGTAGAATCCTGATCTCATCTTCAAGAGCCGGATAGGGCACTTCAATTTTGAAGATAAAACGGTCCAGTTGCGCTTCCGGAAGTGCGTAAGTCCCTTCCTGCTCAATGGGGTTTTGGGTAGCCAGTACCATAAAAGGAGGTTTCATTTCATAGCGTTTGCCATCGATCGTTACCTGTCGTTCTTCCATCACTTCAAAAAGTGCTGCCTGGGTTTTAGCGGGAGCACGATTGATCTCGTCGATCAGAATGATGTTGGAAAAAATAGGACCGGCTTTAAATTCAAATTCAGCTGATTTTGCGTTGAAAACGGAAGTTCCCAATACATCACTCGGCATTAGATCTGGCGTGAACTGTATCCTGCTAAAATCGGTTTGCAGGCAGCGAGCAAAGAGTTTCGCCGTGACCGTCTTGGCAACTCCCGGAACCCCTTCGATCAGCACGTGGCCGTTGGAAAGAAGTCCGGCGATCAGTAATTCCACAAAGGTTTCCTGGCCCACGATCACCTGTGAAAGTTGAGCTTTTAACTGGGAGACCGAATTTTTCAGATCTTCCAGCGGAATTCGGTTCTGGAAATCCAGGTTTTCGTTATCGTTGGTTTGATTTTCCATAATTGTTTTTAAAGGCATTAATGCTTCGGCTCAGTTTCAGAAAAGCCTCTTTATCGTTTCTTTTCTCCTGCTGAAAGCTATTGATTAATTCTACTAACTCTTTGGTGTCTTCCTGGGAATTTCCACTTCTGGCAGCCAGGACTTTCACTCTGTCTGAAGCATTTACGCTTGAAATATCGAGCTTTAAATGACTCCGTAAATATTCCATGAATAATTTTATCTTATTGATTCCTAGCCGATAAAAAGACTTGTCTTCAATAAAAAGTTCACCTATGGTTTGGGTGTATTCATACGAGCGATTTTGAAGCGGAAGCTTTACCGGGATGGCGCGTTGTTTTCTTTTTCCTTCAAATAAAATGAACAGGATCGCCGAAATGAGTATAAAATAATAAGCCCATTTCAGGGAGCGATTATTCAGCAAAATATAGAGCGGGGAAGTATAAAAACTTTTACCGCTTTTATAATAAGCGTCCCAAAGTATATTTTTTCCGCGGAAATAACTCAGCAGGTTTTCCACATAGATTTTATTTTCCCCTTTCAGCATAAAGAAATTGCTGAATGCTTCCGGTGTACTGTGAAGAAATACCTGGCCCTTACCGAAGGGGACTTTCAGAAAATTCACTCGTTTTCGGCCTTTTCCGGGATCCAAATTTCCGAGAACCGTATGCTTGAGTGTATCAAATTTGGTAAAATAAAAACTGCTCACTTCGTAATCAAAAAACCCGTCTTCCGGAAGCGCTAGTGAAGGATTGACCAGGTTGACTTGTGGTTTCGACTTAAATTCAAAATTTTCAGCAAGGTATGACGCGGCTGTGCGTATTCCCAAGGTATCTTCCAGGGCCTGTCCAAAACCGTGGGAACTGATCATGAGTTGATTCCCGTTGGCCACCCAGGAAAGAAGCTGTTCCATTTCACTTTTATCAAAGTTCACTACATTGTTCAGAAAGAAATAGGTGCCGGAATCAGGCTGTTTTTCCAGGTATTCATAAGGTGGTACTTCAATTTTTCTGATCGATGGATCCTGATTTTTCCAATTTTCATAAAAAAGATACGTTCCGAGAGGAATCTTGTCATTTGCCGAATAACTTTCACTCCAGTTGATGGGTTCGGGTTCATTCGCTTCCAGCCATACAAGCCCTGCCAGTAGCAGGAAAAAGACACCGAGCGCTATTTTATAGGTCTTGCTCATGCCGCGGTATTCTTAATTATTTGGTCCATCTTCTGAAAACTGCGCTGGGCGACCTCAAAGTCGGCTTCTGAGACCTGAAATCCACCGTACCAGATGAATTCATAAAAGCGTGTATTCTGCAAAAACTGTTGTTTCACGAGTTCATCTTCGATTTCAGCAGCGTATTCCATATTGGTCTTCTGAAATTCATATACAATCATCTTCAGGTCATCCAATTTCCGAAGTTGCGCGAGGTAATAATAACGAACGGCTAATCGATAATGCTGCTCTGCAACAGCTCGCTGAATCAATTGATCCAAATCTTCATTTTTGACGAGCTGTTCCTCATCGTTCAAAAGTACGCCTGGCGTACCCTGGTTCCTGGAATAATTACGAGCCGGGTTGAGTTTGGTAAACAACCAGATGATGAGGGCTACCAGTATACCTATCAGCAAATAAGGCAGTAATTGAATTATAAATGCCAGGAATGAGCCCGGGGAATAACTGCCAAATAACCAATTAACCAGTCGCTGATACTGTTTGTTCAGCCAGTTTTTGAACCGGGACCACCAGCTTTCTGTTGTTTGGTGATCGATATAGGAAAAATCTGGGTCATCTTTCAGTTTTTCGAAATACGATTCGTCGAACCTGAGCGGCATTGCCTGCGAGCTGTCCATCAGTACCTTCCTTTCGTCCACCAGTGTATCACTTTCCTGAGAAAAATTCAGAAAAGGCAGCAATAGCAGGAAAAGGAATAACAGCTTTTTCAAGAATTAGTCTTTCTTTCCGAGGTTTTGAATGGTTTCGTAAGTTCCTGTAAAATGTTTCTTTTCATTCAAATGGAAATACACAAAAGCAAAACCAATGGGAGTGATTCCGTAGATTATATACTGGATCATCGAGGAAATGATGTTCATAATGATGTAACCAGTATCGAACATGGAGCTGGGATCAGCAAGAGTGCCTTCCTGAAAAACGGTCATCGTTTTGATGATGAAATAAATGATCGTAGGAATTTGGAACACGAGGCCAACGATATACACAATGATGCTGATAACGATAATGCTCCCGAAAGTAGCCCACCAGTTATTTTTAACCAGTTCAAAACAATCTGAAATGGCGTCGAAAACCGATTTGTTCCGGAAAACAATGATGGCTGGCGCCAGGCTAAGTGGTACGGCCACATAAATACCAGGGATCAGCAGTAATAAAAATCCGAAAAACACCAGCAAACCGGAGATTACTGAAATGGCGAGCAGGTTGCCGAAATCGCTTTTCACCCCGGAATACACCTCCTGCGGAATGATTTGTCCTTCATGAGAAATATAGGATCGAATACTGTGGTAAATGGTCCCGGTAAGCGCGGCGTAATAAACCAGGTAAGTGATCAGTAAAATAGCGGTTGCCAGCAATGCCGTTCCACCGCTGAACATTGATTGAACCCCAATACTGCCAACGGTCTGGAAAGAATAGAATGCCAGGCTCAATAGCAATAATGCGAGTGCAGGCCCGGTTGTCTTAAGGAGTACGCCAAACAGCGCTTTATAATTTTCTCTTAGAAATTTAAACGTGGCGCTAAGAATTTCTCCCAGTTCCCGTTCTTTTTTAAACCTGATAGGTTCTTTGGTCATTTTCGGTTCTTTTATGTAAATAAATCGGGTAATAAACGTAATAAAAAAGTATCAGCATTAACGAACTGCTGATGATTAATATCGCGAGCCAGTCTGGCATCGAGGTCATTCTGGTTACAAAGCCTTCCAGGAAACCTGCTACGATAAAAAATGGGATGGTGCTCATGACGATTTTGAGTCCGTCTTTAATGGCCATCATAAACGATTTTAACCGGGAATAGGTACCTGGGAAAAGTATTCCGCGGCCCACGACGAGACCAGCACAGCCGGCGATGATGATGACAGAAATTTCGATAGTTCCGTGAATCCAGATCGTTCTGGCAGATTCCCAAAGCAAACCTTTATCGTAAAAGAAATACTGAAAACTGCCAAGCATCACGGCATTTTGCATCAGTAAATAAACGCTGCCAAGCCCTGCCAGTACGCCAAAGGAAAAGGTCGTTAAAGCGACCCTGATATTGTTGATTGTGATTCCCAGGAACATATCAGTTTGCGCGGCCTGTTTATAGACAGCCATAGGATCCTGGTTGGCAATATTTTCCAAAGTCATGTTCACATATGCATCGCCAAGGATCGAACGAACGAAAGCTCCGTTGGTGGCGGCGCTGTATGCACCAATAAGGGTAAACAGGGCAAAAATGGCAAAACTCAGCCATAACTGGTGGCGAAAGCGGTAAAAATGAAGTGGAAACTCTTTGGTGTAAAATTTTACGAACCTATTTCCAGATTCTTTTTTGTTCTTATAGATCTTTTGGTGCGCTGCGGAAGCAAGACCGTTCAGGTAAGCAACGGTATTACTGCCAGAATAATAGGTTTTAGCGTAACTCAGGTCGTCGCTCAATTCAATATAGATCCCTGAAAGTTCTTCCGGAGCAATGCGATTTTTATTCTGAAGGATGCTTTCATACTTCCCCCATTTATCCTTATTTTGCCTCACAAAAGCCGCTTCGCGCATTGTTTTTTGATTAATACTCAAAGAAACATATTTCATGGATAACTTTCAAATCGAGACTGCTCAAAATATCAGTATCGAACAAAACATTGCCGGGATAGGGGAACGCATCCTCGCATTCATCGTAGACGCCACTATTATTGCGGCCTATTTTATCATTGCTATGGTTGTAATGGGGGCGGTTGGCGAAAGTTCCACCATGATCATGTACATGGTACTGGGTTTACCGGCTTTACTGTATTTCATCCTTTGGGAAAGTTTATGGAATGGAAAAACACCTGGCAAAGCCTTACTCCAGATTCAGGTTGTTCGAAAGGATGGGAGCAGGCCTTCCTTTTCCAATTATCTCGTGCGCTGGTTGCTTAGGATTATTGATATCAGCCTGAGCAGTGGAGCAGTGGCGGTGGTGTGTATTCTCTTCAACGGAAAAGGGCAGCGACTTGGCGATATTGCGGCCGGAACCACGGTGATCAATCTGCGTAGGAAGTATAGTATTTCCAGTACTCTGATGACTGAAGTCAGTAAGAATTATGTTCCGAAATATCCTCAGGTTACCGTGTTGAGCGATAAGGATATTCAGGAAGTGAAAGCTCTCTATACTCGTGCCCGTAGCCGCAACGAACACCATATAATTCTGAATTTAAGCGACAGGCTGGCTGAAGTTCTCGATGTTCGTTTTGAAGAACGCCCAATGGAATTCGTGAAACGGGTGATCGACGATTACAATTATTACACGCAGCAATGATCCTAGTCTAAAATCTCGATATCCATATGAATGTCCCGAATTGGCCATTCTGATTCTCCTGTTTTAACCTGGCTGATCTTCTCGGCCACATCCATTCCGGAAACTACGCGTCCCAGCACAGTATGCTCATCATTGAGGTGAGGCGTTCCGTTTTTGGCCATTACAATAAAGAATTCAAATGGAGATGAAGCCTTACTGATGTTTTGTTCAGCATATTTCGCCATGGAGAAGGCTCCATAAGAGTGGGTATGCCCTGGTTCCAGCTCGTTCGGGATGAGATAGTCTCCTACCTGTCCGCGCATGGTAGCAGTCGACTGGCTGTCTGAATTCCCACCCTGTATCACAAATCCGGGAGCTACTCGGTGAAATACTGTATCGTCAAAATAGCCATTTTTGACCAGCATGATAAAATTGGCCCGGTGAAGGGGGGTGTCCCGGTAAAGCTGAACGTCTATATTTCCATATTCGGTTTTGATCCTGATTCGGGTTTCCGGGTTTTCTTTACCATATTTTGTAAGAGTTGGAATCAGCTCTTCCTGAGCGATCGGGAACATGGGGTTTTTTTCAATTTTGGTCACTTCATGTTCCTCTTTTAACTCTGCTTTTCGAGCTTTGAAAAGACTGTCCCGGTAGTGCTGAATTGAATCCTGTTTTCGCTGCTCAGCCCGTTCTTTTGCGGTAAGTTCAGGCTCTTTTTTTGAAGAAGATTCCTTATCTTCACAGCTTGCGAAAATGAAAAGAAGCATAAAAACGATTAGGTAGCGATTTATAAGCATGAGGTTTGAAGATTTTAAGAATGCAGTTCCAAAATTAAAAAAAATGCCACTTCCGGGAGAACAAGCCCAACTAAAACTGGCTCCCATGATGCGGATTGAGGAACTGAAGTCTATAGATATTGCCAGAAGAAACCCGAATGAAGCCGCAGTTATGGCGGTTTTTTATCCGGATGCCGGGGAAACGAACTTTGTATTGATTCTTCGGAAAACCTATAAAGGCGTGCATTACAACCAAGTAGGATTTCCCGGCGGGAGGGTGGAAGCAGAAGACCAGGACCTTTCCCATACGGCCCTGAGAGAAACTGAAGAAGAGGTTGGCATCCCGAGACATCAGATCCAGGTGCTTCGCGCCTTAACCAGGTTGTACATCCCGCCTTCCAATTTTTGGGTATATCCGTTCCTTGGGATAATGGAAGAAAAACCGGCACTGGTTCCGCAGGAAACAGAAGTGGAGGAGATCCTTGAGGTGCGCCTTGCCGATTTTTTAAGTGATGCGACTCTGGTGGAACAGCGATTAACCACGTCCTACGCAACCAATATTAATGTTCCTGCTTACAAACTGAACGAACAGATCGTTTGGGGGGCGACTGGAATGATGCTGAGTGAAATTCGAGAAATGTTAAGGAAAGTTTAAAATTTAAACAAATTCATATATTTGCCGACTTGTATAGGTAGGGTATAAACAAGCAGAAAAATGGGATTATTCAAAAAGAATCCTTTTGGTCATTATTTAATCTTAAAAAAGTGGTTGATCCGGGTTTTCGGAGTGCTGACTCACCGGCGCTATCGCGGATTCAACGAACTGCAAATTGAAGGTTCAGAAATCATAAAAAATCTTCCTGCAACCAATGTTTTATTTGTCTCGAACCATCAAACCTATTTCGCCGATGTCACGGCCATGTTCCACGTTTTCAACGCCAGTTTGAGCGGACGAGTGGATAGCATTAAAAACATTGGCTACATCTGGCAACCTAAAATGAATATTTATTACGTTGCGGCAAAGGAGACGATGAAAGCAGGACTTTTGGCTCGTATCATGGCCTATGCCGGAGCAGTCACCGTGGAGCGTACCTGGAGAGAGAAAGGCAAATCAATAAAACGCGAAGTGAACCCTAACGATACGGAAAACATCGGGAAGGCGCTGGACGATGGCTGGGTGATCACCTTTCCGCAGGGAACAACCAAACCTTTCAAACCTATTCGGAAGGGAACTGCGCATATCATCAAGAATCATAAACCGCTTGTGATCCCGATCGTTATTGATGGCTTCCGACGATCTTTTGACAAAAAAGGACTGCGTATCAAAAAGCGGGGAATTCTGCAGAGTTTCCAGATCAAACCGCCTTTGGAGATCGATTATGAAAATGACTCTATTGAAGAGATCGTGGAAAAACTGGAATTTGCGATTGAGCAGCACCCAAGTTTCCTGAAAGTGATCCCTACGGAAGAGATCAAGGCCATGGAAGAACTGAACGAACAGCGCCGCTGGGGCTACTAAAATTACATTTCTAGTTTCTTGAGTTCCCGGTAATTTCTCTGAAGTCTTTTCAGTAAAATTCCGTAGATCAGGCGGTAAATACACCAAACGATCAGCAGGAACACGCCTAAAATCAAGATGATCGCCCCGATGAACAGTAGCCACTGGTTGGTTTCAAACTGCATATTGCTTCCTGGTTCCGCGGTCATGGTTTGCATATGGTGGCGAATGACCAGGAATAAGCCTACCAGGAACGAAATGCCGCTGGAAATCAGTACGAAAGCGATGTAGAATTTAACGGTTTTACGCGTTTTCAAGATGTCTTCCATCAATTTCTTTGCAGTGGCATTGGCCGAAATTCGACGATAGTTCGTGTAGAATTTATAGATAAAATAAAAGGTGATCGCGTAACTGATAATGTAGACGACAATCGAAAATTCGGTCATATCAAATTCCCGCATCTTTTCCCAGTACTCATCATCGGCGAGCACCAGGTTTAGAATCGTTCCCAGAAGGAATTCAAGTATACTGATGATGAATATCCATTTAACGATGGAAGAACTGCGCTTCCATAGCATTTTGTATATTTCGTCATAGGAGAGATGGGGCAGGGTCTTGTCCTGCTTTTTCCAATCCTTTTTTAACAGATCTAATTCATCCATGTGTCCTACGGATTAATAATGTTCTTTAGTTTTGTTTTCACCCTGTTCATTTTCACTCGTGCGTTCACCTCAGTAATTCCGAGGGTTTCAGCTATTTCGGCATAATTTCGATCTTCCAAGTACAGAAAGACCAGGGCCTTGTCAATATCATTCAGTTGCTTGATCGCGTCGTACATCAGTTTCAGGTTCTGTTCAATTTGCCCGTCATATTCTTCTGCTTTGATCCTGAAATGCACCGTATCATAATCCTGCGTTTTAATGTTGCGTTTTTTCTTTCGATACAGCGTGATGGCCGTGTTCAGCGCTACCCTGTACATCCAGGTACTAAATTTGGAATCTCCCCGGAACTTTGGGTAAGCTTTCCAGAGCTGAATCGTGATCTCCTGGAAAAGATCATTGTGCGAGTCCTGATCATCTGTATAGATCCGGCAAATCTTATGCGCAATGTTCTGATGTTTTTCCAGTTTTTTTACGAACTGATGTTCTAATTCTTTATTCACAATTCTTCTGGTTGGCCTTAATAGGTAGTGAATTTTCCTACTATGTTACAAAAAACTTTAATTTAAAGTTAATCGCTCGTTCAGCGCGTAACGAATTGGTAAATTTGATTAAAACCAACCTTTTTATGAATATCCCAAGCACCGAATTACCGAGAATCGTAATAATTGGAGGAGGTTTTGCCGGAATGGCACTGGCCCGCAAACTACTCAAAGAAGACGTCCAGATGGTTTTACTGGATCGGCATAACTACCATACTTTTCAACCGTTGTTATACCAGGTTTCCACCTCGGGTCTTGAGCCAGATTCCATTGCCTATCCACTTCGGAAGATCACGCGCAACAGTAAGAACTGTTTTTTTCGAATGGCCGAAGTAAAATCGATCGAAGCAGAAACCAATACCATTCATACCAATATCGGGGAACTGATATATGATTACCTGGTGATCGCGACGGGATCGAAGACCAATTTCTTCGGAAATGACAGCATCGAGGAAAACGGGATGTGGATGAAAACCGTTCCGCAGGCATTGAATATTCGGAGTTTGATCCTGGAAAATCTCGAACAGGCCACGATTACGGAGGATCCTGAAGAGCGGAAAGCGCTTCTGAATTTTGTACTCGCCGGAGCCGGGCCAACGGGTGTGGAGTTGAGTGGAGCCATCGCCGAACTTCGGAATAATATCCTTCCGAAGGATTATCCAGACCTGAATCCCGCCGAAATGAACATTCACTTACTGGAGGGCATGGATCGTGTTTTGCCGCCAATGAGTGAACAGGCCTCTCGAAAAGCACAAAAGTTTCTGGAAGAACTGGGTGTTAAAATTCACCTGAATACGATGGTAAAGAATTATGACGGCCACCTGGTGACCACGAATACCGATCTTGCCATCAAGAGTGAAACCTTTATCTGGTCTGCCGGAGTGACCGGGGCGCCGGTAAAAGGTCTGAATGCCTCAGCAATGGTAGAAAAAGCCAATCGTTACGAAGTAAACGTTTTCAACCAGGTGAATGGCTACGACACGGTTTTTGCTATTGGAGATATTGCTCTTATGAAAACAGAGGAGTACCCAAAAGGACATCCCATGGTTGCCCAACCCGCTATCCAGCAGGGGAAACATCTTGCAAAAAATTTAAAAAAGCTGATCAAAGGAGAGAAACTGGAACCTTTTGAATATTTTGATAAAGGAACCATGGCCACAGTTGGTCGCAACCGGGCCGTGGTTGATCTTCATAAATGGAAATTCTCCGGCTTTTTCGCCTGGTTCGTCTGGATGTTCATTCACCTTTGGTTCCTTATTGGTTTCAGAAACAGGATCGTGACCTTCTTTAACTGGACGTATAACTATATCAATTTTGATAAAGCGGCACGCCTCATCATCAGGCCCTTTAAGGGGCATGAAAAAAGCATGGAGATCGAGAGGGATAAGGTGTAAATTTACCTGTTCTCCTTAATGTATTTATTGTAATCGCTCGCCAGGCTGGTCTTTTGGTTCTCTGTAAGAGCTTTACCGGCCATCTGGAAAACTTCCTGTTCTTCTTCATCTAAATGATGGATCAACTGGTGTTCCAGGTCTTTGGCGATCTTCAGCCAATTAGAAGCATCCATTTCGGTGTCTTCCAGCTGCTCTACCAGCTCATCCATTTCATGGTGTTCTGCAACACTGTGACGTGCCTTTTCCTGTGTAAGATCCTTCTGAATAAGCGGCACATAGAAGAAACGCTCTTCCGCGTCAGCATGAATCTCCAGTTCGTGCTTTAATATTTTGAAAAGTTTTTTTCGCTCCTCGGTATCTCCGTGTGTTTCAATAAGTTTTTGTATCAAATCACGCTGGATCTCATGTTCCTGGCGCAATGCTTCAAAAATGGTCATAGTAATAGTTTCTTGATTAGCTTTCAAGATATTCATTTTAATGTTAAAGATTTTTTAATTTTCGGAAAGGAAATCAACAATTGCGGTTTTGTAGAACGATTCAGTACGAGATTTTGACAATTCAGTAAAGCCTTTTTTCCGAAGCCTGAAAATTAATTCACATTCGCAGTACAATTGAAGCTCATGAAATTTATCCTGAAAATATTGAAAATCAGTTTAGTCGTTTCGCTGGTCGTCATCGCGCTGGACACGACATTCAACGGTTTTCGTTACCATAAAATGCTGGAACCTGCCTATTGGGGCACTTATTTTTTCTATTCATTCGTCATAACTTTTCTAAACAGTCTGTTTTTCTGGCAATATGGAAAAAGAGTAGGATGGGAGAACGCCAATTTGAAGAAGGTGGCCATGGCCAGTTTTGGCTCCATCGTTTTGACGCTTTCCGGTTTTTTCTTTTGCAGGCTGGTAGACAAAACCATTTTCAATAATCAGGCACTGGATGATTTTCTAGCGGAAGAAAGCATCAGCTATTATTTTTTTCCGTTGTTGTTTACCACGATCGTCGCGCTGGGATTTCACCTGTTCTACTTTTATAAAGCACTTCAGGACAAAAAGGTTAAGGAGCAGAAGATCATTGCCGGGACTGCTTCGGCCAAATTCGATGCCTTGAAAAATCAGCTGGATCCTCATTTTCTGTTTAACAGCTTAAATGTTCTGAGTTCCCTGATAGAAGAAAACCCAGCTATGGCGCAGCGATTTACCAGTTCTCTTTCTAAAATTTATCGCTATGTTTTGGAGCAGAAGAATAAAGAACTGGTGAGCCTGGAAGAGGAGATCAAATTTGCCAGAACTTATTCAGAATTACTCAAAGTGCGTTTCGAGGAAGGACTGATCTTTGAAATTCCTGATCAAATCAAAAATCCGGAAGCCAAAATCGTTCCCCTTTCCCTGCAGTTACTGCTCGAAAATACGATCAAACACAACCAGGTATCTGCCCAGTCGCCCTTAAGAATCCGCATTATGGAAGAAGAAGGTCAGCTAATCATTGCCAATAATCTCCAGCCGAAGGAAATTCTTAAAAAAGGGAGCGGAGTAGGCCTGGCCAATATTAAAGCCCGCTACGACCTGGTGACGCACCGGCAGGTAACGATTACCACAACTGCCACCGAATTTAAAGTGGCATTACCACTACTAACTAAAATCACTATTATGGAAGCACCAAGCATTCAGGATCAGTACGAAGCTGATTCTTATCTAAGAGCTAAGGAAATGGTTAAAAATCAACGTGCATTTTACGGAAACCTTACCGCTTACTGCATCATTATTCCAGCCCTGGCAATCATCAATTTTCTAACTACCAGCTTTTACTGGTTCTTCTTCCCAATGCTGGGTTGGGGGCTGGGATTGCTATTCCACGGGATGGCCGCTTTCGAATGGAGCCCATTCCTAGGTAAAGACTGGGAACGTCGCAAGATCGAAGAGATCATTAAAAAAGAAAAATTTCAAAATCATACAGGTCATGGAAAAAACTAATCAGAAATATCTGGAAGCCCAGAAACGCGTCAAAGAATTGCGGGAATTCTATAATCATCTTTTTACCTTCATCGTAATCAACATCTTGTTAGCCGGTATTAATTACTACACGAATGAATGGGCTTATCCCTGGTTTCTCTGGGCAACTTTCGGCTGGGGAATAGGTCTGGCTTTTGACGCCATGAAAACCTTTAGGTTGAATCCAGTATTCAATAAAGAATGGGAAGAGCGCAAGATCCGGGAATATATGGAAAAAGACAATCAAAAGCGCTGGGAATAGATGACTGCAATTATAATTGAAGACGAAAGACCCGCGGCCAGAAGACTGCAGCGCATGCTAGGCAGGATCGGTCTGGAAACCGATGTTATGTTACACTCGGTTGCAGAAGCGGTGAACTGGCTTTCGGCCAATAAGGATCCCGATCTCATTTTCCTGGATATCCAGCTGAGCGACGGGGTTTCTTTTGAAATTTTTGAACACGTAAAAGTCCAGAGCGCGATTATTTTTACCACCGCCTACGACGAATATGCGTTGCAGGCCTTTAAAGTAAATAGTATAGATTACCTGCTGAAACCTATTGATGAAGAAGAACTGAAAGCGGCTATCGAAAAATACCAGACCAATTTCGAAAAACGGAGTGAGCAGGTAGAAGTGGGAAAACTTCAGGAACTACTGGGATTGAAATCTTCTAAAACCTATCGTAACCGTTTCACTGCACAGGTTGGCCAGCATTTGAAACTGATCAATACTTCGGAAATTTCCTGTTTTTATTCAGAAAATAAAGCTACTTACATTCAGAGCCAGGGCGGCCGGAATTACCTGTTAGATCAATCTCTGGAAAATTTGGAGAAAGAGCTGGATCCTGAAGTTTTCTTCCGTGTAAGCCGAAAACACATCATCAACATCAGGGCGATCGAAGACATTATTTCGTATACTAATTCCCGACTGGAATTAAAGCTGGCAGGTCACACAGATTCCCAGGTTATCGTAAGCCGGGAACGGGTTAAAGACTTCAAAACCTGGCTGGAACACTGATAAAAACTGTTAAAATAGCACTTCTCTAAAACCGGGGATCAGAACTCTACGTATATCTAGATACAAATACCTATTTGTAAAACTTTTTTGGTCAGATTGACGATTTGAGTTTTTGATTTTTTTGGTTGGTTAAACGTCTGAAGTGGCAACCTCCCCCCGGAGAGTCCTTCGGGCGTTTATGAGAAAAGCCCGGAGGGATCCGGGCTTTTCATTTGGTATAATTTGAGCTTATGGTGTTGCAGCAACCGCTCCCAGAACATATAATTGTTCCATGGTAGGCGCATCGCTTCCACCTTCAGGTTCCAGTGTAATACCGAATGCTTCTGATTCGTTCGCATTATCCAGTTGGAAAATCTTGTTATCATCCTGGTCAAACTCATCCAGTAAACCAATACTGGTAGGAGTAAGCGGGTTCAGTTTCAATGACCAAACCTGGTATACTTTTCCTCTCGGAGGTTCCGGAAGGTCTTTCGCATCTATATATGCCTTGTTTTCCTTTTTATTCCAATATACGGAGGCATAAGCTCCCGGAGCGGCTGTCTGGCCTTCAAGAGAAATACGTGTGATTTCCTTATTTCTGAGTACCGCCAGTAATTCTTCCGCTTTATCAGCGTTCTCACGGGCATCAGCGATCTGTTGCTCCATTTGTGCATTTCGTGCCTGCTCAGAATTAAGTTGTTCCCGCAGGGAGTTGTTGTCACCAATCATGAAGAAAAGGCCAACGATGGCAAGGAGACAGGCGGCCCAGCCAATATAGGCGGTCCAATGGGTTTTTTCCTGTGGCTCGAGGCGTTTTACCGGAGTTTCGGTTTTTTCGCCGCCCATTTTGCGCTTGATACTCGCCAGTAATGCTTCTGGATCATATGATGGGGCAGCAGCGGATGAAAGACTTATCAGTGCTTTTTCAATTTCTTCTACTTCTTTGCGAATTTCCGGATACTCTTTTAAAGCTTCCGTTACCTCTCTGCTTTCCGGTTCTGTTAAGGCACCGTAAACATAGAGTTCGAGAATTCCGGATGATATATATTCCTGTATATCCATATTATTCTGCTAAAATTTCACGAAGCTTGTTTATGCAGGCTCTGTTCTTGGTCTTGACCGTTCCCAGGGGCATTTCGAGTTCTTCGGCGGTTTCTTTTTGAGTAAAACCTTTGAAGAACAACAGGTCAATAAGCTTTTTACATATTGGCTTCAAAACATTAATATATTTAGAGATCCCAATGGCATCTGTCGTGGAAGAGAAATGCGATTTGTTCTCTAAAATATCTACGAAATTATCTGCTGCAAGGTTTTTCTGTTTGTTCTTATGGCTTTTGGAGCGTATCTGATCTATCGATGCATTCCGGGCGATGTTGAGAATCCAGGTGAAGAATCGCCCTTTACTGGAATTGTAGGAGGCGGCATTTTCCCAAATTTTCAGAAAAACATCCTGCATGATTTCTTCGGCTATCGTTTCGTCATGAACGATACTGTAAATGATTCCGTAGACACTTTCAGAATAGAGTTCATAAATTCTTTCAAAGGCTTTTTCATTGCCATTCTGAAGTTCCAGGATGAGTCCGTCTTGTTGCATAGGTTAGGAATTGAAGTTTTAAATATATGGATTACACCGAAATAAAAAAAGCGGCCGCTAAGCCGCTTATTCTTAATATTCAAAAAAATCTATTGTTCAGTATCCATATCACTGCTCATTCCAGTGCTCTCTTCGATCACACCACAACCTACGCGGTCTCCAGCAGCTCCTGATGGCTGAGAAGTAAAATCATCCACTCCGTTATGTACGATGATGGCATGTCCAAGAATATCCTTATTCTTGTCTCCACAACCAATACACCATTCATCGGTGCTCATGCTAATGGTTCCATTACCATTGGCGTCTACTTTGAAATTCCCGATATCACCTTTGTGGTATCCTTTAGAGTCACCCCACTTACCATGTTGCTCTCCGGTTGGATTCCAGTGACCTTTTGCGGAAGAACCATCTGCCGCGCTACAATCGCCCTGTTCGTGGATGTGGATGGCATGTTCGCCTTCAGCAAGACCAGAAATCATGGCGGTCATAGAAACTTCACCGTCTTCCTGGGTAAATACCACATTTCCGGTAAGACCTGAATCGTTGGTGGCCTGAAGCGTCACTTTTGCCTTTTTAACTTCCATGTCTTTTTGATCCATGTCTGAAGTCATTTCAGTATTTGACTCTTTATCCATGGAATCCATCTCATCGTTTTCTTTTTTGTTGTCTTTACATCCGGTAAGTACCAGACCAGCACAAAAAATCAGGGATAAACTAATACGTTTCATAATCATTCGATTGGTTTATTTTTCAGTTAAATCGAATCTAAAGTAACCCTAAAACCTGCAGTTACCAAAGATTTAAGGATAGCTTAACAATGCGGCGCCTGTCTTTCCATAAGATTAACAAAAGCGAACATTTCCGCAAGAAAAAAGCCATCCGGATGAGGATGGCTTTTTGGATTCAACTAATAAACTTTTTACAGTTCTTTAATCTTGATATTTTTAAATGAAACGGCATGGCCATGGTCCTGCAATGCCAGATGACCTTTGGTCTCTTTAGCAAAAGCGTCCCAACTGGCAAATTTGGAATTCTGAACCAATTCGTTCCAGCCTTCTCCGTTTACCGGGAATTCTACGATTCGCTCACCATTAAGTTCCACCCAGCCCTCATTTTTCTGATGATCGATATGAATGACCTCCTGGTTCCACTCTCCAGCAGGATTCACTACATTTTTTGCCGGGGGCACCATATCATATAGAGAGCCCGAAAGCCGGTTAGGACCATTTTTTGCATCAGGATGGCGCTCATCGTCCAGCACCTGAATTTCAGGGCCGGTTAAATAGGGTTCACCATATTTTTCATCTTCCTGAACGGCCCACATGATCCCGCTATTTCCTCCTTCGGAAATTTTCCAGTCTATCTTAAGTTCGAAATTTTCAAATTCTTCTTTTGAAATCAGGTTTTCTGCACCATTTCGCTCTTCAGCAGGAGTGAAGACAAGAGCTCCATCTTCCACGCGCCACTGGCTTGAAATACTATCTTTATTATAAGCTTTCCAGCCTTCGAGATTTTCCCCATTAAAAAGATCTTTCCATTCATCTTTCGTGGTTTGAGCAGTGGTATCGGTGACCATGGCCTGATCTCTTTCATTAGCCTCCTGATCATTATTATTCTTGCAGGCGGTTGTAGCGAGCATTGCAAAACAGCCGGCTGCCAATATTATTCTTTTCATGCTAGTCGGTTTTAAGTCCAAGTATTTTTTTAAGTCGGTTTTCATCAATTTCAGAACCAGCGAAATCGTCAAATCTTTTTTGGGTGGCTTCAATGATGTTCTTGGCGATGAAAGGCGCACCTTCGCGTGCTCCCTGTTCAGGAGACTTGATACAGCATTCCCACTCGAGCACTGCCCAAACATCACAGCCATATTCAGTAAGCTTAGAGAAAACCGTCTGGAAATCTACCTGCCCGTCTCCCGGGTGCCGATATCTTCCGGCTCGATCACGCCAGTCATTATAACCTCCGAACATGCCTTTTTTACCGGTTGGATTAAATTCAGCATCCTTGACATGGAACATTTTAATGTACTCATGATAGTGATCGATATATTCAATATAATCCAGCTGCTGTAACACGAAGTGGCTAGGATCGTAAAGAATGTTCACTCTTTTGTGATTGTGAGTGGCATCCAGAAATCGCTCAAATGTATCACCATCATGAAGATCTTCCCCGGGATGAATT
Organism: Christiangramia flava JLT2011; assembly: GCF_001951155.1. Classification (NCBI taxonomy): domain Bacteria; kingdom Pseudomonadati; phylum Bacteroidota; class Flavobacteriia; order Flavobacteriales; family Flavobacteriaceae; genus Christiangramia; species Christiangramia flava. The sequence goes on from NZ_CP016359.1 coordinate 3,219,696, forward strand.
TCATAGCAAACATCCACGCCATTTTCATCAAATTCATTCAGAATAGGCATCCATCTTTTTGCCAGTTCCTCGAAGCCCATTTCCACCAGGCCATCAGGACGCTGTGGCCATGGGTGAGCGGTGTGCCAAAGTAGCGAACCGCTGAAAGTGCCATGAACGTCTAAACCAAGGAATCTGCTTGCTTTTGCAGCATATTTTAACTGATTGACGGCCCACTCGGTTCTGGCTTTGGGATTGTTCTTATAATCATCTGGAGCGAAATTATCGAACATCAGGTCATAAGCCGGATGCACGGCAACCAGTTGTCCCTGCAGGTGAGTACTTAATTCAGTGATCTGCAGGCCATAACTTTCTACTTTTCCTTTTAGCTCCTGACAATACGTTTCACTTTCAGCAGCCTGTTTAAGGTTGATTAGCCGGGTTTCCCAGGTAGGGATCTGAATTCCTTTATAACCTAATTCCGAAGCCCATTTACATAGGCCGTCCAGAGAATTAAAAGGTGCTTTATCGTCCATGAACTGCGCGAGAAATACGGCAGGTCCTTTAATTGTCTTCATCATTAATCATCAAGTTTTATCCACACATTGCCCTCTTTGTGAGAAGCAACGGTCTTTTCAATAAATTTCATTCCGCGGGCACCTTCCTGTAAAAGGGGATAGGCACCGTCAAATTTCTTCTTACCATTGATGGCATTGGCAATTCCCAAGTAAATATTTCCCATGGAATCAAAAATACCTTCCGGGTGTCCCGGTGGCAGCTTGGTGCCTTCCAGAGAAAAATCTGAATTGTAAACATGGCCTGGTTTTAACACCTGAAGTGGTTTTCCGTCTACCATTAAATAGAGATAATTTGGGTTCTCCTGTTGCCATTTGAGCCCGCCTTTCTCTCCATAAATCTGTACGGTGAAATTGTTTTCTTCACCGGTAGCGATCTGGCTGGCTCTGAGAACGCCTTTTGCTTTACCTGAAAAACGGAGCAGCACTGTTCCGTCAATATCCATAGGATTATCTTCGTACAGGTAATTAAGGTCGGCCAGGATCTGTTCTACCTGCTGACCGGTCACGTATTCCACCATATTGAAAGCATGGGTCCCGATATCACCAATGCAGCAGCTAATGCCTGATTTACCAGGGTCCAGCCTCCAGGTACTCGAACGTTTTTCCTTATCGTGGATGATGGGGTTGATCCATCCCTGGTAATACTGGACGTCTACTTTTTGAATTTTCCCTATGACTCCGTCAGCGATCATTTGCTTCATCTGTCGCACCATCGGGTAGCCGGTGTAGGTGTAGGTGACCCCGAAAATTTTACCTTTTTCGGCTTGCAGATCTACCAGAACCTTGGCTTCTTCATAAGTGGTGGTGAGTGGCTTTTCGCAAATGACGTGAAAGTTGTTTTCCACGAGTTTTTTGGCCATCGGGAAATGCAGGAAGTTAGGTGTAAGCACTGAAATTACCTGAATTCGGTCTTCTTCAGCACGCTTATTTTCCTCTTCCACCAGATGATCCAGGTCACGGTAAAGCCGATCAGGATCCAGGCCCAGTTTTTTTCCGAAGTTGAGACTTTTGTCATAAGTAGGGTCAAAAACGCCTCCTACAACTTCATATTTATCGAACATGGAAGACGCTACGCGGTGAAGTACGCCGATTAGTGAATCTTCTCCACCGCCTAAAATCCCCAGTTTAATCTTACTCATAAACAGTTTTTAAATTTCTATTTGACTTTTATCTATTTTTTCGTTTCTGAAAAATAAGGCGAAAAGGATCATTACTCCAAATGCAAAGGCTGCCGGGAAGATCCAAATGGATTTCCAATCGTGGAGTTTTTCGCCCACCAGGTTGGAATCGCTAATAAGTCCTGCCACGTAAAAACCAATCAGCATTCCCACGCCATAGGTGGCGAGTGTGATCAATCCCTGCGCGGAACTTTTGAATTTTTCACCTGCTTTAAAATCGGTATAGATCTGGCCGGCCACAAAGAAAAAGTCATAGCACAGGCCGTGAAGAGCAATTCCCAGGATGAGCATAAAAACGAGCTCGCCGGCATCACCATAAGCGAATAACAGATAACGTATGGTCCAGGCAATCATCCCCGCGATAATGGTCATTTTAAAACCGAATCTTTTAAAGAAGAAGGGGAGCAGTAGCATAAAAAGTACTTCAGAAGCCTGACCTATGGTCATCAACCCGGTTGGATTTTCCGTACCGATTTCAGATAAAAATAAGTTGGCGTTTTGGTAATAAAAAGCCAGAGGGATACATATTAATACGGAAGCCAAAAAGAAAACCAGGAAATTTTTACTTTTCAGAAGGCTTAGCGCATCCAAACCTAAGGTTTCTACCAGGCTTACTTTTTTAGAACGGTCTACTGTTGGCGGAGTTTTAGGTAAGGTAAAGCTGAAAAGCCCCAAAAATGCTGAAGCGATTCCAACCATTAGGAAGGTGTTTCTTAGCATTCCCTCTTCTCGAGCTTCCGGAGCATCCCAAAAGAATACGTAACTAATTACCAGACCGGCCACGATCCAGCCAATAGTTCCAAAAACACGAATAAATGAAAACTCTTTTGCAGGGTCTTTCATCTGGTTGAAACTAACGGAATTTACCAGCGCCAGAGTAGGCATGTAGGCAATCATATAACCCAGGACAAGTGGATAAAATTCTGCAAAATTGGTGCTGTTATACATTAAATACATCAGTACGGCGCCTGCCAGATGCAGGATTCCCAGGATCTTTTCCGCGTTGAAAAAACGATCTGCGATAAGCCCAATAATAAAAGGAGCAATAATGGCTCCCCAGGACTGGGTGGAGAAGGCGGTAGCGATCTGTGCACCCGATGCATTCAGGTTAAAATCTAAAAAGGTACCTAAGGTTACGAACCATCCGCCCCAGATGAAGAATTCCAGGAACATCATGAGGGATAGTTGAAAGCGTACGAGTTTACTCATTTCGATACTTATTTTGTAGGGTTAGAGTTGTTTGGCTGAATTGATCAATAAGTTTTTAGTATCCATGATACCTTCCTCAGGAGAAATGTCGGTTCCTTCAAATTCTACCCCGATAAAACCAGTGTAGCCCGCATCTTTCACAATCTTCAGCATCTTTTTGTAATCTATCAACTCTTCCTCTCCGGCATCATCGAAGGTGTAAGATTTAGCGCTTACAGCTTTGGCATAAGGCATCATTTTTTCAACACCTTCATACCTTGGGTATTCCTCAATACATTTAGCTTCCCATCGTTCGCCGCCTTCACGTTTCAGGCAAAAATTACCAAAATCAGGAAGTGTTCCCACGTTTTCCATACCAACGCCCTTCATCACCTCCACCAGAAGATCCGCATCAGATGAAAGGTAGCCATGATTTTCTACGAGAATATTAATGTCTTTGTCTTCAGCATAAGTCGCCAGTTTTGACAAGCCATCTATAGAATTGGTTTTCCATTCTTCGGCTTCATCACTGCCGAATAGGTTCACACGAATGGAATGACAGCCTAGAAATGCTGCGGCATCTACCCATTTTTTATGATTTTCAACTGCCTGATTTCGCGCTACGGAATCATTGGCGGCCAGGTCGCCTTCCGCATCGACCATAAGCAACAAATTGCGAAGACCAAATTCTTCACTTTTTGCTTTCAGGGTATCTAATACGGCCTGCATTTCAGCTTCTGGATCTTCTGCATCCTTGATCCTCTGTGCGTAAAAAGCGGTAACGTATTCCAGGCCTTCAAAACCGTATTCATGGGCTTTTTCGGCAAAATCCATAGGATCCAGTTCTCCGGCGAAAATTGGTTTGTTCAAAGACCATTCTGCCAGTGAAAGTTTAAAGAAAAGGCTGTCTGTCGCGGTAGAATCCACATTGGCGGTTTCTCCCTGTTGTTCCTTATTGTTATTGTCTTTGCAGGAGGTGAAGGTAAAGCTCACCAATAAAAAGCTGAGTATCAGCAACTGCGATACTTTGAAGTAGTGTAGTCTCATTTTGTTTGACGCTAAAAGGTTTTAGTTATTTGCCTATGAATAATGAATTTTAAATGTAGTCTTTTTTTTAAAGATGTAAAATTTTGGGGTTAAATTTATATATTTGACAGACTTCGAACCCTAATATTATCAATAAACAATACAATTGTGAGCAATTTTTATGAAAATGACAGCTATGACGCGATAGTTGTTGGAACAGGTATCAGCGGAGGCTGGGCCGCAAAAGAACTAACCGAAAAAGGCTTTAAAACACTGGTGTTGGAAAGAGGCCGAATGGTGGAACACGTTAAAGATTATCCTACGATGAACGACGATCCGTGGGATTATAAATATAAAGGACAACTTCCACGTGAAGAAGTTAAAAGACAGGAGAAGCAGGCTCGTACCGGTTATACAGTTACCGAGTCCAGCAGGCACTGGTTTGTTGATGATATAAAGCATCCTTATAATGAAACGAAGCGTTTTGACTGGATGCGCGGGTATCACGTGGGGGGAAGATCAATTATGTGGGGTAGGCACAGCTATCGCTGGAGCGACCTCGATTTTGCGGCTAATAAACTGGATGGTCATGGTGTTGACTGGCCAATTCGTTATAAAGACATTTCGCCGTGGTATGATAAAGTAGAATCTTTTATTGGGGTTTGTGGGGAAAAACTTGGATTGAGCCAGTTGCCAGACGGGCAATTCCTGCCGCCTATGGATCTGAACTGCGTGGAGGATTATTTCAGAACCAGTATTTCAGATAACTTCAACGGAAGGGTCATGACTTCCGGAAGGGTAGCGCATATTACCGGAGATAAGAAATTTGAAGGTAGAAATAAATGCCAGTTTAGAAACCGATGTATCAGAGGTTGTCCTTATGGAGGATACTTCAGCAGTAACTCTTCTACACTGCCGGCTGCTGCCAAGACCGGAAATATGGATCTGAGACCTTATTCGATAGTTTCCGAAGTAATTTATGATCCAGAAACCAAACGTGCGAAAGGCGTCAAAGTGATCGATACGGAAACCAAGGAAGAATTCGAATATTATGCAAATGTGATCTTCCTTTGCGCATCGGCTATGGCTTCTACCAGCATTCTGATGCAGTCAAAATCTGACCGTTTTCCAAACGGACTAGGAAATGACAGTGGGGAACTGGGACACAATATTATGGACCACCACTTCCGAGTTGGTGCTTCGGGTAAATATGACGGTTTCCAGGATTCTTATTATAAAGGACGAAAACCTAACGGAATATACCTGCCTCGTTTCAGAAACCTAGAAGGAAATAAAGACAATCTTGATTTTGTACGTGGCTACGGTTACCAGGGTGGTGCCAGCCGCGGAAACTGGCAGGATATGATTGCTGAAGTGGGTTACGGAAAAGAACTGAAGGAAAAACTCACCGAGCCGGGAGGATGGACGATGGGACTGTTAGCTTTCGGAGAAACTTTACCGTATCATGAAAATAAAATGACTCTCGATTATGACAAACTGGATGAATGGGGACTACCAACCATCACGTTTGATGCTGAATTCAAGGAAAACGAGTTGAAAATGCGAAAGGATATGAGAGAGCAGGCCATCCAGATGCTGGAAAAAGCAGGATTTAAAGAGATTTCGTCTTATGATGATATCGGAGCACCAGGATTGGGAATTCACGAAATGGGAACCGCCAGAATGGGAAGAGATCCTAAAACCTCTGTTTTAAACGGAAATAACCAGGTTCATGAAGTTCCTAATGTGTATGTGACAGATGGAGCCTGTATGACATCTGCTTCCTGCGTGAATCCGTCGCTTACCTATATGGCACTAACCGCCAGGGCAGCCGATCATGCTTCTAAAAACTTTAAAAAATCCAACGCATAAAATTTCAGAATTATGGACAGAAGAAAAGCATTAAAAAATATAGGTCTGGGAGCAGGAATTTTTATCGTTGGACCTTCCACACTGAGTTTGCTGCAAAGCTGCAAGAATGAACCAGATTACGAATGGCAACCGGTGTTCCTATCGGCTTCCCATGGTTTTGCACTGAAAAGGATCCTGGACGTGATCATTCCAAAGACCGATACTCCCGGAGCTTCTGATCTGAACATCGCTCAGTTCATCGATTCGTATATGGACGTGGTGGCAGACCTGGACAGGAGAGATCATTTTGTAAAATCTTCCGAAGCTTTTTCCGCAGCTTTTAAAAATGAATATGATAAGGCCCATGAAGACGGAACCGATGAAGATTTTGAGAATATCGTGAAGAAATACCTGAAGGCCACTCCAGCTGAAAAGGAGGAGTATGCCAAACGAAACACAGAAACCCAGGATATGCAGGAACAGGAATCAGAAATGCCGATGGATCCTGACGCTGGAGCGCTGGCCTATCTAACCAGTGTTCGGGAAATGGCGATCTGGGCCTGGAAAAACAGTGAAGTAATAGGGGAAGAAGTGATGTGGTACGATCCCGTGCCAGGTCAATATATTCCTTGTGGTCCTGTAGAAGAATTAGGAGGTGGAAAAGCCATGTCCTTATGATTTAGAATTCCACATTTTATTAACAATTTCAAAAACCGAAATTGGAGTACATGCTCTGGTTTCGGTTTTTTGATTTTACGAATCTTATAGTAAGTTATTCTAAAACTGAGAATAATGAGTTTTATTGACCTCAGATTATAAAAAGTAAAATTTACGCTTATAAATTTAGCGAAATCGTTTTCGTGGAAAATTTGCATTTTGGCTGCTTTATTAACAAATATTTATATACATTTATAACTGTTGTGAGCTTTAATTAAACTATCCAAATTAAACTATTTCTTATGAAAAAACTTATTTTCAGGAGCCTCTTGTGCGCTATCGCTATGCTTACATTCAGCATGGCGCAGGCGCAAACTGTTTCTGGTACGGTAACCGACGAGAGTGGGCCGCTGCCAGGAGTGAACGTTTCAGTAAAGGGAACTTCTAACGGTACTACTACCGATTTTGACGGGAATTACACATTGAACAATGTTCCCGGAGATGCTACTCTCGTTTTTAGTTTCGTGGGTTTTGAAACTCAGGAACTTGGAGTTGGAGGTCGTTCGACTATTGATGTGAACATGACGACCGATGCCTCCGAACTCGATGAAGTCGTACTGATTGGGTACGGTCAAACAACCGTTCGGGATGCGACCGGGGCCGTAGCTTCGGTAAGTTCAGAAGACTTCAACAAAGGGAATATTTCTTCTCCCGAGGAATTGATCCAGGGTAAAACCGCCGGGGTGCAGATCACCCAGGCCAGTGGAGAGCCAGGTGCCGGAATCGCCCTGCGTATTCGGGGTACGACTTCGGTACGTTCTAATAACAACCCGCTATTCGTAGTAGACGGTGTGCCATTGGCAGGAGACGACACGACTTCAGGTACTGGTGACCTTGGTGTTGGTTCTGGTTCAGCAAGAAACCCTTTGAACTTCTTAAATCCAAGCGATATCGAAAGTATCAGTGTTTTGAAAGATGCTTCAGCTACTGCGATCTATGGTTCCAGAGGTGCCAATGGGGTGGTGATCATCCAGACCAAATCTGGTCGTGGAATGCGCGGAACTTCATTTTCATATGATGCTTCCGTAAGTGTTGCCAATGCTTCTAATACGTATGATCTGCTGAATCGTGAGCAATTCCTGAATGCTGTGGAACAGTATGGAGGAGACCGCGATGCACAGGATTTTGGAGCAGATACTGACTGGCAGGATGTGATTACCAGAACTGCCTTCTCTCAGAACCACGCTTTTTCCTTTATGAACAGTTACAAATCTGGAAACCTTCGTCTTTCATTAGGTTATAATAATATTGAAGGAGTTGTGGAAAATTCTGAAATGGAACGTTTAACCGGAAGGTTGAATGCAAACCATAGATTCTTTGATGATAAATTAAATCTTTCGCTTCAGGCTACGCTTTCAAAAGTAGATGATATGGCAGCGCCAATTAGTAATAATGCCGGTTCAACCGGGGATTTATTGGGGGCTGCTTATTATGCGAACCCTACATGGCCTGCGGAATTAAGTTTCGATCCTGTTGGAAATGCGATCAACCCGTTACAGATCCTTGAATATGTTCAGGATCAAACCGAGACTAACAGAGCATTGATCAACTTTTCAGCGGATTATGATATTCTGGATAACCTGAACGCTAAAGTGACCTTAGGTTATGATAAGTCAAAAGCTGAAAAAACAGCCGTGGTTTCCGGAGATGTTGTTGGTTTCGCCAACGGTGCTCCAGGGAACGGCCGCGGACTTCTTTACGATCTGGAAGCGACCAACCGCTTGTTGGATTTCGTAGTGAACTACGAGAAAGAGTTCGAAAATTCTAATTTCTCTGCATTATTAGGTTATTCCTTCCAGGATTTCCATAGAGAAGGAAGAAATGCTTCGGCTTTTGGATTTGCTTCTACCAATATGGACCAAATGGTTAGCCAGTTCAGAAGTGATCTTGGAGCTTTGGAAGGAGCTATCAATAGATCATACCAGCAATTGCGTTATAGCGATTCCGGTTTCCTGATCGATGCCTTATTCCCTGATGTGGAAACAGGAATCTCTCAAACTGCTCCTTCGGGGATCAGTACCAGAACGATTACTGGTGGTCTTTATGACAATACTGATGAACTTCAGTCATTCTTCACTCGTTTGAACTACTCTTTAATGGATAAGTATTTGTTTACTTTCACAATGAGAGCTGATGGTTCTTCAAGATTTGGACCTGAAAATCGTTACGGTTACTTCCCTTCAGCAGCTTTCGCATGGAAGATCGATGAAGAGGCTTTTATGCCAGATAGCTTTTCTACGTTCAAACTTCGTCTAGGATACGGGATCACCGGTAACCAGGAAGGACTTGGATACGGAAACTTTACTACAAGACGAATCCTGAATGGTTATGGAATCGATAACGGTGGAAACATCAACGGTGGTGGATTAGGAACTGCCGGTTTCGCCAACCCAGACCTTAAATGGGAAGAAACTTCTCAGGCTAACGTAGGGGTAGATTTCGGTTTTGCAAACGATCGTCTTTCTGGTAGTCTGGATTTCTATTATAAGGATACTCAGGACCTATTGCTCTTGGCTCAGAACGCACAGCCGAGTCCAGCCGCCTACTCGTTTACGAATATTGATGGAAACGTGATCAATAAAGGGGTGGAATTCGCTATTGAATATGATATTCTTGATTCAGAAGATTTCTTCTGGAATCTTGGTTTCAATATTTCTTATAACGATAACGAGCTTAGAAACTTTGACGGTCTTATCGAGACTGCTCAGATCTCTGGCCAGGGTCTTACCGGTGCTTTCGCTCAGCTGCTTGCTGAAGGAAGACCATTGTTCTCCTATTATTTAAGAGAATTCGCCGGATACGATGCTAACGGAATTTCAATTTATCCAAACGGAGATCAGCAGGAATTCGTAGACAAGAGCGCCCTGCCAACTACAAACCTTGGTATTAACACTCGTGCGGAATACAAGAACTTTGACGCATCTTTGTTCTTCTCTGGGCAGTACGGTTTCTATATTTATAACAACACCGCGAACGCCTTCTTTACAGCAGGTAGTATCAACAGTGGTCGAAATGTGACGACTGATGTACTGACCTCGGGTGAATCTCCAGCGAACGCTCCAGACGTATCTACAAGATTCCTGGAAAAAGGTGATTTCTTAAGACTTCAGAACGCCAGCATTGGTTATACTTTTGATCTGAATGAGAATTCATTCCTGGATAACCTGAGACTGTATGTAAATGGTCAAAACCTGTTTGTGATTACAGATTATAGTGGACTTGATCCGGAAGTTAACACGCAGACTCCTTTGAACAATCTGCCAACAGCCGGGATCGATTATACCTCTTTCCCAAGGCCAAGAACATTCACTTTCGGTTTAAATGCTAAATTCTAAAAAATTGATAATGAAAAATTATAGATTAAATTTAATAGTCGCGGCCTTCTGTGCGTTGGGAATCAGTTCCTGTACAGACCTCGAGATCGAGGAGACCGATTCGATAATTGTAAACCAGACAGGGGAGTTCACCGGGGTTTCAGATGTTGATGCGACCTTAAACGGTATTTATGATGCCGTACGCGGACAGCTGGAAAACCAGGCAAACCTGTATGCACTGAACGAAGTAAGTTCAGATGAATATTTAGTGCCTACTCGTGGAACCGACTGGGGAGATAACGGGGTTTGGAGAACTTTGCACCAGCATTCCTGGTCGCCAATTCACCCGTACGTGCGTGATGTATGGAACGAACAGAACTCAAATGTTTTCCGTACTACGGAAGTAATTGATTCCAGAAGTAATCCATCTGCCTCTCAGGAAGCAGAGGCTCGTTTTCTTCGTGCCTTCAGTATGTTTTGGGTGATGGATCTTTACGGGCAGGTGCCTTTTAGAGAGCCAGACGAAGGAATCGATGTAGATCCTCGAGTACTTACAAGAACTGAAGCTTTTGATTTTATCGTGAATGACCTGAATGTGGCAGTTTCCAATTTGGAAGCTGTTGGACCGGGAACTGGAACGAATAAGGCTACTAAAGCAGCTGCTCATTTCCTATTGGCAAAATTATACCTTAATAAGCATATTTACACCGGTTCAGGTTCTCCTGCTGCCAGTGATATGCAGGAAGTGGTGAGCCATGTCGATGCTATTGAAGGCATGGGCTTTGGATTGGTTGACGGATATTTCGGGATTTTCTCTGATAAGATCGATAATGAAACTATCTGGTACACCAATTCAGGTGTTGGAAACGTGATCTGGAATACATTGCATTATAACCAAACAACTCCGGCTAACAGTGGTGGAGGATGGAATGGTTTCACCACACTTTCTGAATTTTATGATCTTTTTGAAGGAGATCCAAACTCCAATTACGAAGGTGACGGCCAGGAAGAAAGACGTGGTTTTGTTCCAAAAGCCGGTAGCGCTGTTGGAGTAGATTTCGACGGTGACGGTGTGCCAGATGACCTGGATGAAGACGGCGACGGAATGCTTGACGGTTCACAAATTGGTTTCGGTCTTCTAATTGGCCAGCAATACGCGATCGATGGTTCCAAGCTTCAGGCTGAAGTTGGTAAAGACCTTATTTTCACCAAAGAATTACCAGGACTGCTTGGTAACGGGCAGAGCACTGGAGTTCGTATGTTGAAATATCACCCATCCAACGGGTCGTACACCGGTCATAAAATCATCTTCCGTTATGCAGATGCTTTATTGATGAAGGCTGAAGCAGCTATGAACGGCGGTGGCGGTGATGCACTGGAGATCGTTAACGAGTTAAGAACGATTCGTAAAGCCACTCCATTAACTTCAGTTTCAGCTGATGATCTTATCGATGAACGAGGTAGAGAGATGTACGGAGAGTTCTGGAGAAGGAATGACCTGATCCGTTTCGGTAAGTTTACTGAAACCTGGGAATTCAAAGATAATACGGAAGAATTCAGAACATTATTCCCAATCCCGGCTTCGGCAATTATTTCCAATCCGAACTTAACGCAAAATCCGGGTTATTAATTACTTAGGTAACCAAAATAGGAAAGAGGGCTTCGGCCCTCTTTTTTGTTATAGATTTGTTAAAAAATTTACATCAGTTTTTATATATTCGAAGAAATTAAAGGGCAGATTTGTGTGATGGATAAATATTTCAGGTTTTTTTTAGTAATTACCTGCATCTGCTTTTTTGCGTCATGCAAGAAAGACTCTTTCTTATTTGAAAGATTGCCCGCTTCTCAAACCGGCATCAGCTTTTCGAATGATCTTGATCCGGAATCTCCGTTTAATATTTTCAATTATCTCTATTACTACAATGGCGCGGGTGTTGCCGCGGCCGATTTTAACCGGGACGGCCTCATCGACCTGTATTTTACCGGCAATCAAACTGCTGATAGGCTATATCTCAATAAAGGCAATTTTCAGTTTGAAGACGTGACAAGCCTTACCGGGATCGATAATACTTCCGGCTGGACGACCGGTGTCTCCAATGTAGATATTAATAATGATGGTTTGATGGACCTGTATGTTTGCAAGGTCAGTGAACTGTCAGATCCGCGTGATCACAATCGCTTGTATCTGAATCTGGGAGTAGACGGCAACGGCGTTCCGAAATTTAAGGAACAAGCTGAAGCATTTGGTTTGGCTTTTCAGGGATATTCCACACAGTCGGCTTTTTTTGATTATGACCTGGATGGTGATCTGGATATGTATTTGCTCAATCATTCCACGCATCCCAATCGCAATTATGGCCGCGGTTCAAAAAGAAATTCCGTGGATGCCAAATCTGGCGACCGGCTGTACGAAAATGAAAATGGAAAATTTCGAGATGTCTCTGCCGAAGTCGGTTTGCACCAGGGAATTATTGGTTACGGGCTTGGAATTTCAGTGGGCGATCTCAACGCTGATGGTTTCCCCGATCTCTACATAGGGAATGATTTTTTTGAAAATGATTACGTCTATATCAACCAGCAGGATAAAACTTTCCGCGATATTAATGCGGAAGAGCACGGAGGTATTGGTCACACCACTCATTTCTCTATGGGCAATGACATCGCCGATGTGAATAACGACGGCCTGCCTGATATTCTTTCTTTGGATATGCTTCCGCAGGATCTGGAGACCTATAAAACTTCTGGTCTCGAACATCCTTACCAGACCTACAGCAATTACCTGAGAAATGGTTTCAACCCGCAATACATGCAAAATACCTTGCAGCTAAATAATGGTTCCGGTTTTTCAGAAACAGCCTTTTTGAGCGGTATTGCAGCTTCTGAATGGTCATGGGGAGCCTTGTTTGCTGATTTTGACAACGATTCCTTCCAGGATGTTTACATTACCAACGGGATCAAGGGCGCTACGAACGACATGGATTATATCCGGTTTATTTCGAATGAAAAAATTCAGAAACAGCTAAGCCAGGGTGAAAATGCAAATTTTGAAAAGATCATCCAGGAACTTCCGGAGAAAAAGGTGCCAAATTGCTTTTTTCAGAATAATGGAGATCATGTTTTTGAAGATCGCAATGGGGAGTGGATCGAAAATATTTCCAGTTTCAGCCACGGCTTTGTTTATGCCGATCTCGACAATGATGGGAACCTGGACCTGGTGGTGAATAATACCGATGAGGAAGCTTTCGTATATAGAAATAATATGAACTCAGAAAGCACCAATTTCCTGGATGTTGAACTTAACGGTTCGGCTAATAACAGAAACGGGATAGGCGCGAAAGTATTTGTTTACACTAAAGGCAATCTACAGTTTCGGGAGCATTATCTCACGCGCGGCTATCTTTCATCGCTGGCCCCAGGATTACATTTTGGTTTGGACAAGCATAAGAAAATAGATTCTTTAAGGATCGTTTGGCCAGATGCTTCTTCAGAAATTCTTCGATCGGTAGCAGCCAATCAAAAGCTGGTGTTGGACTATAGCAATGCCGTAAAGGCTCCCAGCAAGCCTGTCAGAAAAGAAAACTCTAACTTTCTAGAGCCAAAAGATGCTGTTTTTGATTATGTGCATGAAGAGCAGTCCAGCTTAGAATTTAACCGCGAAGTGCTCATTCCTTATGCATCGACGAATCTTTCTCCGCGTTGTAGCGTGGGTGATTTGAATAATGACGGATTGGAAGATATCATTTTTGGCGGCGGAAAATCTCAGCAAGCAGAAGTTTATTTGCAGGATCTGGAAGGAACATTTACAAAATTGGAAAATATGCTCGCTGGCAATGCGATTGCTGAGAACACTGATCAGGTGATTTTTGATGCTAATGGCGATGGCCTCAACGATATCCTGATGGTTTCCGGAGGAAATGAATTTCAGAAAGGAGCTGCGCTGAAGCCAAGATTGTACTTTCAGGAAAATGGCAAATTTACAGAAGACAGCCTGGCTTTTCAAAATATCGAACTGAATGCGTCCCGCGTGAAGGCCGTTGATTTTAATAATGACGGCGCCCTGGATGTTGCGATAAGCGCTGATGTGGTTCCCGGAAAATTTGGGGAAATCCCGCGGCAGTATTTATTCCTGAATAACGGGAAAGGTCAGTTTTCTGATGTTACCCAGCAGTTTTCTGAAGATTTTGGAAGTGCAGGAATGGTGCATGATATGGAATGGATAGACCTGAATCAGGATGGTTTTCTAGACGTGGTGCTAGCCGGCTACTGGATGCCCATCACCATTTTGATCAATGAAAAAGGTAGATCTTTACGAAAACTGGATAGTCAACTTGGAAATAGCAATGGCTGGTGGAACTGTATTCGCGTTGCCGATTTTGACCAGGACGGTGATTTGGACCTGGTTGCAGGAAACTGGGGGTTGAACAGTAGGCTGGAAGCTTCGGTGGAACAACCATTGAGTTTGTACCTGAATGATTTTGACGAGAATGGTTCGAAAGATCCGGTTATCACGTATTTTTATAAAAATGAGGAAACTCCTTTTGCTTCCAAAGACGAGCTGGATCGCCAGATGCCATTTCTGAAGAAAAAATTCACCACCTACCAGTCATATGCACAGGCTGAATTTTCTTCTATCTTTCCGGAGGAAAAGCTGGAAAACGCGAGTCTTCGTAAGGTTTACGAATTGGGAAGCTGCTATTTTGAGAATACGGGAGATCTTCAGTTTAAAAAGCACCGTCTGGGATTTGAAGCTCAGGTTTCTTCGGTTTTTGACATCGCGGTGGAAGATTTTAATGGCGATGGTTTCCCAGATCTGTACCTGGTTGGGAATAATTACGAAATCAGTACGCAATTGGGGAGGTTGGATGCACTTCATGGAGCTTTGCTTTTAAATAATTCCGAAGGAGCATTCAAAAATTCAACAAATACACCGTTCCTTCAGGGGCCGGCGAGAAATATTCAAAAAATCAATATTAACGGCCGGCCGCATCTTGTGGTGACCTTCAATGGAGGTGAACCGGCCGTTCTGGAACTTAATCTATCAGAAAATGAACATAAAGACTAATTGGATATCCTGTTTTTTAGGATTGGGAATCGCGTTATTTTCAGCCTGTAAATCTGATGATCGGAAAGAAGAAAAGAGCGCTTCCGAAGAACTGAATGAAAATGCCCTTTTCACGCTGATGTCTGCTGATTCTACCGGAGTCGATTTTTTCAATGAGGTCAAGAACAAACCTGATTTCAACATTTTCAGGTACCGGAATTTCTACAACGGCGGTGGCGTGGCCATTGGAGACATCAACAATGACGGGCTTCCGGATATTTATTTCACCGGAAACATGACCAGCAATAAGCTGTACCTGAACAAAGGAAATTTTCAGTTTGAAGATATTACAGAAAGGGCTGGAGTTGCCGGCAACAAACCCTGGTCTACCGGCGTGAATATGGTTGATATCAATAATGACGGCCTGTTGGATATCTATGTGAGCAATGCCGGGAACATGGAAGGTGACAACCACAATAACGACCTGTTCATTAATAACGGCGATCTCACGTTCACTGAAATGGCCAAAGAATACAACCTTGCCGAAACGGGATTTAGCACGCATGCCGCGTTCTTCGATTATGACAAAGATGGGGATCTGGACGCCTATATCTTGAATAACAGCAATATTCCTGTAAGCAGCCTTGGGTATGCGGAACAGCGAAACGTTCGGGCCCAGGACTGGGAGGGCGTTCCAAAGATCTTCCGTGGGGTTGGCGATATGCTTTTAAGAAATGATGACGGGAAGTTTACTGATGTTAGCGAGGAGGCCAATATCTACGGAAGCCTGATCGGTTTCGGTCTTGGCGTCATGGTAAGCGATTTCAACAACGACCTGTATCCCGATATTTACGTTTCCAACGATTTTTACGAAAGAGATTACCTATACATCAACAACCAGGATGGTACTTTTACGGAAGATATTGAAAACTGGACTTCGCACCTGTGTCTTTCGGCGATGGGAATTGATATGGCCGATATCAATAATGATGGTTTTGCCGATATTTTTATTACTGATATGCTTCCCGATTCGGAAGAACGGGTAAAATCAGTTATGGAATTTGAGGGGTATAACGTCTTTAAACTGAAACAAAGTAAGGACTTTTTTCAGCAGTATATCCACAATACACTACAGCTGAACAACGGGAACAATTCCTTTTCTGAAATTGCCCATTTTAGCGGCGTGGAAAGTACCGATTGGAGCTGGGCCGGCCTCATTTTTGACATGGATAACGACGGTCTTCGTGATATTTACGTGACTAACGGGATCAACCATGACCTTACCGATCTCGATTTTGTACAGTTTTTTGCCAATGAGATCATTCAGAAAATGGCTCTTACAGGGAAAAAAGAGGCGATAGACAGCATTATCAAGAAAATGCCGGTGACACCATTGCCCAACTATGCATTTCACAATACTGGCGACCTGAAATTCAAAGATGCAGCGAAAGATTGGGGAATGGGAACACCCAGTTTATCAAACGGTTGTGCTTACGGTGACCTGGATAATGATGGTGACCTGGATCTGGTGGTCAATAATGTGAATATGACCTCTTTTGTATATCGCAATAATTCTGAAAAACACAAGGGACATAACTTTCTGCGGTTGAAATTAAAAGGTTCTGAAAAGAACCAGTTTGGCATTGGCAGCATCATCCGGCTTTATCACGGTGAAGAAGTTATGATGCAGGAACAAAATCCCTCGCGAGGGTTTCAGTCTTCTATGGATTATGTGCTGAATATTGGCCTCGGAAAGACCGAAAATATTGATTCCCTCCGGATCGTATGGCCTAATAACAGGTCGCAACTTTTAAAGAATATTCCCGTAAACCAGCTTTTAACACTGGATATCCAGAAGGCGAATGAAGCATATAAAGCCCCGAAACCAGAAAAAAAACAAAGATTACTTACAGAAATTCCAAACCAGTCACTGGAAAGTCACCAGGAGAACAGTTATACTGATTTTGATTACGAAGGAATGATCTATAAAAAACTTTCGCAGGAAGGTCCGGCAATGGCTGTTGGTGATATAAACGGAGATGGAAACGAAGATGTATTCATTGGGGGCGCAAAAAAACAGCCCGGTACCATTTACCTGAATCGTGGGAATGGCAAACTTCAGAAAAGCGTTCAGAAAAACCTGGATGCCGATTCCAATTATGAAGATACTGCAGCCGCCTTTTTCGACGCTGATGGTGACGGGGACCTGGATTTGATGATTGGGTCCGGCGGAAACGAGATCGGCGAGGAGAAGAATTACCGTCCCCGATTATATTTGAATGACGGGAAAGGCAATTTTAGCAATACAGATAAAACCATCCCGGCCGTCAACCAGAATATTTCCGCGATCGCACCTTATGATTTTGATGGCGATGGCGACATGGATATTTTTGTGGCATCGCGCAGTGTAGCGGTGAATTACGGAATTGATCCGCAGCATTTGTTCCTAGAAAATCGTGGAAATGGGGAGTTTGTGAACGCAACGGAGCGCATTGCTTATGATCTCAAATACGCCGGAATGATTACCGCTGCCATCTGGGAAGATATAAATGGCGATGGAAAGAAAGACCTTGTAACGGTTTCTGATTGGGGAGCGCCACGGGTTTTTACCAATTCCGGTAGACGCCTGAGCTACCTGAAAAGCAACCTCCAGGATTACGAGGGCTGGTGGAATACGGTGGAAGCGGCAGATCTTGATAATGACGGGGATATGGACCTTGTGCTGGGTAATAAAGGCGAAAATGTGCCCTACAAAACTTCTGAAAAGGAGCCGATGAAAATGTGGGTAAACGATTTTGACAATAACGGAACCATTGAACAGATCGTTACCAAACAAAAAGACGGGAAGGATTATCCCTTGCATATGAAAAGCGAAATGATCTCGCAGCTTGTTTTCTTAAAGAAAGGAAACCTGAAAGCTTCAGATTATGCCAAAAGGACGATACAGGAGTTAATTCCTTCAGACAGGATCAAGAATTCAATCATTAAAAAAGCAGTGATTTCTGAATCAGTGATCGCAGTCAATGATGGCAACGGTCAGTTCCGAATTCAGAAACTGCCTGCCCGTGCCCAGTTTTCCTGTGTTTGCGGAATTACCTGTACGGATGTGAACAACGACGGAAACCTGGACCTGGTAATGGGCGGTAATGATTTCGAGTTTAAACCACAGTTTTCACGCCTGGATGCCAGCTACGGAAATGTTTTACTGGGGGATGGAAAAATGAATTTTGACTGGCAGGATTATTCGAAAAGTGGTTTTAATATTAAGGAAGAAATCAAATTCCTGAAGCAATTCCATGATAAGAACGGCAAGACTTTCGTAATCGCAGCTATTAACAATGAAAAACCTAGAGTTTTTGAGATCAATTAAATTTTCGGCAATTTGTTTCGGCCTGATGGCAATTGTTTCCTGCCAGAAGGAACAGGAATCGGAGGTTCCTGAGACATTCTTCAGCAATCCTTCCGCAGAAGAAACCGGTCTGAACTTTACCAACCAGCTAACGGAAAACCGGGATGCGAATATTCTCGACTACCTGTATTTTTACAACGGCGGGGGGGTAAGTATTGGCGATATCAATAATGATGGACTGGCCGATATTTATCTTACGGGTAACCAGGTAAAAAATAAATTGTTTCTGAATAAAGGCAATTTTGAATTTGAAGACGTAACAGAAGAAGCCGGAGTTGCCGGTGAAAGCAGCTGGAATACAGGTTGTACGATGGCCGACGTGAATGGCGACGGACTCCTGGATATTTATGTTTCAGCAGTAGTTGGCGTTAATGGATTTCGCGGTCACAATGAGTTATTCATTAACAATGGTGATCTTACCTTCACTGAAATGTCGGCCAAATACGGGCTTAATGAGGAAAGTTTTTCGTCTCAGGCAGCTTTTTTCGATTTTGATAATGACGGCGATTTAGATGTGTATATTTTAAATCATGCCGTGCACACCAATGAATCTTTTGGGCCTTCGAGCATTCGCGAAAAACGAGTGTATGAAAGTGGCGACAAGCTGATGCGCAACGATGGCGGGAAATTTACCGATATCAGTGAGGAAGCGGGAATCTTTGGTGGTGCTAACAGTTATGGTTTGGGACTTACTACGGCCGATTTTAATAACGACGGCTTTACAGATATCTACGTGGGGAATGATTTTCACGAAGATGATTATTTCTATATCAACAACGGCGATGGCACATTTAGCGAGAGCCTGAAAGATCAGTTTGGGCATATTTCCCGTTTTTCAATGGGCAACGATGCTGCAGATATCAATAATGACGGCTATGTAGACCTCATGACCCTGGATATGCTGGCGGAAGATGAAACCGTACTCAAAGCAAGTGCCGGTGACGATAGTTACAACGTACATGAACTGAAAACCGGGAAATTGGGTTACCAGCCACAATATACCCGTAATATGCTACAGCTGAATAATCACGGCCAGTTCTTTACCGAAACCGCGCTTATGAGCGGCGTCGCTGCTACTGACTGGAGTTGGGGGCCACTTTTTGCTGATTATGACCAGGACGGGAAAATAGATCTGTTCATTACCAATGGAATTCCGAAACGACCGAACGATCTGGATTACGTTAAGTTCATTTCAAATGAGCAGATACAGAAAAAACTGGATCAAACCACTCTGGTCGATAACCAGGCGTTGGACCTGATGCCTGAAGGCAGGGTTACCAATTATTTCTTTCGTGGAATGGGAAACGGAATGTTCGAAGATGATACTAAAAACTGGATCAAGAACGATTCGATTATTTCTACAGGTGTAGCTTATGGCGATCTGGACAACGACGGAGATCTCGATATCGTGACCAACAACGTGAACAGCCCGGTTAGCATTTATCGCAATGACCAGGCAGATGGAAATTATCTACAGGTAAGTTTCAGAAATGATTCTGGTAATACCTTTGGGATCGGTTCCACTGGCGTGTTATTTACAAGCGAAGGAACCCAAATCCGGCAATTATATGCCACCAGATCCTACCAGTCAGCTTCCCAACCTATTCTACACTTTGGAATTCCGAAAGACGTGAAAATAGATTCTTTACACCTGGAATGGCCTGGAGGAAAGTCCTTGACTTTGAAAAATGTCAAACCAAATCAATTGTTACAGGTTCATTATAAGGATTTTATTCAAGATACTGATTTTAAGAATTTTAAATACAATAATGAGAGCCAACTATTTAAGTTACTGGCCAATGATTTTGGCTTGAATTATGAACACCTGGAAAATGATTTCAGTGATTTTGATATGCAGAAACTGATTCCTCATAAGTTTTCTGATCTTGGTCCTGCAGTAACAGTTGCTGATGTTAATAATGACGGATTGGAAGATGTTTTTTTCGGGGCCTCCCGTTTCCAACCGGCGCAGATTTTTATCCAGGGAACTGATGGTTTCCACGCTAAAAGCTATGAAAGTATTGCTGAAGATTCCCTTGCCGAAGATGTTTCCGCTACTGCGGGAGATTTCAATAACGATGGAAAAATAGACATTTTGGTAGCTTCCGGTGGAGGAGAATCGGTTGGGGCGAATAACTGGCTGTTAGATCGATTGTATCTTGGTACTGAAAATGGTTTTGTAAAAGACACTCTTTTCCCGGAAACCTTTGCCAATTCATCGATAGTCAAATCAGCCGATTTCGATAAAGACGGTGACCTGGATGTATTTATTGGCGCAAATTCAGTTAATTATGACTACGGAAATATGCCAAAATCTGCATTGCTTCTAAATGAAAATAGACAGTTCACGAAACTTCAGCATGCAGAATTTGAGAATATCGGGATGGTGAACGATGCCAGCTGGACAGACTTCGATCAGGACGGTAACCTGGATTTGATCTTGGTAGGAGAGTGGATGTCACCACGGTTTTTCAGAAATAACAGTGGAAAATTTGAGGACGTGACACAAGACTTGATTTCCGAAAAGCTGAATGGTATGTGGCAAAGCATCCAGCCATTTGATGCAGATGGCGATGGGGATGAAGATTATCTTTTGGGTAACTGGGGACTGAATACCAAGCTGAAAGCTGATGAGAAAACGCCTCTGCGGATGTATTACAGTGATTTTGATGGGAATGGCCTTACTGAAACGTTGATCGCTGCTGAAAAAAATGATAAATATTATTTCATTGGAGGTCTGGACGATCTTTCCGCGCAACTAAGCACCTTATTGAGGAAACGATTTACTTCCTATCAAAAATTTGCGGGGAAAGCCGTGAATGAGATCTTCACTCCTGAAGAACTGAATGATGCGACCTTGTTCGAGATTCACACGCTGGCTTCCGGTTACCTCGAAAACAGGGATGGAAAATTCGTTTTCCACGCTTTCCCTTCCCAGCTGCAGGTTGCACCGATTAGAAGCATGCTTCGCTATGATTTCGATCAAGATGGAAAAGAAGAAGTTCTTTTTGCGGGAAACTATTTCGGTGTTACCCCGTATCACGGTAAGTTCGACGGTTTAGGCGGACTCCTTTATTTTAACAAGGATAAAATTCTGAATTCCGTTGAAATTGGTTTAAATTTATCACAAAATTCTGTTAAAAATCTTTCAGTAATTGAAATAGGGAAGAAGCCATATTTGCTGGTAACTTCCAATAATTCCAAAGTCTTATTGTATGAAATTACATCGGTCAATGAATAAAATCCTGGTTTTTGCGATGCTATCGTTCTTACTGATCTCCTGTTCTGAAAAGCAAGAGATCGAAGTTACGGCAAACGATTTTCACAATGCCAATGATTATGTGAGTAAGACGATGGTCCATGATATTTTTTCACCGCCGGTTGCCAGCCGCGTATACGCTTATACCAATATCGCCGCATATGAGACCATAGCTCAGTTTGATCCTGCCTACCAGAGTCTTGCCGGACAGCTTACCAATCTCAAGCCAGTGCCCGCACCGGAATCTGAAAAAACAAATGGCAAGATCGCCGCGCTTGTGGCTTTTTATGATATTGGCACGAGCCTGGTTTTTTCCGAAGATATGCTGAAGTCTAAAAGAGACAGTATTTTCCAGAACTGGAAGGAAATAGATGAAGAAACATTCAAGGTTTCCGAAGCTTATGGCCTTAAAGTCGCACAGCATATCAAAGACTGGATGAAACAGGATAATTACGCTGAAACTCGTACCATGCCTAAATTTTCGGTTCATACGGAAGAAGAGGCAAGATGGCAGCCCACTCCGCCTTCCTATATGGATGGGATCGAGCCACACTGGATGAAAATTCGTCCTTTCGCAATCAACGCAGCAGATCAGTTTAAGCCTGCGCCGCCTCCGGAATTTTCCATGGAGGAAGGCAGCAAATTCCATAATGAACTAATGGAAGTTTATAATATCCGGGAAGAGATTGCCGAAGATGAGGAAAACAGTGAGAAAATGGCTATTGCTAAATTCTGGGACTGTAACCCGTATGTTTCCATTCTTCGAGGTCACCTGATGTTTGCAACCAAGAAAATTACACCGGGAGGTCACTGGATCGGGATCACCAAGATCGCCTGCAAAAAAGCCGATGCTGATTTTGATAAATCTGTTTATGCCTATGCAAAAACTTCCGTAGCCATTGCTGATGCTTTCATTAGCTGTTGGGACGAAAAATACCGTAGCAACCTGGTGAGGCCAGAAACCCTCATCAATAAGTACGTAGATGAAAACTGGCAATCTGTACTGCAAACTCCGCCATTTCCGGAGTACACCAGCGGTCATTCGGTCGTTTCCGGAGCCGCAGCGATTTCGCTAACCAGTATTTTCGGTGATAATTTCGCTTTTGATGATGATACGGAAGAAGATTTTGGTTTACCAATGCGTTCTTTCAAATCTTTCAATGAAGCTTCGGCAGAAGCTGCGAGAAGCAGGCTTTATGGCGGGATTCATTATCGTTCGGCCATTGAAGTTGGTCTTGTACAGGGACGTGCGCTAGGGAATTTCGTGGTGAATAAGCTTCAAATGACCTCAGAAAAAGAGGCAGATGGAGAAATTGCTTCGAAATAGATGAATAAGATCGTTTCTATTGTGCTGTTCCTGCTTATCGCCGGCATGATCTGGTTTTTCTTCGTGAAGCAGTATGATTATGAATTTCAGTTCGAGACGCGATATGGACAGGGTGTGGCTTTTCGGGAGATCAGTCATTGGAAGGAGCTGAATAAGGAATACTCGAAATTGGAACAAACCGGTGTTCGAGAATTTGACGCCATTTCCCAGTCTTTACAAACCGAAAATGCCAGACTGGATTTTTTATGGAATTTTGAGTCGGATACTGATTCCATTACAAAGGTCAAAGTCTGGGTGAGAAGCAATAAGGATCGCTTTAAAAATAGGTTTCAGATTTTAAACCCTTTTGCTGAAAATGTTTTTATAGACAGCATCAAAACAGATATGCTGGACTTAATGAAAAACCTGAAAAAGCAGCAATCTTCATACTCCGTCAAGCTGGAAGACAGTTTGAAAATGTCTCCGGCCTTTGATTGCATCTGCCATCATTCCGAAGCTATTCCGGTACAGTCAAAAGCCATGGAAATGGTGCAGACCATTGGTTACCTGGAAGAATACGTTCTGGATCACCAGTTGAAGTTAACTGGAAATCCCTTTGTAAAAATTACTGCCTGGGACCGCCAGAATGATAAAGTAGATTTTGACTTCTGTTTTCCCGTAAATCTAGCACAGGATATCCGGCCCGAAGGAAAAGTGGAATTTCGGCAGGTACCATCATCCTTGTCGCTACAGGCTGTTTTCCATGGAAATTACCGAATTTCTGACCTTGCCTGGTACGATCTCATTGCACAAGCCAGGGCTCAGAATCTTAAAACCAGTGCACTTCCCCTGGAAATTTTTTATAACAACCCAAAAACCGATATTCACGCTCCCCAATGGCGGGCAGATGTGTTTCTTCCGGTGATCGATCAGCCCTAAGGATTGTAATTTACTGGAACGGCCACCTTTAATTTCTGCGGAATGATGGAAACATCGATCTTCGTTTCTTTACCTATGAATTCGCCGTCTATCTGAAAAGAAATCGGTGGTTTACAGGTAATGGTTGCTTCAGTGGTGGGAATGGTTTCCAGAAATTCAGGATCGATACGTGATTCATTCCGAAGAGTTTTCAGAATATCGAAAAAATTCAGGCGCTTAAAAACAAGTATTTCGAAGATACCGTCATTGGGCTTTCCTTCCGGATTGACGTTGGCACCGGTGCCGTATTTATTCGCGTTTGCGATACCGAGTAACACGCCTTCCCTCACAAATTCTTTCCCATCGGTTTCGATACGAAATTCAAAAGGATACTCACTTTTGATCAGGGTGGGAATAGTTTGCAGTAGATAGCCAAACTTTCCGCGGATATTGCTACCCTCATAATTACGGATCAATTCAGCGTTGATACCGAGATCACTCAGGTGCAGGCAAATTTTTTCGTTCAGGCACAGCATGTCGAGTTCGATACAATGATCACTGAGTGCAATTTGTACCTGTTGTTCCAATTGCTGCGGAATTTGCAGGTTGGTACATAACCCGTTTGCAGAACCTGCGGGAATCAACCCTATAGAAACATCAAAATCTTTTACAGCATCTGCCACCAGATTGATGGTGCCGTCACCGCCGGCAATGACCAGGCGGTCTATTTCTCTTTCTTTTACGAGCTCCTTGATCTCCTCCGCATCATTTTCCCCGGTAGTTTTATAAAGATGAAAATGAGCATTATGCTGCTTTACTTCCTGTTCTACCTGTCGTTGTGCTTTATCTTTGGAAATGTCTCCGGAAATGGGATTCACGACCAATAAAACTTCCTTAAAATTCACCATATTATCCTGATAGTTACTCTAAATTAAGTAATTTGGAAGGAAGGAAATTTTAAAAAAAGGCCAATATTTTGAAACTGGATCTTAAGCTTTATCGAGGTTATGTTAACGATGAAGAATTAATAGTTTTTGGCCACCTTTTCCAGTCCTGGGCGCCAGATAAATATAGCATCGAAAAAAAAGGTTTGAAGCATGCGTATGCCATTCTGCATAAATTCCGAATCAAGCCACTGGAAAATTATAAGATCAACCTGAAATTTCGTGATCTGGAAGTCACTACTAAAACGCTTGAAGATGGGTACTTCAGGTTTACGATTCCGTATGACGAAGAACTGGAACCGGGATGGCATAATTATGAGGTTACCTGTAAATTTGGCCAATTTGGCATCGTGGAAAGGGGAGAACTGCTGAAACCTTATCCCAGTAAACTCGGGATCATTTCAGATATTGACGATACCTTTCTGATCTCCCATAGCAACAATTTTTTTAAGAAACTCTACGTGATGCTCTCTAAGAATGTCAATACACGAAAGGTTTTTGATGATGTGGTTCGGCACTACCAGGAACTTAGCCAGGCAGGGCAGGAGAGCTCGAAAGCTACGAATTCTTTTTTCTATGTATCCAGCAGCGAATGGAACCTGTATGATTTCATTGCGGAATTTGCTGTTCTACACGACCTTCCTAAAGCGGTCATCAAGCTGAAAAAGATCAAAACCGGTTTAAGAGATTTTGTGGCCACGGGCAGGGGCAATCACGATCATAAATTTATTAAGATCAAGGATATTCTGAGTTTTTATCCGCACCTGGAATATGTACTGTTGGGAGATGATTCCCAACACGACCCTTTTTTATACGAACGCATCATTAAAACTTTTCCGAAAAATATCAGGGTGGTTTACATCCGGCAGACAGGGCAAAAGAAAAAAGAGAAAGTGGTTTCCGTTCTTCGGAATATGGAAAGTATGGGTACAGCAACCTGCTATTTTAAAAAGAGCGATGAGGCCATTCAGCATTCTAAAGAAATTGGAATTATATAAAAAAAGAGGAGATGCAATCTCCTCTTTTTTATTATCGGTAATCTTTTTCCCGAAATTCCCTTCGGTTGTAAAAAGTATCGTCTTTTTCTCTGGGTACGCGCCTTCTTTTGCGGTAAGGATCATCTTCTAAAGGATCGTGATTATCGTGTTCCCAGTCGCGAGATTCATCATAAGTTAGATCTGGATCGTAATCGCGATTAACAGGTCTGTCCACATCATTGATACCGGTTTTGCGATCATCTGATCGATATTTCATGTTTGCCCGTTCACGTTCCATACGCTCCTCTACCGTTTCGCTGGAATGTGGGAATTCATCGCGACGAACTTCAGCTTCCCGAAGACGTTGTTGCTCTTCCTGCAGCCGTTCCCGTCTTAGTTGTTCTTCTCTTAGTTCTGCTTCGCGAATAGAATCATTTTCATAAGCAGTTCGGGTACGTTTTAAGTCCTCTGTTTCGGAATAATTTCGGCGATCATACGAGTGCAGGACATCTTCCTCATATTCCCGACTAATAGCAGTTCCGGAGCGATATCTTTTTGTTTCGGCAAAAGTCTGATAATCGATCGTTTCCGTGTACACATATTTATCTGTAGCGTGAATATCGATCAGACCAATAGGAATGATAATGTGATTTTCTCCATCCTTATTAATGAACTCCCGCAAATTCTCGCGATGATTCGGTGCGTAGGGATCATGGTTCGCGCTGATAATGGAATGGTCAACTTCCACATCTACATATACCACCTTCCCCAAGTCAATATTCACTAAAAGGTTATCTACTTTTCCTATGGTTCTGTTGTCGAGATCTTTCACGGGCCAGCCCGTAATATCTTTGTCGTGAGAATTAACCTTATAATCCTTCAGTTCACTTAAATAATATAAGTGTTTCTTTACCTCTGTACTCATAACTTGATCTTTTGGTTAAATTGTTTTTGTTTGTATGACGTGATGTTGCGGGATGGTCATAGCGGTTACGTCATCAATGGTTTCAGTCTCATTGTTATCATCAGTTTCCGTACTTCCGTAGAAATATAAAAATGCCAGGATGGCAAGAACAATGATCACCAGTAACCATGGCCATACCGGTCTTTTTTTTTCTACTCTTATTTCAGCCATAATGAATTAGATTGTTGATTAGTATAACTAAATTAACCGGTGCGGCTGCAAATTTTTTCTAAGTTTACGGTAAAGTATTGTTAATTAATTCATTGAAATAAAAAAGCCGGGACAAGGCCCGGCTTTTCATTTTTCAGCTAAAAATATTATTTCAGGAATTTCAGCATCCTGTCCCAGGCCTGGTCATGGGCCTTCTTATTTCCAGGCTCCCCATTTGCTTCATGACCACTACGCATAAACGCATGACCGGCACTTTCATAAATCTCATATTCGAAAGCTTTACCTAGGGAATCCATCTGAGCTTTTGTTCTTTCCAGAGTGGAGTTCACACGGTTGTCATTCCCACCATAATATCCATACACAGGAGTTTCGATCTTTGCCAATAAGGAATCGGCTTCCGGAGCAGTTCCATAAAATACATGTGCAGAAGTGATTTCTGGATTATGCGTAGCATATCGAAAAGTCTGGGATCCACCCCAACAAAATCCAACCACGGCAACTTCCCCTGTTCCTGCCGGATCTTTTCGAATATAATCATAACAGGCATCAAGATCTTTAGTTACCTGTTCAGGATCCAGGCGATAAATGGCAGTTCTAGCCTCATCCGGGCTATCCATATCACTGGTCAACTCTTTGCCGGGAACCGTGTTGGAGATCAGGTCTGGCGCTATAACGAGGTATCCTTTTTCAGCAAGTTTATCAGCGAAAACCCGCGCCCAATCATTTAAACCCCGGTTTTCATGAATGACTAAAACGGGCTTTGCTTTTTCCTTTTTTTCGGGATACACCACAAAAGCTTTCAAGGTTCGACCGTCCTGTTCCAGGTCTATCCACTCATGGTGTCGCGGAGAGTCAGATAGTTCAGTGATATCCTGGCTTTCTTCGGAAGAGGCTCTTACAGGCTCTTCCTTTGACTCTTTCTGATCTTTGCAGGCTGCGAAGAGGATCATTAAAAAGACCCCAATGCTCAGGCTTATTTTTTTCATAATTACATAATTATCTGAATACACCGGAAGGGAAGACCACCGGACTTTCAAATCCGTTCGCTCCCACGCTGGAAACTCCAAAAAAGAAGTTGTCTATCACGATACCTTCCAGGGTAAATTCGGTTACATCTCCAACAAATCGGGAATATTGCCAAACCGGGCTGGTGGTATCACGCCAGTAAATCTTATATCCGGCTATGTTTCCATTGACTTTTTCCCATTTTAATTTTGCAGCCGGGGCCACAGCACCTCCAATCTCCACATTTCCCGGAGCAGGTGGTGCCCAGGCGAGGCTTGCCAGGTTAATGGCATTGACAGCCGTAAGCTTTTTCGCATAGTCAAAATTGACACCTTCTACCACATCGCCGTATTTGATTCCGTTTTCTTCGCGAATATCCTGATGCTGCCTATTATAATTTTCGTGTGCTTCCATAATACGAACTCCCGCGAATCCAAGATCATTGAAAGGGCGATGGTGGCCACCTCTTCCAAACCGATCGAGCCTGTAAATCATCATCGGGTTCATTTCAGGCATATAAGTTTGAGTAGTTTTATGGATATACCGGGCTAGTTGCCTGGAAATTCCATCAACTTCACCACCATAATATCTTCTCATTCTTCGTTCCCTCTCGGTTTCGGTTTGCGATACTGGTTCCGAAAAAATCCTGAAACTGCGGTTATCGATGATTCCGTCTACACCTTCTATATTTCCAATCATGTCATTGTTCAAAACACCTATGATTTCCCAGCCCTGCTCTTTGGCATATTCAGCCACAGCCTGACCTCCAAAAAGACCCTGCTCTTCCCCAGAAAGACCAAGATATACAATGCTATTCTCAAAGTCATATTGTGACAAAACGCGAGCTGCTTCAATAGTTCCTGCCATTCCGCTGGCGTTGTCGTTTGCACCGGGGGCATCGGTCGTAAAATCGGTGGCGTTACTGGCCCGGGAATCAATGTCGCCGCTCATGATGATATACCGGTTCGGATATTTGGAACCCTTCTGAATGGCGACCACATTCACGACATAAGCTTTATGCGGAATGCGCTCTCCGTCTTCCGGAGTTACCAATTCCTTCTGATAAAAGACTTCCAGGCAGTTTTCACAATCTCCGGAAATATTTTCGAATTTGCTTTTGATCCATCTTCTTGCAGCGCCAATCCCACGGGTGTCTGAAACAGTGTCGCTGAAGGTATTCCTTGTTCCGAAACCAGCCAGTGTTCGAATACTATTTTCGATACTATCAGCTGATATTTTTTGAATAATATCGTAAATCCTGGAATCGGTTTCCTGGGCAAAAGTTTGTGAAGAATTCAGTAAAATAAAGCCTGAAAGCAGGCCAAATAGGTAGTTTCTTTTCATAATTATTTTTTAGGCCTTCTAAAGTACTCACTTTTAGACTATTTTAAAAAGAAAAACCCCGATGTTCTGCAACACCGGGGTTTATTAATCAAACTAACTTAAAATTAAGCCTGCATATCGTGCATTTCAGCTTTCGCTTCATTTATTTTCTGCTTGGACTTACTGTTGGATAAGTTCGCCTTTGTTCTTGATTTCAATGCTTCTACTTTATGATTCAAAGAATCTGTAAAATCATTGATACTTCTGTTAGCTCCCTTAATATAATCATCTCCTTTTTGAGAGATCGCAGCTCTTGTATCTTTCCCTTTCTTAGGGGCGAACAATATTCCTGCAACTGCTCCGGCAAGCGCGCCAGAAGCAAGTCCTAATAACAATTTTCCTGATTTCATAGAGTTAAGTTTTAATTTGTGTCTAATAAATATTTCCAGTAAAATTAAACAGAAATCAGGCCGTTAGCGAAAAGTCTCAGTTAATGTATATTTAAACTTTTCAGACATTTATTAAATATTTTAACAGCTTATTGCTGATGCTTTTTAAAGCTTGAAAGTAATTCGCGTACCTTTCCGGTTCCTTCTACATAATACCGGGCGCTGGTCTTTTTGATTCCCACTTTAACGGTATATGAATCTTCCGGGAGTTCACGGAACATATATTCATCTGTCCAGTCATCTCCAATGGCAAATATGAAATCGTAGTGCTGGCCAACCAACATTTTCGAAGAAGCTTTCCCCTTGTTCACACCACTGCTTTTAATTTCCAGCACTTTGTTCCCTTCAAGAACACTCAGGCCACGGTTGCTAATCAATTCTTTGAGTGTATTGCTGAGTTCATTCGCCCTGATTTCGCCCAGTTGAGGATCGGCCTTTCGATAATGCCAGGCAAGGGAATAATTCTTTTCTTCAATAAAGGTTCCAGGAGTGCGGTCCACAAAATTCTCGATTACGGGCCTAACTGCATCCATCCATTCGCTTTTGACATTTTCTGAAAGTTCCCAGTCGCCATCAATTTTACGGAACCAAACGCCGTGCTCCGAAATCAGCTCTACAGGAACATCCTGCCACCAACTGCCCAAAGTATTCTTGTCTCTTCCGCTGATAAGCACTACGTGAGTATTTTCATCTTTGTTGATCTCACGGATAAGTTCTTTGAGTTCTGCATCGGGTTTGGCATTTTCAGGTTTATCGGTGAAGTTTACCAAGGTCCCGTCGTAATCGATGAACAAGATTCGCTTTTCAGCATTTTCAAACTGTTGCATGATCTCTTCGGAAATCTTTTCGGTAATCTTGATCGATTTAAAGGAATCACGATTTTCCCGGGTATGCTTCAGCGCTTTCATAAAATCCTGCGCCCATTTCTCTACGCCATATCGGCGTAATCTTTTCTGAAGCATTTTATTTCGTTGGATCTGTTCCTCTTCGGGCATCTCAAACGCAGTTTTTAAAGCCTGTGCAACCTGGTCAAAATTATTCGGATTGATGATCAGTGCTTCATTCATTTCGTGCGCTGCTCCGGCCATTTCACTTAATATAAGCACACCGGTATGGTTTGTTCTGGTCGCGATATATTCTTTCGCCACGAGGTTCATCCCGTCCCGAATAGGAGTGAGGAGGGCAATATCGCATGAAGTGTATAGATCTATTAGGTTTTCAAAAGGCATGGAACGATAGAAATACCAAATTGGGGTCCAGCTAACGGTGCTGAATTTCCCGTTGATCCTTCCCACCAGCTCATCCACTTCTCTTTTCAGTTTTTGGTATTGCGGCACATTGGAGCGTGAAGGAACAGCCAGCATGACCAGTCGTACCTTTTCGATGAATTCCGGATACTTGTCTAAGAAATATTCGTACGCCCGAATTCGGTGAGCAATCCCTTTGGTATAATCCAGCCTATCGATGCTCAGGATCATCTTCGCATCAGGCGTCGCTTCCAGGTGGTGATCCAGTCTTCTCTGTAGTTCAGATTGTTCTTCAGAAGTACTTTTATAATGTTCTAAAGCAGCTTTTTCAAATTTCTCATAATCGATCCCCATTGGGAAAGAATCGACCTTTACGATACGATCCGGAAGGGTGATTTCATTGAAGTCGACCTGGTGACGCAGGATCCGACTTACGGAACTCAGGAAATGACGTTCATAATCGTAGGTATGAAACCCGATGAGATCGGCACCGAGAACTCCCTGCAACACTTCATCTCTCCATGGAAGGGTACGAAACACCTCGTAAGACGGAAAAGGAATATGGTTAAAAAAGCCAATAACGGCGTCGGGTGCCTGTTCCCGGATCATATTCGGGACCAGCAGCAACTGGTAATCATGTACCCAGATCACGTCGCCTTCTTCGTAATGTTTAAGAATTTCATCGGCGTATTTCTGATTGACGGTTTTATAATATTCCCAGTAAGTGTCGTCAGATTCGGTATATTCCATAAAATAATGGAATAGGGGCCAGATAGTGCGGTTACTGAAACCATAGTAAAAACCATCAATTTCAGCGGCATTCAAATGTACCGCCACACAATTCTCTTCCCGGGCCTTTTCCTGGACCTGTTCCTTCAGTTCTTCAGGAATTTCTTCCTCCGTGAGTCCGGGCCAGCCAATCCAAACGCTATCCCCGTCCTTATGGAATGATTTTAAGCCGGTTGCGAGGCCTCCAACGCTGGGAGTGACTTCCAGCTTATGCTGATCGATCGATATTTGAAGAGGTAATCTATTGGAAATAATGATGGTTTTGCTCATAATTGCTGTAAAACTGTTGTGACGAATTTGATTTTTCTTAAATTTCCGAAATTCATTTCAGAACACAATTGATTTATAAGATTTTTAAGATATATGGATAACCTCGATTATGGTATAATTGGAAATTGTAAAAGTGCGGCTCTTGTTTCCAAATATGGTTCTATTGAATGGTGCTGTATGCCCAATTTTGATTCTTCAGCAATATTTGCCAAGATACTTGATGACGAAATTGGCGGAAGTTTTGAGATTCAGATAGATGATTCTTACGAGATCAAACAGGAATACCTTTGGGAAACAAATATCCTGAGCACGGTATTCGATAATGGGACCGATTCTTTTCAGCTGATTGATTTCATGCCGCGCTACCCCCGCGAAGACGGCACATATTATGCCCCGCCAGACATTATCCGGTTTTTCAGGCTGATTAGCGGAAAACCAAAATTTACATTAGTATATGATCCTCGTCTGGAATTCGGAAAAGAGCAGACCTACAACGAGAATAAAGGTGATTATATAAAAAGTTATACCAAAAAAGGCAAATACGATTCGCTGTTCTTTTATTCTTCTTTTGACCTGAATAGTATTTTGAACAGGCAGGAAGTAGAATTAACCGGCAATGCCTACTGCCTCATTGGCTATCACGAAAAACTGATCGAACAATCCTTAGACCGTTCGTACCTGAAATTCCAGCGTACCAAGGTATACTGGATGAACTGGAGCGAAAAGACTACTCGCTATACTCACTACGGAAATGAGATCATGCGTTCAGCGCTTGTTCTAAAGGCGTTGAGCTATAAAAAATCTGGAGCTGTACTTGCTGCAGCAACCACCTCGCTTCCCGAAACCATTGGGGAAGAACGTAACTGGGATTACCGTTTCTGCTGGATTCGTGATGCTTCGATGGTGATCAAGGTAATGGCAGGCCTGGGACACATCAAGTCGGCCAGGGATTTCCTTCAGTTCATTATCGATATTATCCCTGATAAGGATGAGAAGATCCAGATCATGTACGGCATCAATGGTGAAAAAGAGCTAACCGAGCACATATTGAGCCATATGAAAGGATATAAAGGGTCCAAACCTGTTCGTACGGGGAATGCGGCTTATATCCAAAAGCAGAATGATATCTACGGAATTTTGATGGAAGTGATATACCAGCAATTCCTAATGTTCGAAACTTCTCTGGAAAACTCAGAACAATTGTGGACCGTCGTTCGAGGAATTGTCATGATCGTTGAGGAGAACTGGCGAAAACCAGATAAAGGAATCTGGGAACTTCGTACGGAAGACCGTCATTTCGTATTCTCAAAACTGCTTTGCTGGGTAGCGATGGATCGTGCGATCAAAATTGGAGAAGTGTTGAGAATGGGTATCAATGATACCAAATGGAAAGCCGTTCGTGAAGAAATTTATCAGGATATCTATGAGAATGGCTGGAATGAAGAGAAGCAGGCTTATGTGCAATATTATGGATCTTCAGATCTTGATGCCTCGACCTTGCTGATGCAAAGCTATGGTTTTATCGAAGCAGATGATCCAAGATTTGTTAGCACCGTTCAGGCAACTGAGAAAGAACTGTGTCAGGATGGGCTGATGTTCCGCTATAAGAATAAAGATGATTTTGGGGAACCTTCTTCCTCCTTCACGATTTGTACCTTCTGGCTTATTGACAGTTTATATAAGATCGGTGAGAAAGATAAAGCGAAACAAATGTTTGATCGCCTGCTTTCTTATAGCAACCACCTCGGGCTATTTAGTGAAGATATCGACTTTAAGACGAAACGATTACTGGGGAATTTCCCTCAGGCCTATTCGCACCTGGCTTTGATCGAAACCGCAGCCAATTTCAGCAAAGGAATTGCTAAAGAGAATATGATCTTTCAGGAATAATTAATTTTCTGATTGCTTTTCTAAACTTACCCGGGTTTTCGGAAGAAATTCCGGGTAATTTTTTTGAATAAAATCCACCAGTTTTTCCCGGAGATACACCCGGAGATCCCACGCAGTAGGAGAGTCTTTAGCGCTTACGAGCATTCTAAGTTCTATGGTTTTTTCCGTGGCATTGGTGACCTGCATGACGTTTACATTTCCATCCCAGAGATCAGTCTCCTTCAGCAGCCTTGAAAGTTCATTTCTTACGGCTTCAAAAGGGATTCCGTAATCGGTATAAATGAAGACCGTTCCCAGGATATCTGCGGAAGTTCGCGTCCAGTTCTGGAAAGTGTTTTCAATAAAATAAGTGGTTGGAACTATCAAACGGCGTTTATCCCAGATTCTCACCACCACATAGGTAAGATTGATCTCCTCGATCCATCCCCATTCCCCTTCCACGATCACTACATCATCCACACGGATGGGCTGGGTGAGGGCGATCTGGATCCCCGCCAGCAGGGTTCCGATGGCTTTCTGCGCGGCCAGACCAATGATGATACCAGCAATTCCAGCTGAGGTTAAAAGACTTACGCCTACAGAGCGAATACTTTCAAAACTCATCAGCGCAATCCCGATAGCGAGGATCACAATAATGAAAATGATGATATTTTCCAGGATCATGTATTGCGTATAAACCTTTCGGGCCTTGAGATTATTCGTGCCCTCGATATCGTATTTCCGAAGCATCCGGGCTTTAAAAACCTTAAATATCAGGATGAGGATCCAGGCAATTGTCAGGATGATGCAAACGGTGCTAAGATGGCCAACCACTTCCTTGGTCGCCTCGAACCGAAAAATGTCGCTGATCAACGCAATCTTGCAAATGAGCGCCGCCAGAAAGATCAGTAAAGGAATTCGAATTTTTTGAGCAAAATTTACCGGAAGTATGTTTCGTGGATTTTTTCCCACTTTTTTCAGAATATAAAACGAAATACTGAAGCTTACGATCAGAACTACAATTCCGATGATCAGGTAATTCAGAGCGTTTCTTTCCAGATCGATCATTTCAGTGGATTTTGCTATTTTAAAACTACTAAAACCAAATGAAGACCACGAACCGATTTTACAAATTTTAACCTATAAGGATTTCGTGGAATTCGTACATTCCCTATAAAATTTATATTTTGAACACATTCAAACTACTCGCTTTCGTCTTGGTTTTGGTCATTTCCAGCTGTAAAACTGAAAAGCCAATTGTTAATAACGAGGAAAAACCGGTGCTGATTTCTGATGAATTCAGTTTTACTGAAGGCCCTGCTGCAGATGCAGCTGGAAATGTTTTTTTTACCGATCAGCCAAACAACAGGATTTTAAAATGGGATGCCCAAACTAATGAAATTTCAGTCTATATGGAAAATGCGGGCAGAGCCAATGGCATGTATTTCGATAGTCAGGGAAGTCTATTAGCCGCGGCCGATGAAAATTCAGAATTATGGAAAATTGATGATGATAAGAATCATCAGACTTTAGTAAAGGATTATGAAGGGAAAAGGCTGAATGGTCCCAACGATATCTGGGTTGATGGAAATGGCGGTATTTATTTTACCGATCCCTATTATCAACGAGATTACTGGGAGCGAAAAGAACCTGAAATTACCGAGCAAAGAGTTTATTATTTGAGTCCGTATAAGAAACTGTCAGTAGCTGCAGAAGGACTGGTTCAACCAAATGGTATTATCGGTTCCTCAAAGGACCGAAAGCTATACATTGCTGATATTGGCGATAGTAAAACCTATTCGTATGATATCGCAGAGGATGGGACACTTCGGAATAAAAAACTGTTTACCGAAATGGGTAGTGACGGGATGACGATAGATGAAAACGGGAATGTGTATCTAACCGGGAAAGGTTTGACAGTTTTCAATCCAAAAGGGGAGAAGGTCAAACATATTCCTATCGAAAGGGATTGGACAGCCAATGTAACTTTTGGCGGAAAGGACAGGAACAAGCTTTTCATAACGGCGTCCAATTCGGTTTTTGTGCTTGATATGAAGGTCAAAGGCATGAAATAAAAAAGCCACTCTTTTCAGAATGGCTTTTCAGTTCAATAGAATGTCTCACTAGAAACAATACTTATTTTCAGCAGTTAATTTTTCAGCGATCATGGTTCTAAGTTCCACCACATTCGGCTGATTGTGATATTTGGTGAATCGTTTAAGACCCATCAACATCATACGTTGTTCGTCACCTTCAGCAAAAGATACAATTCCTTCCTTCGCTTTCATGGTGATGGTGTCCACGGCATTGTATAAATACAATTTGGCCATGGCAATTTCATATTTCTGGCTCTCTGCACCATTCTTCTTAGCATTCTTTTCAGCTCTAAGAATAGCCGATTCTGCCATGTAAACTTCAATAAGAATATCTGAAGCAGCTAACAGTAACTGCTGATGTTCTTCCAGCTGAGGTCCGAATTTTTGAACGGCGCTACCAGCAACCATCAAGAAGACTTTTTTCAGTTTGGCGATCATCGCTTTTTCTTCAGAAAGCGTTTCAGAATAATCTGGAGTTTCCATAGAAGGAATTCCGGTTAATTCATCAGCAACCTTCATGGCAGGACCTAAAAGATCCACATGACCTTTCATGGCCTTTTTGACCAGCATTCCTACGGAAAGCATACGGTTGATCTCGTTCGTACCTTCATAAATTCTGGCAATACGAGCATCTCTCCAAGCAGATTCCATTGGAGTATCGGCTGAAAAGCCCATTCCGCCATAGATCTGGATTCCCTCGTCACTACAATTCTGAATATCTTCTGAACAAGCCACTTTCAGAATAGAACATTCGATAGCGTATTCTTCGAAACTCTTCAATTCTGCAGCCTCGTGAGATTCCCCGTTTTCAACACGAATGTCAATACGATCCTGGATATTCTTTGCAGCCCTGTAAGAAGCCGATTCTCCGACCCATGCTGAGGTAGCCATATTGGCTAATTTCGCCTTTATTGCTCCAAATTTCGCGATTGGTGTCTTAAACTGAACACGGTCATTGGCATATTTTGTAGCCAGGTCGGTTACACGTCGTTGTGCATCCAAAGAAGCAGCAGCAAGCTTGATACGGCCTACATTTAGAGCGTTCATGGCGATCTTGAAACCATTTCCTCTTTCAGAAAGCATATTTTCAACTGGAACGACTGTTTCATTAAAGAAAACCTGTCTTGTAGAAGATGCGTGAATTCCTAATTTCTTCTCTTCTTCACCAAATGTGATCCCATTATCAGGATCATTTTCAACGATGAATCCGGTGATATTCTTGTCATCTTCAATTCTTGCAAAAACCACGAATAAATTGGCAAATCCCGCGTTGGAGATCCACATTTTCTGTCCGCTGATCTTGTATGATTTTCCGTCTTCAGAAAGAACTGCTTTCGTTTTTCCTGAATTCGCATCACTACCTGCATCTGGCTCAGTCAGGCAATATGCACCAAACCATTCACCTGTGGCAAGCTTTGGGATGTATTTCTTTTTCTGCTCTTCAGTACCGTAAAGTAGGATTGGCATTGTTCCAATACCAGTATGTGCTCCAAAAGCAGTCGCGATCGATCCGGTAGCCCCGGAAATATAATCACAAACCAGCATGGTTGAAACAAACCCCATTCCCAGACCTTCAAATTCTTCCGGAACCGCTACACCAAGAAATCCGAGTTCACCTGCTTTACGCATGATCTCTTCAGTCAACGCATAATTTTTCTTTTCGAACTCTTCCTTGTTCGGCCAGATCTCACGATCTACAAATTCCTTTACGGAATCTTTCATCATTTGCTGCTCCTCGGTAAAATCTTCAGGAGTGAAGATTTCGTTGCAGTCGGTATCTTTTACCAGGAATTGCCCACCGCGCAATATCTCTTTATTTTCAGTTTCTGTGCTCATTTTTGTAGCTGTTAGATTTGAGATGTTAGATCTTAGATCCTTTCACCTCATTTATTTCTTATTTGTTTTTTATTATTTCTAAAATCTTACTTCTAAGATCTCATATCTAATTAAGGAATTCATAAACTCCGGCAGCACCCTGTCCCGTACCAACACACATGGTTACCATCGCATATTTATTCTGAAGATTTCGTTTTCTCATTTCGTCAAAGATCTGAACCGACAATTTAGCCCCGGTACATCCAAGAGGATGACCCATTGAAATTGCTCCACCATTCACATTTAGTCGATCCTTATCAAGTCCAAGTTCACGGATTACAGCCAATGACTGAGAGGCGAAGGCTTCGTTCAACTCAATTAACTGCAGGTCATCCTGCTTTATTCCAGCTTTTTTAACAGCTTCAGGAATTGCATAAACTGGTCCGATCCCCATGATTCTTGGTTCTACACCAACAGCAGAGTAGGAGACTAGCCTGGCAATTGGTTCAACATTCAGTACTTTCACCATTTCTTCACTCATGACCATCACAAAAGCGGCTCCATCACTCATCTGAGAAGAGTTACCTGCAGTTACGCTTCCACCTTCCTCAAATACAGGGCGTAGTTTATTCAAAACTTCGATGGAAGTGTCCTTACGCGGACCTTCATCTTTGCTCACCGTATACGATCTGGTTTTCTTTTTATTGTCGCTATCTACATAGGTCTCATCGATCTTAATCGGAACGATCTGATCCTGAAAACGATCTTCAGCCTGAGCTTTAATCGCTTTTTGATGCGAATTGAATGCGAATTCATCTTGGTCTTCACGCGAAACATTATATTTCTTGGCCACTGCTTCCGCAGTTAAACCCATACCCCAGTAATAGTCTTCGTGACCTTCCTTCGCTACTTTGTAATCTGGAACCGGTTTGTAACCTCCCATTGGAATGTAACTCATAGATTCCGCACCGCCAGCAATAATACAATCAGCCATTCCAGACTGGATTTTAGCCGATGCTATAGCGATCGTTTCCAAACCGGAAGCGCAGTAGCGGTTTACGGTCATTCCTGGAACTTCAACAGTGTTCAAGCCCATCAAAGAGATCAAACGGCCAACGTTCAGTCCCTGTTCCGCTTCAGGCATCGCGTTACCAACGATTACATCGTCGATTCGTTTTTTGTCAAATTCAGGCAGCTTATCCATCATATATTCGATGGTTTCTGCAGCCAGTTCGTCAGGACGCTTAAAGCGAAATACTCCTCGTGGCGCTTTTCCCACCGCGGTTCTGTATGCTTTGACTATATATGCAGTTCTTTTCATTGTATATTGTATTTTGAATATTGTATAATGCTAAAGGGTTGATTGTAATTTGATAATCATATTTTGAATATGCTGAATCTCTTTTTCAAATTCATCAAACTCAATTTTATCTAAGAAGTTTTGGTTCAGCGCAATGATCATTTGAGTTTCTAATTCAAAAGCTGATCCCAAAGCTATTCCAAGAAAATTTTTAAATTCTTTTTTCGACTCTCTACCGCAACCTTCAGCTATATTTGAAGATATTGAAACTGAAGATCTTCTTATCTGAGATGTTAATCCATAGATTTCTTCTTTTGGAAATTCTTTGGTTGCAGAATAAATCAGATTGCTTAATTGAATTGATTTCTGCCAAACTTTTAAATCTCTGAAGTAATTCATGAATGCTCAGTATACAGTCTACAGTTTTACAATCTACTTAATTACGAAGCGGTTTCCCCTTCTTCAGCATGTGCTGGAGTCTTTCCAGCGTCTTTCTTTCCCCGGTAAGTGATAGGAAGGCTTCTCTTTCAAGATCCAGCAAATATCGTTCACTAACTTCCTGGTTGGCAGAAAGGTCACCTCCGGCCATAACATATGCCAGTTTGTTTGCGATCTTCTGATCATGTTCTGAAATATACTTTCCGGCTCTCATCTGGTCAGTTCCCACAAGGAATGCTCCTAATGCCTGCTTACCAAGAACTTTGATATCGGTTCTTTCAATAGGCCTGGTATAACCATTCTCAGCCATTAACAATGCCTGTTTCTTGGCGATCGCTAATTGGCGATCTGGATTGACCACCACAATATCTTTTCCTTTCTGAAGTATGTTGAGATCATATGCTTCATAAGCTGAAGTTGAAACCTTCGCCATACCGATCGTTAGGAAATGTTCTCTCAATCTGTTCAATTCCACATCATCTTTCTGATAAGTGTCTGAAGCACGAACCGTCATTTCTTTGGTTCCACCACCGCCAGGAATAACCCCGACCCCAAATTCCACTAAACCAATATACGTTTCAGCAGCTGCAACAACTCTGTCAGCATGAAGCGATAATTCGCAACCACCACCAAGCGTCATTGCATGTGGAGCGGCAACAGTAGGAATTGCCGAATATCTCATACGCATCATCGTATCCTGGAAATATTTAATAGCCATGTTGAGCTCGTCATATTCCTGCTCTACGGCCATCATAAAGATCATCCCGATATTCGCGCCTACAGAGAAGTTCTTTCCATTATTGGCAACAACCAATCCCTGATACTCTTTTTCAGCTATATCGATGGCTTTATTGATCCCATCCAGCACATCACCACCAATAGAATTCATCTTGCTGCGGAATTCTACGTTCAAAATTCCGTCGCCAAGATCTTCTACTACAACACCGCTATTTTTAAATACTTCTTTTGATTCGCGAATATTATCCAGGATGATAAACGCATCCTGACCAGGAACTTTTACCTGTTTTTTCTGGTCGATATCGTAATAATAGGTATTTCCTTCCTGCACGGTATAAAAGCTATCGCTGCCTTTTTCCAACATTTCGGTCACCCAGGAATTCGGCTCGTAACCTTCTTCCTTCATCATTTCAATTCCTTTCTTCACGCCAATCGCATCCCATATTTGGAATGGACCATGTTCCCAGCCAAAACCGGCACGCATGGCATCATCGATCTTGTAAAGTTCATCGGTGATTTCAGGAATTCGATTGGAAACATAAGCGAATAATGCCGAGAAATTCTTTCTATAGAAATCTCCGGCTTTATCCTTTCCATTGATCAGAACCTCAAAACGATCAGCAACATTATCAATGGTTTTGGTCATTTCAAGAGTCGTGAAAGAAGCTCTTTTCTGATCGCGGTATTCCATAGAATCAAGGTCCAGGCTTTTGATCTCGCTGGAACCATCATCCTTTTTAATCTTTTTATAGAAACCCTGACCGGTTTTACTACCAAGCCATTTATTTTCCATCATGGTATTGATGAAATTTGGCAGAGCGAACAGGTCATGTGCTTCATCTTCGGGAACGTTTTCGTAAAGACCGTTAGCAACGTGCACCAGTGTGTCTAAACCAACCACGTCAACGGTTCTGAAGGTAGCGGACTTCTGACGCCCGATCACTGGACCGGTAAGTTTGTCAACTTCTTCAATCGTCATTCCCATTTCCTTGACCTGGTGGAAAAGGCTCATAATGCTGAAAATACCGATTCGGTTACCGATAAATGCAGGAGTATCCTTTGCCAGAACAGGCTTCTTTCCCAGGAATTTCTCTCCATACATATGAAGAAAATCCAGGACTTCTTCAGAAGTATCTGGTCCAGGAATAATTTCAAATAATCTTAAATATCTCGGGGGATTGAAAAAGTGCGTACCGCAGAAATGTTTTTTGAAGTCATCACTTCTTCCTTCTGTCATAAAATGAATAGGAATTCCAGAAGTATTTGAAGTGATCAAAGTACCTTGCTTTCTGTGTTTTTCAAGATTGTCAAAAACCTGTTTTTTAATATCAAGTCTCTCAATAACGACCTCGATGATCCAGTCTACCTCAGAAACCTTCTGAATATCATCTTCCAGGTTTCCGGTATGGATCCTGCTGGCAAATTTCTGGTGATAGATCGGTGAAGGTTTGGACTTTAAGGCACTTTGCGAAGAATCATTTACGATCCTGTTGCGAACCACCTTATCCTCCAGGCTCAGGCCTTTCTGTTTCTCTTTTTCATTCAGTTCTCGCGGAACAATGTCCAGCAGTAATACCTCTACGCCAATATTGGCGAAATGGCAGGCAATACCACTACCCATAATCCCGGAACCAATCACTGCAACTTTGTTAATTCGTCGTTTCATTATTTGGTTCAGCTATTTTTTGATTAATTGTTATTTGTATTCACTTGAATTTCTTCGGTATAGATCTTTTTATCTGAAATAAGATCCATAATCGTATTGGCAACCTCAATAAAGGTTTTCAGGTCCTCTTCGGAAACATTTTCTTTCACCGCCTCGTCAAACCGAAGCACCACACGTTTGGAATAATCCCGCATTTCCTTACCAAAATCAGTAAGATGAATCAATACGCTCCGCCCGTCATTAGGATTTCGCTTCCTAATAATCAGACCTTTTTCTTCCATAGTTTTTAGGATTCTGGAAAGACTGGTGGCTTCCATACCCATTTTGGGGCCGAGCGAAGTAGAAGGGGTTCCGTTTTCAGGATCGATGCTCAAAAGAGCAAAACCTGTTGCCATCGTACTACCGGCTTTCCCGGCTTCCTCATTATACATTTTGGAAACGCCCATCCACGTGGCACGCAGTACGTAATCGATCGTCTTTTCTTTCATTTTACTCATTGGAGTCTTCCAAAATTAGTAAAAAATATTATGCATGCATAATAAATAGATTAAAAAATCTTTAATTTTTTTCATAAAAAAACTCTCCGCAGGGGAGAGTTGGGGGTGAAAATTATCAAATTGTAAATTTAACGTCCATAAAGTCCTTCGTACAGGTCTTTATAGCGATCTCTTACATTCCGTCTTTTTAGTTTCATGGTGGGTGTAAGATGACCTTCTTCCACGCTCCAGACTTCGGGAGTCATAGCAAAGGTCTTTACCCGTTCCCATTTTCCGAATTTCTGGTTGTAGAAATCAATTTCTTCCTGGATCCTGTTATGAACCATTTTGTTATTGGCTATATCCTTTTGGCTTCCATCTCCGAGGTCAATATTCTTCCTTCTGGCCCAATCTTCAATAAATTCAAAATTAGGCTGAATAAGAGCGGCTGGCATTTTCTCACCTTCACCAACCACCATGATCTGTTCGATAAAACGAGACTGTTTCATCGTATTTTCGATCAATTGTGGGGCTACGTACTTCCCGCCAGATGTTTTGAACATTTCTTTTTTACGGTCTGTGATCTTGAGGAAGCCATCCTTATCTAATTCTCCGATGTCACCGGTATGGAAAAATCCATCGGCATCCAGAACTTCATCTGTCTTTTCCTGGTCTTTGAAATAACCTTTCATTACGTTAGGTCCTTTAGCCATGATCTCACCATCTTCGGCGATTTTCACTTCCACATTATGGAGTACCTTTCCAACAGTCCCAATTCGGAAACCGTGATCGCGCTCGTCATTCACCGCAATTACAGGAGAGGTTTCGGTTAAGCCGTAACCTTCCATAACCGGGATTCCTGCAGCTGCAAATACTCTCGCCAGTCGGGGCTGCAGGGCAGCACTTCCGGAGACTATTAATTCAATATTATTTCCAAGTCCTTCTTTCCACTTGGAGAAAATCAGTTTCCTGGCAATTTTCAGCTTCAATTCGTACCACCAACCATTAGCTCCGTATGGTTCGTATTCGTGACCCAGTTCCACAGCCCAGAAAAAGAGGTTCTTCTTAATCCCTTCCAAAGCTGTTCCCTTGGCTATGATCTTGTCGTATACCTTTTCCAGCAATCTCGGTACTGCCGTGATCACGTGTGGTTTTACTTCTTTCAGGTTATCACTGATCTTATCGATAGATTCCGCAAAATAGATCGAAACCGCGTAGTACTGGTATAGATAGAGGATCATGCGTTCAAATATGTGGCAAACGGGCAGGAAGCTTAGGGCAACATACGTACCCGTTTCAAATGGCACCCGTGGCGCGCTTCCCAAAACATTGCTTACGATATTTTCATGGCTCAGCATCACGCCTTTAGGCCTTCCGGTTGTTCCGGAAGTGTAGATAAGCGTGGCAAGATCTTCAGCTTTGACGCTTTTTTTCAGTTTTTCTACTTCATCCTGGTTGCTTTTATCTTCTCCCTGCTGCAGCACTTCACTCCAGTTGGGACATGAAGAAATTTGGTCAAAGCTGTAAACTTCCTTCAACTGTGTATTATTCCGAATGCTCTGGACTTTCTCCAGTACTTCCGTATCAGAAACAAAACAAATGCTTGCGCCGCTATGGTTCAGCACATATTCATAATCTTCTTCGGAAATAGTTGGATAAATAGGAACATTTTGAGCACCGATCTGTAAAACACCGATGTCCAGGATGCTCCATTCGTTGCGGTTGGTGGAGGAGATCACAGCAATCTTGTCGTTGGGCTGAACTCCTAAACGCAGTAAACCCCGACTTAAGGTATTGGCTTTGTCTATATATTGTTTCGTGGAAAGCTTCTCCCACTTTCCGTCGTATTTCGTAGCTAAAGCAGTATTTAAAGGATGATTTTCTAATTGAAAATAGGGGAAATCAAAAAGTCTCTTAATCTCGTTCATGAAAAAGGGTAGTTTTCAGATATACCTTGCAAAATAGCAAAAAAGCGGTCTACTTCAAATTGAATATTCAAAAAAGAAGGGATGTTTTTAGCATCCCCTCAAAATTTTAATGTTTTAAAATACTATTTTTTCTCCAGCCATTTTCGGGCATTTACAAATGCTTCCAGCCATGGAGAAACCGCGTCGTTGCGATCTTTTGGGTAATAAGCCCAGTTCCATGGGAAGGTAGAACGCTCTAAAT
This sequence comes from Christiangramia flava JLT2011, assembly GCF_001951155.1. Taxonomy (NCBI): domain Bacteria; kingdom Pseudomonadati; phylum Bacteroidota; class Flavobacteriia; order Flavobacteriales; family Flavobacteriaceae; genus Christiangramia; species Christiangramia flava. The sequence goes on from NZ_CP016359.1 coordinate 3,264,166, forward strand.
GAGGCATCATGACGAGGTGTCTTCCGGAATCATCGGTCAGCATTGCGGTGTTGTAGTGCGAACCATTTGGGTTGGCAGGGTAGCCTTCGTAGCCATATTTTCCAACGATCTGGTATTTTTCTTCCTCATACGGAAAACTGAATTTTCCCTCGCCGTGTGCTGCCCAAATTCCCAGTTTTGATCCTGCCAGAGAAGATAACATGACCGAATTATTCTTCTGAATTTCTACGGAAGTGAAGTTACATTCGAATTTATGCGATTCGTTATGGAGCATCTTTGGTTTCTGATCATGATTGGGATTGATCAATCCCAATTCAATGAAAAGCTGGCAACCATTACAAACCCCAAGCGATAACGTATCATCTTTGGCAAAAAAATCGTCCAGTGCTTTTTTCGCTTTTTCATTATATAGGAATGCGCCGGCCCAACCTTTAGCGCTTCCCAAAACATCAGAATTGGAGAATCCTCCAACGGCAGCAATGAATTTGATATCTTCCAGTGTTTCGCGACCGGTGATCAGATCGGTCATATGAACATCTTTTACATCAAAACCGGCAAGGTGCATGGCTCTGGCCATTTCCCTTTCAGAATTTGAACCTTTTTCGCGAATGATCGCTGCTTTGATCTTCGGTTTGTCTGAATTGATTTCTGGTAATGCTCCAGTGAAATGAGCAGGAAATTTAAATTCTAACGGCTGTTCTTTATAGTTATGGTAACGCTCAGCAGCTTTATCCTTTCCGCTTTGTTTTTCATCAAGCAGGAAAGAGGTTTGATACCACTTGTCTCTCAACTTCGGAATATCAAATTCGAATGAATCGTCATTATTCTGAATCTTTAAGGAAGTGCCCGGCGCTACTTTTCCGATTTTAAAACATGCTACGCCTACTTCTTTCAGAAATTGTTCAGCCATGTCATTTGAAGCCTGAAAAACGATTCCGCAGTTTTCATTAAACAACAATTTTGCTGAATCTGTTTCTGCTAAACCAGAAAGGTCAAGATCTGCTGAAAGGTTCACATCGGCAAAACACATTTCCAGCAGGGTAGTGATCAACCCTCCAGAGGCCACATCATGTCCAGCAACGATCATATCCTTCTTGATCATTGTTTGGATCGCGTTGAAAGCGTTCTTGAATTTTTTCGAATCTTTGATTGTTGGAACTTCATCTCCAACTTTATTCAGAATTTGGGCAAAAGATGATCCACCCAGTTTAAAGCTGTCCTGTGAAAGATTGATATAGTAAATATCTCCGGCGTTTCTCTGGAAAACCGGCTCAATAACTTTTGTAATATCATCGCAATGCCCGGTAGCCGAAATAATGACTGTACCTGGTGATAGAACTTCCCCATCTTTATAGCGCTGCTTCATGGAAAGGGAATCTTTTCCGGTAGGCACATTAATTCCAAGATCAATCGCAAATTCTGAAACTGCTTCCACAGCATCATATAAACGAGCATCTTCACCTTCATTATTACACGGCCACATCCAGTTCGCAGAAAGAGAAACCGATTTTATTCCTTTTTCTAAAGGAGCAAAAATGATGTTGGATAATGCTTCACCGATTGAATTTCTGGAACCGGCAACCGGATCAACCAACGCAGAAACGGGGGAATGACCAATTGAGGTTGCCACTCCGTTTTTTCCTTTGTAGTCCAGCGCCATAACTCCCACGTTGTTCAGAGGAAGTTGCAACGGCCCGGCAGTTTGCTGTTTTGCCACGCGTCCGGAAACGCATCTGTCAACTTTATTGGTCAACCAGTCTTTACAGGCAACAGCTTCCAATTGAAGGACCTGCTCCAGGTATTCCTGAATTTTTTCAGGAGAATAGGAGAGTGGCTGATATTTTCTGTCTATTGATTGATCATTCATGATTGTTTTCGGAGAACTTCCGAACATATCAGAAAGATCGAGATCCATCGGTTTTTTACCAGATTCAGAACCTTCAAAAACAAAGCGGTGATCGCCGGTCACATTCCCAACCATATACATTGGCGAACGTTCGCGATCGGCAATGCGTTTCAATTTTGCAATTTCAGCTTCTCCAATTACCAGTCCCATTCGTTCCTGAGATTCGTTACCGATGATTTCTTTTGCGGAAAGCGTAGGATCTCCTACGGGCAAGGCGTCCAGGTCGATTTTTCCACCGGTTTCTTCTACCAGTTCACTAAGACAATTTAAGTGCCCGCCGGCACCGTGATCATGTATGGAAACGATTGGATTAGTTTCAGCTTCCACCATTCCGCGTATGGCATTGGCCGCTCTTTTCTGCATTTCTGGATTGGAACGTTGAATAGCGTTTAGTTCAATACCGCTGCTGAATTCTCCTGTATCGGCAGAAGATACAGCAGCACCACCCATCCCAATTCGATAATTTTCTCCTCCAAGAATGACGATTTTATCATTTTTCTGAGGAGTATCTTTTTTGGCCTGGTCGGCTTTCCCGTAGCCAATACCGCCGGCAAGCATGATGACTTTGTCATATCCCAGTTTGCGATCGTGTTCTTCATGTTCGAAGGTTAGCACAGATCCCGAAATAAGCGGTTGACCGAATTTATTTCCAAAATCTGAAGCTCCATTGGAAGCTTTGATAAGGATATTCATCGGCGTTTGGTACAACCAGTTTCTTTCCTTCATTCCATTTTCCCATTTACGATCCTTCTGAAGTCGCGAATAAGACGTCATATAAACTGCAGTTCCGGCCAGTGGCAAAGAGCCTTTACCACCTGCAAGCCGATCACGAATTTCACCACCGCTTCCTGTGGCAGCACCATTGAAAGGTTCTACAGTTGTCGGGAAATTGTGGGTTTCAGCTTTTAAAGAAATAACCGAATCAAATTCGGTGTTCTGATAATAATCTGGAATATCAGCCGATTTTGGTGCGAATTGTTCCAGTTTGGGACCTTTGATAAAAGCAACGTTATCACGGTAGGCAGAAACGATCTCATTGGGATGTGCTTCCGAAGTTTTCCTGATCATTTTGAAAAGCGATTGCGGCTTTTCTTTTCCGTCGATCACAAAAGTGCCGTTGAAGATCTTATGGCGGCAATGTTCCGAATTCACCTGTGAAAAGCCGAAGACTTCAGAATCGGTTAATTTTCTTCCCAGTTTTTCAGAAAGAGATTCGAGGTATTTTACTTCTTCGTCATTCAGCGCGAGGCCTTCCTGCAGGTTATATTCCGCAATATTGTCAATCTCTTTGATGGGGTCGGGATTGATATGGATATCAAAAATATCCTGATCCAGTTTCTTATACTTCTGGGAAAGCATCGGGTCAAAATCGTGAAAATGTTCATCCACGCGCATAAATTCCTCGATACGAATGATACCGTGAATACCCATATTTTGGGTGATTTCCACGGCATTGGTACTCCAGGGAGTGATCATGGCGGCACGCGGACCAACAAAAAAATCTGCCAGCGCAGATTTATTGATTTGTTGAGTATTTCCGAAAAGCCAGTTAAGCTTACTAATTTCCTGAGCCGAAAGTTCAGAATGCGTTTCTACCGCATAAACTTTCGTAAGTTGGTTTCCGAAGAAAAGGATCATTTAGTCGTTGTTTGTGTTGTTTTTGAAAGGAACAAATTTATGATTTTTTTGTCGGTTAAAATGAAAATTTAAGAAAGGAAAATTCTTCCTGAAAGACAAATTTTGTATCTTTTATCAAATGTTTTCATCGTGATTTTCTTCCAACTAAATATCCGTTTCTGGCTAGGGATGATGTTGATATTTCTAGCTCAAACTTGTTCGATCCAGGGTCTCGAAGAAAATACTGGTACGGAACAGATACGGATCAATCACTACAAGCAATCTGCTTTTGGAATGGAGCCAATGCTGGTAATGCTGGTACAGGCAGGGGATGACATAGGTTCCGGCCGGTGGGAAAACTTTTATGATAATATAGCGGGCTTCGATTACGAGTCTGGATATATTTATCAGTTAAAAGTGAGAAAGAAAAAGGTAAAAAATCCACCACAGGATGCCAGTTCTGTACAATTTACATTGGTAAAGGTTATATCAAAAGAGGCGGTGAATCCTGATGAACATTTTACTATCAAATTAAAATGGGAGAATACCAATTTTGCTATCGCTGATGCAAATGGGCAATACTCATTATTATCGGAATATGATATTGACTGCAATTCACTTTGTGACGCACTCACCAATGCACTGGATCATAATGAAGAGGTTACTGGCACTTTCATCCATGGCCAGGATGGCAGCCTTATCTTAAAATCTATTGATTGAAAAACTATTTTTTCTCCAGAAGCGCCATGTAAAAACCGTCATAACCGCTGTCACTTGAAAGGATCTTTTCATCTTTCAGCAGTTTGAAATCTTTTCCTTCGTCGGAATTCAGGAAAAACTCTACCTGTTTTTGATTTTCTGAAGGCAGAACAGAACAGGTGGCATAGACCATTTTCCCACCTTTTTTAAGCATTTTTGAATACTGCTGAAGAATTTGCTGTTGCGTTTCCCGAATTTTATCCAGGAACTCCGGCTGAAGTTTCCATTTAGCATCGGGATTCCTGCTCAGAACTCCCAGACCGCTACATGGCGCATCGATCAGTACACGATCAGCAGAGTTGTAAAGCTTCTTGATCACTTTATTATTATCGATACTACGCGTTTCGATATTATGTGCACCGGCTCTTTTCGCGCGGCGTTTTAATTCCTTCAGTTTATTTCCGTAGATATCCAAAGCGATGATCTGGCCTTTGTTTTCCATCAAAGCAGCCAGGTGAAGGGATTTTCCTCCCGCGCCGGCACAGGTATCTACCACACGCATTCCAGGTTTCACATCAAGGAAATCGGCAACCCTTTGCGAACTGGCATCCTGAACCTCAAAAAGTCCATTTTGGAAAGCCTTAGTTTTAAAGATGTTTGCCCGCTCTTTCAAAACAAGGGCATCGGGATAATTCTTCAGGTTGTGGGTTTCAATTTCTTCCTGTGCCAAAACAGCCACCAGATCTTTTGGAGTGATCTTCAAACGGTTTGCCCGAATGACTACCGGCGCCTGGTTATTCAAAGCTTTGATTTCCCTGGTCCAGGTATCTGCTCCGAGTTCCTTTTCACCTAATTCATCCATCCAGTCTGGAATAGATTCACGGTATTTCCGGGTTTTACTCAGCTCATCAAAGCGACCTTTGATCCGTCGTTCCGGGGTGCCGGCAAATTGCGGCCAGTCTGGTAGCTCAATTCCTCGCAGCACCGCCCAAACGGTAAACATTCTAAAAAGATCTTCGCGTTTGAATGGCTGTTTGACATCTGCAATTTCGGAATACAATCTTTTCCAGCGAACGATATCATAGGTAGTTTCAGCAATAAAACTGCGATCTCGAGAACCCCAGCGCTTATCGCGCTTCAGCGTTTTTTCAATGACCTTATCGGCATAGCTTCCTTCATTAAATATTTCTGAAAGGGCATCTATTGTAGCAAAAACAAGGTTTCGGTGTAATCGCATAATTCTGTTTTTTAAGGCCGCAAAGGTACGTTTTTTTGAAAGGGAAACCTTTATATTTGATTCAAAATGCAATCATGAGAAAACTCTTTCCGCTTTTATTGATTTTGCTTGTAGCCTGTAAAAACGAGCAAAAGAACACTTCCGAAGAAGCCGATACACCTAAACTTTCTAAAAAATATACCCAGGTCAACATTGAGCCGATACTTGAAAATGATTCACTGAGCATCAGAGCTATCGAAATTATTGGAAAAAACGTGGTTTTTGCCGCAAACAAGGGTTCCTACGGTTTGTTCAATTCCGCTAATAAAGTCTGGAAAATCAGCACTCAGGAATTCGATACGATCACTCCGGAATTTCGTTCGCTGGCGAGTACAGCAAATGATTTCTTTATGCTGAGCGTTGGAAGTCCTGCCTTACTGTACAAAACCGGCGATGATGGGAAGATGAAACTGGTTTACCAGGAAGACCATGAAAAAGCTTTTTATGACGCCGTGGCATTTTGGAATGAGAATGAAGGAATCGCCATTGGTGATCCAACCGATAAATGCCTTTCTATGATCGTGACACGCGATGGGGGGCAAAACTGGGAAAAATTAGATTGCAGTATGTTGCCAAAAGCTGAAGAAGGTGAAGCAGCTTTTGCTGCCAGCAATTCTAATATCGCCATTCAGGGAGACGAGGCCTGGGTTCTTAGTGGTGGCGTTAAATCACGAATCTATCATTCTACTGATAAAGGTCATACCTGGGAAGTTTTCGACACCCCGCTACTACAGGGAGAACCTACACAGGGTGGATATTCCATGGACTTTTATGATGCGGAAAACGGAATCATTATCGGTGGAGATTATACCAAACCGGAAGGAAATTCTGGAAATAAGGCAATTACTTCGGATGGAGGGAAGACCTGGAAACTGATTGCCGATGGAAATAATCCCGGCTACAAAAGCAGTGTACGTTACTTTCCAAATGGTGATGCAAAGCATATTGTGGCGGTTGGTTTTACGGGAATCGATTATACTTCAGATGGGGGAGAGACCTGGAAAAATCTATCCGAAGAAGGATTTTACACGATCCGGTTTTTAAATGATTCTACCGCCTATGCCGCTGGAAAAGGACGAATTGCCCGGTTAGATTTTCGGTAAAATAATAATCCGACAATCAATGAAGATTGCCGGATTATCAACTACTAACTAACCAAAAAACTAAATATGAATAGCGTTACCTACTCATTTCTTAGGACTGTCCGCGGTCTTTTTTAGACCGGTATTCTTTAATCAATTTTTTGTGAAATTCATCTTCCAGCTGCTGGAGTTTGATAATGTCTTTGGCTGACATAATATTCTTCAGATCCCGAAACAGCTGCTTTTTGATCTTATACTCTTCACTTTCCACGGTTAGGAACTCGGTCATCAGCTTATCTGCCTCGTCCTCGCTCATACATTCCACGTTATTGAGTTCAATGTGTTCTCGCTCGTATAATTTCCGCCGCTCCACCTCATATTGATTGTAGATGGGCCAGAACTTTTCAGCAACCTTATCACTGAATTTCATTTCCTGTGTAAAATAGGCGACTTTCAAAGCTTTGATGCGCTCATAGCGCTCCTGAGGATCTTCTTCCTGAGCACTAACAACCTGGCCAAAGGCCACTACCAGGAAAATGGTAAAAATTAGATTTTTCATATTATTCCAGTATATCTGCCCGATCATCAAGGTTTTCTTCGAGATAATCATACACGGCATCCGAATTCACGTTTTCAAAGTCGGCATCATCAACAAGTTTGCCATCATCAAAAATAAATTCTGAATAGTCATCGGTGTCGAGGTCAATAATGCCCATATCGTAACCTTCATCAATATAATCTTCCATTACGGAAACTTCTATATCATCCCAGCTCACAGCTTGAGAAGGTTTCGATTTGAAAAGATTTGCGAATAACAAAAGGCCAATAACCACGACTGCAGCAGCATACGTCCAGAATTTCCCTCGATAGAACGGCACAACTTTCGGTTCAGGCCGGTCTATTTTCGAGAAAATTTTCTGTTCAAGATTTTCAAAATAGTCATCAGGAAGGCCAAAACCGGGCTCAGCGACAGGAATGTTCTGTGTGTCATCCAGCTCATTCATAATACGAGAAGACAGGTCACTAAAATAGTTACCTGGCACTCGAAAGCCTGAATCCTGATCATATTTTGAAAATTTCTTCTTCATGTGGTCTTTTGACTATTGGTATTTTAAAAGGTTTAATTGGTTTTTAAAAATTCTTCAATCTTTTTCACCGCGATATGATAGGAGGCTTTCAAGGCTCCTTCACTTGTTTCCAGGATTTCTGAAATTTCCCGGTATTTTAGTTCCTGAAAATATTTCATATTGAAAACCTGCTGTTGTTTTTCAGGAAGGGTCGCGATGGCTTTTTGTAATTTTAGCTGGATCTCATCACCTTCGAAATACACATCACTTTCCAGGTTATCGATGATCTTTTCCTGAAGTTCTTCCGAAGAAATCTTTAGTCTGCGGGCTTTATGATTTAAAAAAGTAATGGCTTCATTGGTAGCGATGCGGTACATCCAGCTGTAGAGCTTACTGTCTCCTTTGAATTTCTTGATATTTCGATACACCTTTAGAAAGGTATTCTGGAGCACATCATCTGCATCATCATGATCTTTGACCATGTTCCTAATATGCCAGTAGAGCCGCTGCTGGTAATTGTTTACCAGCTCACTGAAAGCTTCCCTCGCAGTCTTATCGTCCTGGAGCCTTGCTATAAATTGCTCTTCGGAATTATTCAATTTTAAAGATTATTGGAATTTAGATCGGGCGATAAAGGTAGTAAAAGGTGGTATAAAGAAAAATTTAAATCTCTACCTCTGAAAAGAAAGTAAAATCTTACAAATAACACTTCTTAAATCGATGAAATACATAAAATATTGACAAAAAGCATATTTTATTTGTGACGTATAGGTTTGATTCCTACATTTACCTCATTACGAAATAATTCAACCTTTTTTTGCCCTTAAGATTGAATTCAAAGATCGTTTCCAGCAGCCCCAAAGTGGAAACGGTATATTGATAAAAAACGGATGGACCTACCATCCGTTTTTTCATTTCTCTTGTTTTACACCGTAAATTTTAAGATTTTAGTCAAAAAGATGGTTAAAAATGAGAAATCTTCAAATTCTTCTTTTTGTGATATTAATGGGTTTTTCTGCTCTGGCTCAGGATAAAAAACCAGTTATTGGCGATCGTTTCGTCCTTCATGTTTCTGAATATCATCATTTGGAATCATTGCTAGCACCTCAGAAAAACTTCATTTTAAAGAAAAATGGAGTTGTCAATTTCAAAAGCCTGCATGGCGTTCCATTATATGTTAGTGCCGTAAAAACTAAAAAAGCTTATACCAGGTTAATCCTGAAAAGACTGGATGGTCGAAAATTTTTCAATGCATTTTCCAGTATTTCGGTGAACTATGAGCAAGCATTGGAATTGGGAGAAATTCAGCAGAAGAACTAGTCAAAAGATTGCATTTCCACCAGCTTTTTGTAGGTTCCGTTTTTGGCGATCAATTCCTGATGTTTTCCCTGTTCCACGATCTCCCCACGTTGCATGACCACGATATTATCAGCGTTCTGGATGGTGGAAAGTCGGTGGGCAATTACTACTGAAGTACGATTTTTCATCATATTTTCCAGGGCTTTCTGAACCAGTTTTTCACTTTCGGTATCCAGGGCCGAAGTGGCTTCGTCGAGGATCATTAGTGGTGGATTCTTCAGCACGGCCCGGGCAATAGATAAACGTTGTTTCTGCCCGCCACTTAATTTATTCCCGCTGTCCCCAATATTGGTTTCCAGTTGCTGGGGCAAATCTTTCACAAATTCCCAGGCATTGGCAACCTTGAGTGCATCGATAATTTCTTCATCGCTGGCATCTGGTTTTCCCAAGATAATATTATTCCGCACCGTATCATTAAAGAGAATACTGTCCTGAGTGACCAAGCCCATGAGGTTGCGCAGTGATGATTTTTTAATTTTTTTGATATCTATACCGTCCATGGAAATCGAACCTTTCTGAACGTCATAAAAACGGGTGATCAGGTTGGCAATGGTTGATTTTCCTGAACCAGATTGACCCACCAGTGCGACGGTTTTTCCCTTTGGTACTTCTATGCTGAAGTTTTTCAACACCTTTTCGTCTTCGTAACTGAAGTTTACCTGATCGATACTAATTTTTTCGTCGAACGCTCTTTTTTCAATCGCATCAGGGGCATCGGTAAGATTGGAAGGGGTTTCCAGGATTTCTAGGATTCTTTCCGCAGCCGCATTTCCTTTCTTCACGCTGTAGGAAGCTTTGGAAATTTGTTTGGCGGGAGTTAAAATATTATAAGCGAGACCCAGGAACGCTATAAAAGTAGCCGCATCAAGTGTACCATCTACCAGTACCATGTTTCCACCGAACCATAAAATGATCACGATCACAAAGATCCCGAGGAATTCACTGGTAGGGGAAGCTAAATTTTGGCGATTTATGAGGCTATTCAGAATATTATTGAGCCTGCTGGTGGATTCCTTAAAACGGGCATCAAAACGCTTCTCTGCATTAAAGCCTTTGATGATTTTTAAACTGGAAAGTGTCTCTTCCACGATTCCCAAAAAATGCCCGTTTTCCTGCTGCGCTAAATTGGACTGTTTTTTTAGTTTTTTTCCAATTAATGAAATAACAAATCCGGAAATAGGCAAAAAAACAAATACGAACAGGGTGAGCTTGGCGCTCATCAGCAACATGGCCAGAATAGTGAAAAGTATCGTCAACGGCTCCCGAACGATGAGTTCCAAAACCGATAAAAACGAAACCTGAACTTCATTGACATCCGCAGTAATTCGGGAAATAATATCTCCTTTTTTCTTTTCAGAAAAATAGCTTACCGGGAGTTCCAGGATCTTATGGTAGAGTGCATCGCGAACATCCTTTAGTACACCGTTCCGAAGAAAGGTGAGAAAAAAAGATGACAGGTAGCCAAACAGGTTTTTCAGGAAAAACAGGGCTACCACGATACCGCAAATAAAGATGAGTGCAGAAATCTCGTCTTCATTCACGCGTTGTGTCACATAGAAATTGAAATAATCAACGGCGTAGTCTTTTAAATGACCAATTCCTTCCCAGACAGGTTGTTCGTTTACCCGTTCGGTCTTGTCAAACAGGACCTTAATCACTGGAATGAGCGCGATGAACGACAGCGTACTGAAGATCGCATAGAAAATATTACAAATGATATTCAGTATCGCGTAAATCTTATAAGGTTTCGCGAACTGAATGATTTTTCGAAAATAGGTCATTTAAAACTTTGCTTAACCCAGACTGAGTTCTGATTTGATTCGTTGAATTTTTTCTGAAAGTTCCTTTTCGGTTTTTTCATATTCTGAAACAGCAGCAAGATCAGTATTCACGCTGATGTAAAATTTGATCTTCGGTTCGGTGCCGCTTGGTCTTGCCGCGATCTTTGTACCGGCTTCCGTATAATAAATCAGAACATTTGACTTGGGAATATCGATGGGATGTTCCGTATGGTTCTGAACGTTTTTGGCTACGGAAGACTGGTAATCTTCCACTAACACCACCTGTTCACCATCAACCATTTCCCAGGGATTTTCACGCAGGTTGATCAGCATTTGCTTGATCTCTTTTTCACCCTGAATTCCTTTTTTTACTAACGAGATCAATTCTTCCTTATACAAACCGTATTTTACATAAAGTTCGAGGAGCTGCTGGTAGAACGAGCTGCCTTTAGATTTGAGGTCAGCAGCGATCTCACAGGCCAGAAGGGTAGAAGTGACAGCGTCTTTGTCACGCACAAAATCTCCTACCATGTAACCAAAACTCTCTTCACCCCCTCCGATGAAATTCAATTCCGGGTGATCTTTAATCAGTTTTGCGATCCATTTGAAACCGGTAAGAACTTCTTTGTATTCCACACCATAATCTTCCACCAGGTTTTTCAGCATGGGCGTAGAAACTATGGTAGAAGCCATAAATTCCTTGCCCTGGATCCGGTTCTCTTTTTTCCATTTTTCAAGCAGGTACCAGGACATGAGTAACATGGTCTGGTTTCCATTAAGAAGGATCATTTTATTATCAAGATCACGAACAGCCACTCCAAGGCGATCACAATCGGGATCTGTACCAATCACGATATCGGCATCCTTGGCATCTGCCAGTTCCAGCGCCATTTTCAGGGCTGCCGGCTCTTCAGGATTCGGAGATTTTACAGTTGGAAAATTGCCGTTTGGTTCCTTTTGTTCCTCAACGATATGCACATCAGTAAAACCGGCTTTCTGCAAAACGTCCGGAACCTGTGTGATCGAAGTTCCGTGTAGAGAAGTGAAGACGATTTTCAGATTTTGCCTAGCGGAAGCTTCCATATCAAAACTTCCGTTTTTGACTGAAGCTTCAGCAAAAGACTCGTCCACTTTTTTATCAATTTTCTCGATCAATGCTGAATTTGCCTCAAAATTGATCTTTTCATATTCCAGATTATTGATCAAATCCACCAATTCTTTGTCCTGGGGAGGAACTAATTGGCCACCATCCTGCCAGTAGACTTTATAACCGTTGTATTCCGGCGGGTTGTGACTGGCAGTAAGAACGATTCCGCAGTGACATCCAAGCTCCTTTACAGCAAATGATAATTCGGGCGTAGGGCGTAATTCTGAAAACAGAAAGACCTTAATCCCGTTCGCTGAAAAAACATCAGCTACCACCTGTGCCAGTTTTTGACTGTTATTGCGGCAATCATAAGCAATCGCAACCTTTAATTCTTCGCCAGGAAAAGACTTCTTCAGATAATCTGAAAGACCCTGAGTGTTTTTTCCCAACGTATATTTATTGATGCGGTTGGTACCCACACCCATGATGCCGCGCATGCCACCGGTTCCGAATTCGGCATTTTTATAAAAGCTTTCTTCCAGTTCCTGCGGATTTTCAGCTTTCATTCGGCTGATTTCCGCTTTTGTCTCTTCGTCAAATGTGTCGCTAAGCCACGCGTCGGCTTTCTGAAGAATTTCAGGTTTGATATTCGCCATGTTGGTTCAATTTATTGGAAAAACAAAAATAAGATAATTCCTGTAAAGGCCTTAAATATTCGCTGTGGTTTTACGAATGAGGTAGCGTTCTTTATCTCTTTTCGATCTCAGGATCAATTCACCGAGGAAACCGGCAAGGAAAAACTGCGTTCCAATGATCATTACGGTAAGAGCTATGTAAAACCAGGGATTGAGCGCCACTAATGTATTGGGCTGATGATGGTAAAGCTTGTATAATTTGGAAAAGCCGATCCAGCCTGCGGAAATAAAACCGATAATGAACATCAAAACCCCCAGGGAGCCGAAAAGATGCATGGGGCGGCGGCCAAATTTGGATAAAAACCAGATACTAATGAGATCCAGAAAACCGTAAATGAACCGATTGATCCCAAACTTCGTCTTTCCGTACTTACGGGCCTGGTGCTTTACTTCTTTTTCAGTTATGCGGTAAAAGCCTGCATTTTTGGCTAAAACCGGGATATATCGATGCATTTCACCGTAAACGTCGATATTCTTGATGACTTCCTGCTTGTAGGCCTTGAGTCCGCAATTAAAATCGTGTAATTGGACTCCGGAAGTTTTTCTGGCGGCTGCGTTGAAGATTTTGGAAGGAATATTCTTCGTGAGCACATTATCGTATCTTTTTTTCTTCCAGCCTGACACCAGCTGGTAATCTTCCTGGGTGATCATTCGGTAAAGTTCCGGGATCTCTTCCGGATTGTCCTGAAGATCAGCATCCATCGTGATGACCACGTCACCGGAGGCTTTAAGGAAACCGGCATGTAGAGCCTGCGATTTGCCATAATTTCTATTGAAACGAATGCCTTTGACGTTTTCATCATTCAGCGAAAGCGATTCAATGGTTTTCCAGGAATTATCGGTACTACCATCATCTATGAAAATGATCTCATATGAAAAGGAATTGGATCGCAAGACTTTTGCGATCCAATTATATAATTCTACTAAAGATTGTTCTTCGTTTAGAAGTGGTATTACAACCGATATTTGCATTCTTAGACGTTTACTTGCTCTTTCTCACGAACGATCAAAGATACAATAAGTCCTAACAATGCATACAATACCAGTTGAAAAGCGTAACCTTTTAATTGGTTTACCAGTGAAAACTGGTTGTTATCCTGCATATTGCGCAAGGCTTCATTGATCTGGTCTTCCGGAGCGCCAAAGCGTTCCATCATGGAACGGGTAGATTCCATTGTAAGTTCGGTAAGCGTTTCAGAAGCAGCAGGATCGACCACGTTGAATAGTAAGAACGAGAATAGGAGACCGATGAAGGTTCCGATGAAAATGGTTAGAAAATAAGAGCCAAAGGCTTTTTTGAACGAGAATAGTTCGGTGCTTGCTTTTTTCGCTTTACTGGCAGCAAAACCTCCCATGATAATGGTGAACAGAATGATCAGGATCCCGAACCACCACTTGGTGAACAGGGCCAGGTCAAACGCATAAGCTAAAACAGTAATAAGGATCAGTGCGACGCCAAGGTATATACCATAAGCAACCGATACTTTTTTTGCGGGACTTTCCATAATTTTGATTGTTTAGATAGTTAATTTAGCAGTTAGTTAACAAATATAGGAAAACGTTACACGAGAAATTTCTAAATTTTTTTCTGAAGCTATTTGCTCATGAAGAAATATTATTTAAATTTGCACCTCGAAAAATTATAAAGATCAAAGCGATGAAGCAGGGAATCCATCCGGAAAATTATAGATTAGTAGCTTTTAAAGATATGTCTAATGATGACGTATTCATTACAAAGTCTACTGCTAAGACCAAAGAAACTATTGAAGTTGAAGGAACTGAGTACCCGTTGGTAAAACTGGAAATTTCCAGAACTTCACACCCATACTACACTGGGCAAACCAAATTGGTTGATAGTGCTGGTAGAATTGACAAGTTCAAGAACAAATACGCTAAGTTCAAGAAAAAATAATTTCTACGCTTAGATTCAAGATACAAAGCCGCTATATGCGGCTTTTTTATTTTAACCTAATCTAAACGCTGATATTTTCAGGAACTCTTATTTTTGAATCAAAATCAGAATTGATGAATTATATTCTTTTTGACGGTCCATCCAGGAATAACTTGCTGCCATTTACTTTTACACGGCCGGTGGCTGAAATCCGGGTGGGAATTCTAACCATTAGAGAAAAATGGCAACATGTTTTAGAAACCAAATTAGCCATCCAGACTCAGGATTATCTCCGTGGTAAATGGCCAGCTCAAAAAGAAAGCTCCAATATTTTTATAGATGCTTCCCTGTGTCCTGATGAAGATTTAATACAGGCAATTCAGGAACTGAAACCGGGAGAACGACTCGTTCAGGATGCTCAGGTTTTGGTTTATTTTGAAGAAACCGATTCTTACAAAGATGTTCCATATACCCGTGAAATTCTTCAAATTCAGCATACCTGGGATATTTTCTCCAAAAATGCTGCGGCTATTGAAGCCGATTTTAAGCTGCTCACCACGGGAAGAACTTCCCAGCCAATTCCGCAGCACGTACACGCGAAAAATCCAGAGTCTATTTTTATTGAAGAAGGTGCAGAAGTCGAATTTTGTTCGCTGAATGCGAGTTCAGGCCCGATCTATATTGGTAAAAATGCGATGGTGATGGAGGGAACGCACATTCGTGGGCCCTTTGCTTTAGGAGATCATGCAATCATTAAAATGGGTGCAAAGATTTATGGCCCTACGACTATTGGTCCCAATTGCAAAGCCGGAGGAGAGATCAATAATTCGGTCATGTTCCAGAACTCCAATAAAGGCCACGACGGCTTCCTGGGGAACTCGGTGCTGGGTGAATGGTGTAATCTGGGTGCAGATACCAATAATTCAAATCTCAAAAATAATTATGCGGAAGTAAGGCTTTGGGATTATGATAAAGAGGGTTTTTCAAAAACCGGACTTCAGTTCTGCGGATTGATCATGGGGGATCATAGTAAATGCGCTATTAATACCATGTTTAATACCGGGACGGTAATTGGTGTGAGTGCCAATATCTTCGGAAGTGGTTTTCCACGAAATTTTGTTCCGAGTTTCAGCTGGGGTGGAAGCGCCGGTATGAGCGTATATAAACTCGACAAAGTATTTGAAACAGCAGAATTGGTTCTTAAAAGGCGAAACCTGGAATTAACAGATGCCGATAAGAACATCCTGGAACATGTTTTCGAAGAAACTGCGAAATGGCGGAGATTCTAATATAAAAAGAGATACCAGGCCACACCCATACTGAGCACGATCATGGCGAACACCGCCAGCGTGCGATATTGACGCTTTTTATTGAACTCAATAATACTTTTCTGAAATTCTTCTAGGTCCGCTTCAGTTAAACGACCTTTTTGAAAGTCTCTCTCCATCCTTAGGGTGCTGGAGTAGGATCTTCGACTTCTGGGCTTTTTCCGCAAGGAAACAGCACTTTGGTTGGGGTTTGCAGATTGCATTTTCATTAGCTGAACAATTCTAAAAATACAAATATTTTTGATACAATAGTTGAAAATCAAATATTTGTAAGGAATTCGTCTTGTGAAAGGTTTTTCAGAAATCATTTTAGTTGGTATCTTTGCAGGCCCAAATTGGCTTGCAGAGAATTAGGATTATGACCAAACAGAAGAAAGTAGCGTTTTATACCCTTGGATGTAAACTGAATTTTTCAGAAACGTCTACCATTGCTCGTTCCTTTGAAAATGAAGGCTTTGAGAGGGTTGAATTTTCAGAAGAAGCGGATATTTATGTCATCAATACCTGTTCAGTTACTGAAAATGCCGATAAGCGTTTTAAAACCATCGTTAAACAGGCGCAGAAAGCCAATGAAAATGCGTTCCTGATCGCCGTTGGTTGTTATGCCCAGCTAAAACCCGAAGAACTTGCCGCAGTAGACGGGGTGGATTTGGTCCTTGGGGCTACTGAAAAATTCAAGATCACCGATTATCTGAACGATCTTACTAAAAATGATCACGGTGAAGTGCATTCCTGTGAGATCAATGAAGCCGATTTTTACGTTGGTTCTTATTCCATTGGGGATAGGACCCGCGCGTTCCTGAAGGTTCAGGATGGATGTGATTATAAATGCACGTACTGTACGATTCCGCTGGCACGTGGAATTTCCCGAAGTGATAAACTGGAAAATGTGCTAATAAATGCCGCGGAAATTTCAGAACAGGGAATCAAGGAAATTGTGCTTACTGGCGTCAATATTGGTGATTACGGAAAAGGCGAATTCGGGAATAAGAAGCATGAGCATACTTTTCTGGATCTGGTGAAAGCACTGGATGAAGTGGAAGGTATCGAACGTTTGAGAATTTCTTCCATTGAGCCCAACCTGCTGAAAAATGAAACGATCGATTTTGTGGCTTCCAGCCGTACGTTTGTTCCGCATTTCCACATTCCATTACAAAGTGGAAGCGATGATATTCTGAAGAAAATGCGCAGGCGCTACCTGAGTGATCTGTATGTAGACCGAGTGTCGCAGATCAGAAAAGTGATGCCACATGCCTGTATAGGTGTGGATGTGATTGTAGGTTTTCCGGGCGAGAGCGAAGAACATTTCCTCGAAACCTATAATTTTCTGAACGAATTGGATATTTCGTACCTGCATGTTTTCACCTATTCGGAAAGAGATAATACGCCAGCCGCAGAAATGGATGGAGTGGTTCCTTTAAAGGTTCGGAAAAAGCGCAGTAAAATGCTCAGAGGTCTCTCAGCTAAGAAGAGAAGGGCCTTTTATGAAAGTCAGCTTGGAACGCTTAGGACAGTTCTTTTTGAAGGGGAGAACAAAGAAGGTTATATTCACGGTTTTACGGAAAACTATGTGAAGGTGAAAACTCCCTGGAATCCTGAATTAGTCAATACACTTCAACAAATTAAGCTGACAAAAATTGATGAAGACGGGCTTGTTCGTTTTGAATATGTCACGGAGCCGCAAGCGGTATTGAGCTGATTTAAATATTGATCCCTACCGGAAGCAGATCTTTGTATTTTCTGCGATTCCGCCGCATAAAACCAGCAATTTCAGGACTAGTGGGAACAACTCTGGTATTCCTCGTTTTAATTTCTTCCAGCACCGCTTTGATAAATTCTTCCTGCTGGTCTTTTGCGTTTTCAGGTAATTTTATCTTTGTGAGAAAGATCTTGCGTTCCTGCTGAGAATATTCTATAGTCGCCAGTTCGTCGCCGAACCGGGTCTCAAATTGCCTTAGAAATTCGTTATCTGTAATGACTAAATCAGTGCTGCTCATAGTTTTATTTTAACTCATAGGCACTTCGATTAAAAGAACCTTTGATTGTTTTAAGACTTCAATTGTAAGGCTGGAAGTTTTCCAAACACCCATGGCGTCTCGTTTTTCCAGAGTATGATCGTCAATTTTCAGGCTTCCATCAATTAAGAATATATAAACGCCATGTTCTTGATTCTGAAGATTATAAGCAATTTTCCTGCCACTTTCAAATTCTCCTAGCTTTAGGTAGGCGTTCTGGTTGATCCAAACAGCCTCTTCCTTTTGGTCTGATTTTGGAGTAACGAGGTCAATTAGCTCATTCTTTTGAAGTAAATGCTCATAATTTTTCTGGTCATATCGTGGTTCCAGGCCTTGTTTTTCGGGGAATATCCAGATCTGAAGCATATTGAGATCGTGTTGTGAAGGATTCATTTCACTGTGTTCCACACCGGTTCCGGCGCTCATTACCTGAACTTCTCCTGCTTTCACCACTTTGGTGTGGTCCATACTATCGCGATGACGTACCTGGCCAGAAAGGGGAATGGTGATAATTTCCATATCCCGGTGCGGATGTGTCCCGAAACCCATACCTGCTGCTACAGTATCATCATTCAGAACCCGTAAAAGCCCAAAATTGGTCTTATTAGGATCAAAAAAATTGGCGAAGCTGAATGAATAATTTGCCTTAAGCCATCCAAAATCGGCTTTCCCGCGCGAATTCGCTGGGTGAAAAACTTTTTCCATAATAATAGGTAAGGTTTATTTGAAAGTCGGTAGTAATCCGGTAATTTTGAATAGTAAATTTACGCTTTAAGCCGAATTTTTGCTGTTATACACTTGTTAAAATGACGGAAGCTTCAAAAATCACTCATGTTTATTTCATGCCTGGTATGGCTGCGGCTCCTTCTATTTTTGAGAATCTTATACTAGACGAAAGCCGGTTCGAGATGCACCTTTTGGAATGGCAAATGCCAGATCGGGATGAAAGCCTCGAGGCCTATGCTGAAAAGATGTCGAAATTTGTTAAACATGAGCATGCCGTACTCATTGGCGTATCTTTTGGTGGTGTCATCGTCCAGGAAATGGCAAAGTTCCTTGATTTAAAACGCCTCATCATTATTTCCAGTGTGAAATGTACCGATGAGCTTCCACCAAGGATGAAGTTTGCTGCGAAAACAGGTTTATTTAAAATTTTGCCTACAGGTTTGGTAAATTATGTAGATCAGTTCGAAAAAGTAGCAGTAGGAAATTTTCTGAAAAAGCGTGCGAAATTATACAAGCAATATATTTCGATTACTGATAAGCAATACCTGGATTGGGCTATTAAGCAAATGCTTACCTGGAAATGCGAATTGCCAGATGAAAAGGTTATTCATATTCACGGTGATAAAGATGAAGTCTTTCCGGTGAAATATGTGAAAGATGCAATTTTAGTGAAGGGTGGAACTCATATTATGATCGTCAACCGTTTTCGATGGTTTAACGAAAATTTACCCGATTTGATCCTAACCGGAAAATTGAAGAAAAAAATTAAAAAAGAAAAAATCAGCTAATATGAAAACTGTAAAAACAATAGGAATTGTAATAGGAGTACTGAGCGTGAGTGCCTTGAGCATCAACGCCGTGCAGCAGCCAAATCGTGTTGAGGAACCAAATGAAACGAATGTCAATTCCACAATTTCTGAAAAAAGTGTTGCAGAAACGTACCGTATCAAAGCGCTGCCAGTGCCTGAAAAAGCATCTTTTGCTGGAGAAAGCGCCCCATTAAATGATCCTGATGTATATGAACGATTAGACAGGGAATTACTGGTAAATACGTACTGGCAATCAAACGCACTTTTATTAATCAAAAGAGCGAATAAGTATTTCCCAGTAATCGAAGAGATTTTGAAAGAAGAAGGTGTACCAGAAGATTTTAAATATCTGGCGGTGATTGAAAGCGGGCTCACACAGGCTGTTTCACCCGCAGGTGCAGTAGGTTTTTGGCAATTAATGGAAGGTACCGGGAAGGAGTATGGACTGGAGATTAACGATAACGTGGATGAACGTTATAATATTGAAAAATCTACACGCGTTGCAAGTGATTATTTGAAGAAGGCCAAAGAACGCTTTGGTAGCTGGACCCTGGCTGCGGCCTCTTACAACGCAGGGCAATATGGTGTTGATAAACAACTCGGCCGCCAGAAAGTGTCAGGTTATTATGATCTATTGCTAGGGGAGGAGACCGGAAGATATGTTTTCAGAATCCTTGCTTTGAAAGAGATCATGAACAATCCAGAAAAATATGGTTTCGATTACCAGCCAGATGATCTATATCAGCCTGTTCCTGTTAAAAAGGTAAGAGTAGATACAGTGGTA
Organism: Christiangramia flava JLT2011; assembly: GCF_001951155.1. Classification (NCBI taxonomy): domain Bacteria; kingdom Pseudomonadati; phylum Bacteroidota; class Flavobacteriia; order Flavobacteriales; family Flavobacteriaceae; genus Christiangramia; species Christiangramia flava. Next base: position 3,284,288 of record NZ_CP016359.1, read on the forward strand.
AAGGATTTTCCAGATTTTGCTGAGAAATTCGGGATCAATTATAAGACTCTGAAAATCCATAATCCCTGGCTGCGGGATGACCATTTAAAGAACGCTTCAAGAAAAGCCTATTATATTTCAATTCCGGAAGAAGGTTATTATCCAGCAGTAAAATAAGATCTATTCATTGCCAACATAATCATCTTCGTATTTGTTGATGAGATTGTTGGCGATGGAAGCTTCCATTTGCTGGTAATTTTCGCGGTAGGCTGTTTCCTCCGCAGCGTTAAAGGCTGGGAAAACACTTCTGCGAATATCTGCGATACGCTTATCGGCAGTCATCAGAAAACAGGTTGGAAGGCCAAGAGAGTGCTTCAGTTGTTTAACCACGTAAGCACCATTGTTTTTAGTTTCATCTACATACACAACCTTGATCTGCTCATTGAACTGGCTGGAAAGTTCCTCGACCTTATCTTTTTTGTCCCAAAAAAGGACTACAAAATCGATACGGCCGGCAAATTGATTAGCGAGTTTGTTCAAGGCCGGAATTTGTCCTTTTCCGGGGACACACCATGAAGCGTAGGTGATTAGGAAAACCGGTTTGTCAAAATCTGAAAGACGTATAGTATTGTTTTTTCGGGCCAGTGTATGAAATTCAAAATCATTCATATAGGAACCCTCCAGAAGATTATTGGTAAGAGAGTCAAAAAGTTGTTCCGCTTTGTCATAATCGCGGAAGCGGTAAGCCAAATCAGCTTTTTTGTTATAATCATCGAGATGCATGGCCAAAGCTTCAGAGAAGTAAACTTTCTCTGGCTCAGGCTCTTGTATGATCTGAGCAAAAAGGGTGGGGCTTAAAAAAAGAAAAACAAGTAAAAGTCTCTTCATGCAAATGTTTGTGGGGCGTAACATTTGCGAAATTAGTCTAAGCTTATCTTCAGTAGAAATTTACTCGTTGAAAAGCACAGAAATTAGTTGAAAATATCAGTTAAGATAATTTTTCAAAAATTAACAACTTAGATACGTTTCATTTGGTCTTTCATCATGCGAATTTGATCGGCCATCATTCCATGTTTATCCAGCTTCTTTGCTTCAGCTAAAAGCATGGTAGCCTCTCGTTTACGACGTTTGGTCATAGCGATCCCTGCAAGATTTAGTTTCGCCATTGCCAGGTCATGATCCATACTTAAGCCAAGCCTGATCGCTTTTCTGAAATGCTTTTCAGCTTGAGTGATATTAGATTGCGAAACCATGAGACCGTGAAGGTACCAGTAATAGCCCTGTTGTTTCTGCGTTAGCGCTTTTTCCGGGTCTTTAATTTTATCAAGCCATTTTTTTGCTCCTTCAAAATCCTGTTTTCTCAGGCGCAAAAAGGCAAGAAGGATGATTTCGTTTTTGAAATAAAGGAAGATAAAAATTCCGGCTAGGAGAATAAGAGAAATACCATTACCTATGTGACCTTCAATAAATTGCCATACTGCGGCAGCGATTACCAGGCCTGCAAGAACTAATTTGATATTTTTATGAAACATTTGCGCTTTGGTTTTTCAGGCTGCAAAGGTAATAAAAACTATTCGAAATTATTTTTAATTAGTATTTGCAGTAGATAAAAAGCTTTGTATATTTGCACGCAGTTTTAAAGACAGCCAAAAACGAGTTTTACAGAAGATAAAAGATATTTAAAATGAAAAGAACGTTTCAACCATCTAAAAGGAAGAGAAAAAATAAGCACGGCTTCAGAGAGCGTATGTCTAGTGCTAACGGAAGAAAAGTCCTTGCAAGAAGAAGAGCAAAAGGTAGAAAAAAATTATCTGTATCTTCTGAAAACAGACACAAACACTAATGAATCACGCTTTACGAAATAAATAAAGGTGTTACTTTTTGGGTAACGCCTTTTTTTATATCCTTTCACTTCTTAATTTTACTGCAACACAACTTAGAAAAATGCCTAAAAACAAAGAAATCAAATGCGTACTTATCATAGGTTCCGGTCCTATTATCATTGGGCAGGCCTGTGAATTCGATTATTCAGGAACTCAGTCTTTAAGATCTTTACGTGAAGACGGGATCAAAACCATCCTCATCAATTCCAACCCGGCGACCATCATGACCGATCCTTCCATGGCCGATCATGTATATCTAAAACCGCTTACTACCAAATCGCTGGTTGAAATTCTGAAGGAACATCCGGAAATTGATGCTGTACTTCCAACAATGGGTGGGCAAACCGCTCTGAACCTTTGTATTGAAGCTGATGAGAAAGGAATATGGAAAGATTTCAATGTTCGCCTGATAGGTGTTGATATTGATGCGATCAATATTTGTGAAGATCGTGAAGAGTTCAAGCAATTGATGTCTCGTATTAATATCCCGGTGGCTCCTGCTAAGATCGTTACTTCTTATCTACAGGGGAAAGAAGTTGCGCAGGAATTTGGTTATCCGCTGGTAATTCGTGCATCTTACACCCTTGGAGGGGGTGGAGCTGGTTTCGTACATAAAGCGGAAGAATTTGACGAAATGCTTACCCGAGGCCTGGAAGCATCCCCTATACATGAAGTACTCATCGATAAAGCCCTACTTGGCTGGAAAGAGTACGAGTTAGAACTGCTTCGTGACAAGAATGATAACGTGGTAATCATCTGTACCATTGAAAATATGGATCCTATGGGGATTCACACGGGAGATTCCATAACTGTGGCTCCGGCCATGACCCTTAGTGACACCGCTTTCCAAAGAATGCGTGATATGGCGATCAAGATGATGCGCAGTATTGGTGATTTCGCAGGAGGATGTAACGTACAGTTCGCAGTAAGCCCTGATGAAAAGGAAGATATTTATGCAATTGAGATCAATCCTCGCGTATCCAGATCTTCTGCCTTGGCTTCCAAAGCGACGGGTTACCCTATTGCAAAGATCGCAACAAAACTTGCATTAGGTTATAACCTGGATGAGCTGGATAACCAGATCACCAAATCTACTTCTGCATTGTTTGAACCTTCTTTAGACTATGTGATCGTTAAAATTCCACGTTGGAATTTCGACAAATTTGAAGGTGCCGAAAGAAAACTCGGTCTACAGATGAAATCTGTTGGAGAAGTAATGGGAATTGGGCGCTCCTTCCAGGAAGCGCTTCATAAAGCCACACAATCTCTTGAAATCAAAAGAAATGGTCTGGGTGCCGACGGAAAAGGCTATAAAAACTACGACCAGATTATCGATAAATTAACCAATCCAAGCTGGGACCGCGTTTTTGTATTGTATGATGCCATACAAATGGGAATCCCGCTGAGCCGAATTCACGATATCACCAAGATCGATATGTGGTTCCTGAAGCAGTTCGAGGAACTTTATGTCCTGGAAACTGAAATAACCAAGTTCGATATAAATTCGGTTCAAAAAGATCTATTGCTGGAGGCGAAGCAAAAAGGTTTTGCTGACAGGCAGATCGCTCATATGCTGGATTGCCTGGAGAGCGACGTTTATAAAAAACGCGAAGAGCTTGGCGTAAAACGGGTGTACAAACTCGTAGACACCTGCGCCGCCGAATTTAAAGCGGAAACTCCCTATTATTATTCCACTTTCGAGGAAGAGATCGTGAGCAAGGAAGGGCAATCTTACGTTGCAAATGAGAGCGAATCTTCAGATAAAAAGAAAATTGTGGTTCTGGGATCTGGTCCTAACAGGATCGGGCAGGGAATTGAATTTGATTATAGCTGTGTGCACGGGGTGTTGGCAGCTGCGGAATGCGGTTATGAAACCATCATGATCAACTGTAACCCGGAGACTGTTTCTACCGATTTTGATATTGCTGATAAACTTTATTTTGAACCGGTTTTCTGGGAACACATCTATGACATCATTCAGCATGAAAAACCCGAAGGAGTGATCGTGCAGCTTGGTGGCCAGACTGCTTTGAAATTAGCTGAAAAACTGGATCGCTACGGAATAAAAATCATGGGAACCAGCTTTAAGGCGCTGGATCTTGCAGAAGACCGCGGAAGTTTTTCCACACTGCTTCAGGAAAATGATATTCCTTATCCTGAATTCGGAACAGCGGAAACTGCTGAAGAAGCCTTAAAACTGGCAGACGATCTGAATTTTCCAATTCTGGTAAGACCTTCATACGTTCTGGGTGGTCAGGGTATGAAGATCGTCATCAACAAGGAAGATCTGGAAGCTCACGTAATTGACCTTCTAAGAAAAATTCCGAATAATAAACTATTACTAGATCATTACCTGGACGGAGCCATTGAGGCCGAAGCTGATGCGATCTGCGATGGCGAAGATGTTTATATTATCGGGATCATGGAGCATGTGGAGCCTTGTGGAATACATTCCGGTGATTCCAACGCGTTGCTACCTCCTTTCACTTTAGGAGATCTTGTGCTGCAACAGATCAAAGACCATACGAAGAAGATCGCTTTAGCGCTGAACACGGTTGGTTTGATCAATATTCAGTTTGCAATTAAAGATGATCAGGTTTATATTATTGAGGCGAACCCGAGAGCATCTCGTACGGTTCCTTTTATTGCAAAAGCCTATAAAGAGCCTTATGTAAACTATGCGACCAAGGTAATGCTCGGCGAAAAGAAACTGAAAGATTTCAAATTTGAACCAAAACTGGATGGATATGCGATCAAGCAACCCGTTTTCTCTTTTAATAAATTCCATAAAGTGAATAAGCAACTGGGGCCTGAGATGAAGAGTACCGGTGAAAGTATCTTATTCATTGACAGTTTGAGAGATGATGATTTTTACGAGATCTATACTCGTAGAAAAATGTACTTAAGTAAATAAGTTGATCATAATATTACATTAAAACGGACCTATTTCAGGTCCGTTTTTTATTACTTTATACGGAATATATACTTGAAATGAGAGAATTGGTTTTGTTTTTCGGCGGGATGTATGGAACGCTGGCAGTGATTTTGGGTGCTTTTGGAGCCCATGCCTTAAAAAGATCTTTCAATGATGACCAGCTGAAAAGTTTTGAAACAGGGGTGCGTTACCAGATGTACCATGCCATTTTGCTATTGGTAAGCGGAATTGCCTTTCCGTTTTTGGAAACAGGACAGGTGCTATTTGCCTGGGCAGTAATAATCGGCGTTTTTCTGTTCTCCTTCAGTATTTATGGACTTACGTGGTTTGCTTCCAGAGGGAAAAAACTTAGCTTTCTGGGGCCGGTCACCCCGTTTGGCGGTTTATTGCTGATCATTGGATGGATCATTTTCACTATTGAAATCATGTCCATCGCGCCTTATTTTCAGCCTTAGTCACGACAATCCACTCTCTGTAACACAATATTGTTATTGATCTGTAAATTTTGATGATCATCAAATTGTGTACGGTTGCCTTTGCTGATAATGGGGCCAAAACCCTCCTTTAAGCCGTCAGCGGTTTTTAGGAAAAAAACTTCCCGGGTAGATTGTTGCCCTTCCGAATTAAAAGAATAATCGGCAAAAAGGCTGTCTCCGGAAAATCTTCCCTGTATCTCCCCACGATTGCTATCTTTTTCATACAAGTTGTAACTAAGATCTCCGGAAACCATATGATCTTCAGTAACCGTTATGGAAAGATAGATCGAATCCTTGCTATTTTCCATCGCAAAACATTCTTTATGTTTTTTGACCGGAAGTTTTTCAGGTTCACTGATTTTTTCTTCCACTCGCTTTTCAGCATGTTTCTCTGACTGATTGTTGCATCCTGAAAGTAGGAAAATTCCACCGAGAAGAAAGGCGGTAAAAGTCCGTATAAAAATTTTGCCGTTCATGTTCACCAAGTTATTAAACTTTCTCTTATAACGACAACCCGATTTCATTAGATATGCGATTTAGTAAAAGTTTAAGATAGCCAATAAACAATTTTGTCAAAATGCTGATTTTAAGGCTTAAAAATCTGCTGAAATAAATTTTATGATTTTTAGAATGTTAAAAATTTGCTAAAAAAGAAATTTGTTTTGAAATTAGGATAAAACCAAACGACCCATGAGAAAATCTGCTAACCCTACTAAAGAGTTTCCTCAGTTATTACGTAGTACGTCCTTTGAATCCTTAGGAAACTTAATCATTGTGCTATTAGGTGCTATGACCATCACCTATATTACATTATTTTGGTGAAGCTTCCCTGCGACGATATTTTTCCGCAAACCAGGAAATAAGTATCAGTTGCATGGAGTGGTAAAGCATTATTGGCAGCAGGAGTAATCCCGCACTGGCGCTTTGCCCGAATATGACCTTGATCATAACGGAACCGTGAACCAGTGATTTTTTGGTTCCGCAGAATTGCGCCGTGATCTTATCTTCAGTTTTTAAATTAAGTTTTTCAGCTACATATCCTAATAGAAAATAGACGAACAAGAAGAAAATAACGACCAGTATCACTAATTTCAGCAGTTGAAATTTTGATGCGCTAGTGAATAATCCGGAGCCGAAAGATTCGCTAAAACTTGAATACACAATAAGCAGGATTGTGCCCTTGTCTAACAATCCCAATTGTTTGGAATATTTTTTCGCCCAGTTCCCCAACAATCGTTGCAGAAACAAGCCTATTACCAGGGGAACAATGATCTGGATAACCAGTTTTTGCACCACATTTAAAAAATCAAATTCTCCGGTTTTTCCTAAGATCAAACTGAGCCAAAATGGAGTCGCAAAAATCCCGATCAACCCGGAAAGACTGGCATTGAATATTGCGGCAGGTACATTTCCTTTAGCTAGCGAGACCATCACGACCGAAGATGAAACGGTTGAAGGCAACGTTCCCAGGAAAAACAGGGCGATCCAGAAATTGGAATGAATACCTTCCGGAAATAAAGGGAGACAGGCGAGACAAAGCAGCGGAAATAAGAGGAAAGTAGATAGGTGTATCAACAGGTGAATCCTGTAATTCAGAATACCGGCCTTAAATTCAGAAGGGGAGAGTTTGAGTCCGTAAAAAAGGAAAATCAGTCCTATCCCGATGTCGATAATCGTCTTTAACGGTAGTAGATCGGTGCCTTCCGGAAAAAAATAAGCACCGGCAATCATGCAAAAAATTCCGACTATAAATCCGTTAAATTTCAAGAGTTTTTCCTGATTTGTACTTTGTACTCCTCCAGGATATCATGATATTCGTGGGAAGAAAAATCGGTTTCATGAAATTCCTTACTCCGTTTCTTTTTCATATCCTTCCGCTTGATACTTTTCGCAAAACGCCTGATCTCATTTTCAGATTGCAGGATCAAACCGGGAACATTCACTGATTTTCCTTCCTGATCTTTGGCGACCATGGTAAAATAGGAGGAATTACAGTGTTTTCGCTGGCCGGTCTGAATATTTTCAGCTTCCACCCGAATACCGATAACCATCGAACTATGGCCTACAAAATTTACCGAAGCACGCATCGTAACCAGCTCCCCAATTTCAATAGGCTTCAGAAAATCTACCGTATCCACACTGGCCGTTACGCAATATTTCCCCGAATGTTTGGAAGCACAGGCAAACGCGATCTGGTCAAGCAGGGAGAGAATATAGCCTCCGTGAATCTTACCGTTGAAATTAGAATGGGAGGGAAGCATCAACTCTGAAATGACGACCTGGCTTTCTTTTACGGTTTTAAAATCGTTCATAAACTTAATTTCTGAAATGCGGACTTTGTGCCTGTTCTACTTCTGTAATAAAATATTTGGTGTCACCCCAGAAGAAAAAGGTGGAAAAACGCTCAATATAAGTTAGGCGTACGTAACTCCCTTCATATTGCTGTAACTTGTCAATTACCTCGTCATCCTTATCTAAAACTGAAAATTGAAAGATCTGAGCACCGCTGATTCCCTGGCTGATCTCACCTTCCCAGGTCTTGGAAACAACGCCTTTGCGACTGAATTTGATCAATTCGCCGGTCCTGGTTCCTTCGCTATAGGGCACGAAATAAATGAAAGCGTAATATAATAGCCAGAGCACAAAAATACCGCCCAGTATGTAAAACAGGGTTTTCTTCATTATAAATCTTTATAAACTAGATTGAGGAATTCTTCGAATTTTGATGGTTCTAGCCAGCGGGTTACGATCACCATTTTTCTTTTTTGATCTACCACGATAAAATTTCCGCCAAAACCGGCAGCGTAGAAAATTTCTGAGTCAATTGCTTCCATATGGCGATCACCAGCTGCATTCAACCACCACATATACCCGTAATTGCTATTGGCTTCGGAAGGCATGCCAGCTTCCTCGATCAGATCAGGATGGAGCAATTGCTGGCCATTCCAGTTACCGTTATTCATAAAAAGTAAACCGAATCTTGCCATATCTGTGGTACTGATGAACATCCCACCCCCGGAATGCCCGCCCCCGCTTACCGATTGCATTTGGAGCCCGTCGATCGCAGTCCAGGAATTCTCGTACCCAAACCATCGCCAGGACGAAGAAGCTCCAATAGGATCCATAATGTTGTTTTTCAAAACCTTCGGCAAGGGCTCGCGAAAAATATTCAGCAGGGAATAGGCGAGAACATTCACCCGTACATCATTATATTTAAAATAAGATCCCGGTTCGTGCAATGCTCGTGAACGCCACTGGTCAATGTTCTGATCTCTGGGAGGTCTGTCTGCCCAATCATAAGAACCCCAAAGTTCCCCGCTCCAGTCAGAATTTTGCTGAAGAAGGTGCTTCCAGGTGATTTTGGAATTATGAGATCCTTCAAAAGTTCCATCCCAAATATATCGGGCTACGGAATCATTAACATTTTTAATCTTTTCCTGCTGAAGCGCAATCAGGGCTGTGGTTGAAAGAAAGCTTTTAGTTACGCTGAAGGTCATATCCACACGATCTACAGCTCCCCACTGCGCAACGATATAGCCATTCTTAAGAATTAATCCGGCAGGGCCGCCCCGTCTTTTTACCGGTCCAAGCAATTGATGATAGGGTTCGCTTTGAAACCCCTTTAAAATGGCCTGTCTCAGGTCTCGGGATTCAGAATATTCATTTTCTTCAGCAAATTGTATCGCTTCTGAAAAATCAAGATCGAATTCTTTTGAGGTTTTTGTTTGCCATTCGCCAGCAGGTGGAAAATACACTTTCTGGGCCTGTAGCGTGCTAACGAAGAAGAATAACAGAAGGGAATAGAAGATCTTTTTCACAATTATTCGAGATTTAAAGTTGGATTTTCAACACTTTCTTCCTCGTCTTCTTGTTCAATTTCAGCCCTGTTCAAAAGTTTCTGGTCCATTTGCTTACTAGCTTTGGCACCGAGTTTTTTCAGCTTTTCTACTCTGCGGATCAGATTTCCTTTTCCGGTAAGCTTTTTCATGGCACCTTCATAAGAATTTTGAACCGTACCAATTTGCCGACCAATTTTCAGCAATTCATCGGTCAGATTCACGAAAGAATCATATAAAGCACCTGCCTGAGTGGCTATTTGTATCGCATTTTGTTTTTGTTTCTCATTCTGCCACATACTGTCTATCGTTTTCAAAACGGCCAGGAGCGTGGTTGGAGTGACGATAATGATGTTTTTTTCAAAGGCGTCGCTGTAGAGATTCGGCTGCTCGTTAGAAGCAATGGCAAAAGCGGCTTCGATCGGGATGAAAAGCAGCACAAAATCAGGACTGTCCATTTGGTACAGAGTGTGATAATTTTTATTGCTCAATTCATTCACCCTGTTTTTTACTGAAATAAGATGATTTTTAAGATGTGCGGTCTTTTCCTGCTCATCTACTTCGTTTATGTAGCGTTCATAGGCAATTAGGGAAACTTTGGAATCTACGATCATCTTTTTATCGCCTGGCATATGGATGATCACATCGGGCATCACGCGGCGCCCTTCCTCAGTATTGAAACTTTGCTGCACGAAATATTCGCTGTCTTTCTGTAATCCGCTTCGTTCCAGAACCCTTTCCAGTACCATTTCTCCCCAGTTCCCCTGCATTTTCGTATCTCCTTTAAGGGCTTTGGTCAGATTGGTAGCTTCTTCGCTAATACGCACGTTCTGTTCGTGAAGATTCTTCAATTTTTCACCTAATTCGGCATGTCTCCTAATAGATTCTGTATTGGTAACGGTCACTTTTTCTTCGAACTCCTTGATCTTTTCGTTTAACGGAGTCAGAATATTCTCAATATTTTGCTTATTGAGAGAGGTGAATTTTTCAGATTTTTGGTCCAGTATTTTATTGGCCAGATTTTCAAATTCTTTCTGAAATTTTTCATTCAGCTTTTCTACTTCAGCTTTCTGTTCTTCGTTTCGTTCCTGGAGATTATTAAATTCCGAAATTTTCCTGGTGAGCTGTAACCCGATATTTTCCTTTTCCTGCCGAACCTTATTAAGAGATTCTTCCAGCTTTGTAATTTGTGCACGATACTCATTCCGCTGATTTTCAAAATCATTTTTTAAATTATTTAAATCGCTGGAATGTTGTTTTTTAAGATCTTCTATGTGAAGTGATAATTGATTGTTTCGCTCTTCCAATCTTCCTGCTTCCGATTTAGATTTCAGGTTTGCAATCAGTCTTCCGAAAAAGATTCCCAGACCCAGCGCAATGATGAAAATGAGTAGAAATATTAAAACGTCGCTCATAAAAATGATGATTTTTTCAAAGATACCGAAATCTGCTTGCAGCTCGAATTTGCTGAAAAAAACTTATTAAAAATTACTTCACTTTGAAGCTGGACGAAGTTTTGTCGAAGTAAATAAGACTTTCCGGGAATAGGGAATGAAATGCTTCCTGGGAAATAAGTTCTTTTGGCGTACCAAACTGAACTTTTCCGTCTTTCAAAATGGCCAGTTTATCGCATAGCTGCAGCGCCAGGTTGATTTCATGCGTGGCAAACAAAATGGCTTTACCGGTATTCCGGCTAATTTGTTTCAGAAGATTCAAAACATAAGCCTTATGATAAAGATCAAGGTGAGTGGTGGGTTCATCCAGAATGATAAGAGGAGTGTCCTGGGCAAGAGCACGGGCGATCAACACTTTCTGAAATTGTCCGTCGCTCAACTCATAGCACTTTTTGTGGCGAATATCCTCAAGACCTACCTGTTGCATGGCCTTCATGATGGCTGAAAGATCCTTTTGGGTAAGACGGCCAATCCAGTTGGTGTACGGCTGCCGGCCTAAAGCCACCAGTTCCGCTACCGTAAGATTTCTGGAAACACTTTGCTCCGTCAAGACCAGGCTGATCTCTTTTGCCAATTCTGATGGCTCAGATTTTGAAATATCCTTTGAATTTATAAAATACTGACCTTTAATGCTTTCAATAATACCGCTTAAAGTTTTTAATAAGGTGGATTTACCAGAGCCATTTTCCCCGATAACCGCTACTAATTCCCCTTCAGCAATCGATAAATCAATATTTTTTGCAATGGAAATCAGTTCTTTTTTCTTTCGATAACCAATCTCCAGCTCACGAGTTTCGAGGACAATATGGGAAGTTTCCGAAGTCATCAAAAATTGAATTTTCTTTTTCGAACCAGCAACCAAATGACCACCGGCGCTCCAATGATGGAGGTAATAGCGTTAATAGGAAGGCTATATTCACTTCCCGGCAACTGGGCGATCATATCACAAACAAGCATCAGGATCGCGCCACCAAAAAGAACGGCCGGAACCAGTGTGACGTGGTTTGCGGAAGGGATAACCTGCCTGATCAAGTGAGGAACTGCCAAGCCAATGAATGCGATCGGGCCTGCGAAAGCGGTGATGCTACCAGCTAGTAAACTGGTGGCCAGGATAATCAAAAATCTGTTTTTCTGAATATTTGTCCCGAGACTTCTCGCGTAGTTTTCTCCCAATAACAAAGAATTGAGGTTTTTGATGCTGAAAATACTGATCAGAATTCCGGCAAACCAGAACAGTCCCAAAATGCTTACCTGGTCCCAGGCGAGGTTTCCGAGGCTTCCGTAAGACCAGAAAACGTATTGCTGTAATTGTGATGCTGGGCTAAAATAGGCCAGGACGCTTACGATTGCGGCGGTAAAACTGGCGAACATCAAACCAATGATGAGAATCGCCATGGTATCACGCAAACGAATCGAAGCCAGGATAACAGCCAGCAGCACCAGCAAGCTTCCCAAACTTGAAGCCACCACCAGGCTCCAGCTGGAAAGAAATATAACCGATGCCGTAGCACCAAAAATAGAGGCACCCATAAATAGCAACGCGACTCCCAGGCTAGCCCCACTGCTCAGACCCAATACGTAAGGTCCAGCCAGTGGATTACGGAAAAGAGTTTGCATCAACAAACCGCTAAGGGCAAGTCCAGAGCCGGAAATGATTGCCGTAAGTGCTTTTGGCAGGCGGTAATTCAAAATGATATAGTTCCAGGTTTCCTTTTCAACTTTTTGACCGGTTAGACTGGCAAAAACTTCAGAAAAAGGAATTTTAACCGATCCCAGGCTGATATTAAGCATGCTGGTAAAAATGACCAGTGCGATCAGAAAAAGAATTCCCAGGATGTACGTTCTTTTAAGCATCACTCAGAAAGCGGTTTAAAAAACACCGTTTCGTAATTTTTTAAGAGAGACGGATGAAAAATATGGATCAGGTCTTTTAACACAAGGTCTGGGCGCTGTGGTCCCAGTTCGTAAAATATCACGCCGCCGGTTGCGCCGGTGGCAAGGCTGACGCTATACACATTTTTCTCCTGAACGGCCTTAAATTGAGAGTAATGTGGGGACTGATCTGCCAGGTCCTGATACGTTTTAAATTGTCCCGTGCTCACCCAAAAATCGGCATCCTGGCTTTTCTCCAGCACACTTTCAAATGCCAGTGACAGGCTGCCTTCACCTGTAGTTTCAGCATACAGATAATCGGCATTGGCATCTTTGATGAACTGCGCCTGCCAGGAATTTCCGTACGGCATGTACCACTGGTCATTGAACATGGAACCGCCAATCACTTTAGGCCTATCATCAGCTGTTTTGGCGAGTTCTTCGGCCTCTAAATAGGCTGTTTTGATCGAATTATAAGTTTCAGCAGCCAGGGAATCCTTTTGGAACAATGCCCCAAAGAACTTAATCCATTCAGCTTTTCCCAGTGGCGTGGTCTCCGTCCAGTCACCATTATAGATCACGGGGATTCCGGTTTTAGAAACGGTTTCCAGGCTTTTATTGGAAGCATTGATCGCGAATCCAACCACTACGGCGGGATCCAGGTTGATCAAAACTTCGGTATTTAAATTTTCGTTTTGGCCAATTTCAGTAATATTTCCGGAATCGATCAGTTTGCGAGTTTTTTCCGAAGAAATGTAATCCAGGCCTGGAAAACCGATCAGTTTTTCTGAAACATTCAAAGCTTCCAACGCCGGGATATGCGTGGTGGAAGTAACCACAAGATTTTTGACAGGAACCTGAAGCGCCACATCGTATTCGGCATTTTCGGGAATGTCTTCCTTTTTCGAATAGAGCAGATAGGTAAATGCGTTTTCAGCATCAGGCCAGGGAGTTTGGACCTTCAGGATCTTATAGCCGGGATAGGTTTGCAAACTAAAGCCTTCCGCATCTTCAACCAAATTTTCAGAAGGCTTAATAGCTTCGGAAATTGCCGGCTGTTTCTCGTTTTTACAAGCCAGGCATAGAATGAATAGAATGATCAGGTAGTGTTTTCTCAAAACGTTCATTTGATGTTCAAAAGTAAGATTATTTAAATTTTTGTCGCTACCGTCTCGTTGAATTGTTTATTTTCGCACTGAAATTTTGGTTCGGTATCGAATTTCTGTACCGATTAAAAGGGAATCAGGTAAATGCCTGAGCTGTTCCCGCAACTGTAAGCTAAGCCCGCACGGGCGGCTGCAAAACGCTTCAAACCACTGACGTTTTTTGTTGGGAAGGTATTTTGCAGTACGCGAGCCAGGAGACCTGCCAGAGTTCAAACTAACATCGAATGACTTTCGGGATAAAAGTCACAGATCATGGCAAAGAACCTGTTTTTCATACTATTTTTTATTTTCTGGCTTCAGTCGTATGCCCAGGATACTATTGAGTACCTCGACGAGATTCGGCTGGCAGATGTCAAACTGAAATCCAATTCCACGGGGCAGTTTGTAAAAACGGTCGATTCTGCTGCATTACAACGAAGCGAACCACTACTTACCAATGTATTGAAATTCAATTCTCCCTATTTTTTTCGTGAAAACGGCTACGGAATGGTCTCCTCAGTATCGGTTAGAGGAACGGGTGCTTCGCAAACAGCCGTGGTCTGGAATGGCATAAACATCAATTCTCAATTTACGGGGCAGACCGATTTTAATACGATCAATGCTGCCGCTTATGACGCAATAAACGTACGTCCCGGCGCTGGAAGCGTGGTTTACGGAAGTGGTGCCATTGGTGGAACAGTACATCTTCATGATGATTTTCAGTTCAACGGAGCGAAATCTCAGCGTTTAAACATCGGTTATGGCAGTTTTGAAACGTATAGCGCAAACTATTCTGGTAATTTCAGCAGCGATCAAACAGCTATAAAGATTAAATTATCGGGAATTGATTCTCAAAATGATTATCCTTATAAGGGAACTGATCGCTCGAATACGAATGGGGATTTCAGCAATTATTCCTTAAATGCTTCGGCAGCGCACTGGATCGTCAAAGATCATCTTCTGAAAATATATTCGAGCTACAACAAAGGCGATAGAGGTTTTTCCGGAACAATGAACATTCCGTCCAACAGCAAATATCTCGACAGGAATTCCCGGAATTTACTGGAATGGAAATATTTAAAGGGGCGGTGGAGCAGTAGCCTGAAAACTGCTTTTTTAAAGGAAGAATTTCGATATTTTGAAAATCGGGACCGGGAAGCATTTACTTATGGGGACGCGAAAACGGCCATTTTTAAGTATGATCTTGGTTTCAAATGGAATCGGTCGAATCGCATCCATTTTATTGCCGATCATACCCGAATTGACGGAAAGGGTTCCGGCATCACTGATAATAACCGGCAAACTACAGGGCTGGCAGTCTTATATAATGGTAGAACCGATAATCTTCAATACGAAGCCAGTTTCAGGCAGGAGTTCACTCCCAATTTTGGTTCGCCTTTACTGATCAATATCGGTTCAGAATATCGATTTTCAGAAAATTACCAGCTTTCGGCGAATTTTTCACGGAATTATCGAATACCCACTTTTAATGACCTGTTCTGGAGCAGCGGCGGAAATGCTTATCTCCATCCGGAAAGATCGGTGCAGGGAGAAATTGGGCAGTCCATCAGTCTGAAAAAAGTCAGTTTTCGACTGAATGTTTTTTATATCAGCATTCGGGACCTAATTCGCTGGGTTCCTTCGGAAGAAGGTATCTGGAAACCGGAAAACACTGCCGAAGCTGAGAATTACGGACTGGAATTTTTTGCAGATTTCGCAACGAAGATCGGAAAAAATCAGCTGGAAATGCACTCCACTTATGCCTATACCAAAGCCATCGACCTGGCGAACCAAAACCAGTTAATTTACACGCCACTTCACAAAGCGACATTGACAGGGACCTATCAGATTGGGAATCTGGAAATTTTTTTCCAGTCGCTTTACAATGGAAAAATCTTTACTTCTTCTGATAACAATTACGAGTTGGCGGGTTACTATCTCGCTGATTTTGGCGTAAGTTTTCCGCTATTGAAGAAGCCTGCCACGAAATTACAAATCCAGGCCAATAATATTTTCGGTAAGGAATACCAGAGTATGCCTTCGCGAATAATGCCAGGTAGAAATTACAAAGCTTTACTAACAATCAATTTTTAATCATGAAAAAGAAATTTTTATTTTTTGCAACCTTGTCATTACTCTTTTTTTCCTGTAGCGAGGATGATTCCCCCACCACTCCTGAACCAGAGGCAGCATTTGCCAGCGGAATCTTTGTTCTCAACGAAGGAAATTTTGGCTCTTCCAACGCCACGGTCAGTTTTATCAATGCTGACGGAAATGTGGAACGATCTGTTTTTAGCGCGGTAAACGGAACTGATCTTGGAGATACGGCCCAGTCTATTGCGTTTTACGAAGATCTTGCTTTTATCATCCTGAACGTTTCCAACAAGATCGAAGTGGTAGATCGATACACCTTCGAGCAGGTGGCCAGTATTGGTACTGATTTACAGAACCCACGCTACGCAGCCATCGCAAACGGGAAGTTATATGTGACGAATTGGGGCGACGGAATGGACAGCGAGGATGATTTCGTTGCTGTTTTTGAGCTTGCAGATTTTACTCTTGCTGAAAAGATTGCGGTAGCAGAGGGGCCTGAAAACATCCGGGCTATCAACGACAAATTGTACGTCGCACACCAGGGCGGTTTTTCATTTAATAATCTTCTAAGCATCATTGATTCTGAAGACAATACTGTCGAAAAGACTTTGGAAGTAGGGGATGTCCCAAATTCTATGGTGGTGGCCAATGGTGATCTTTACGTTTTAAGCGGTGGAAAGCCTTCGTATGCTTCGGAAGAAACAGCTTCCAGTATTGCTGAAATCAGTTTGGACAGCGACGAAGTGTCTGATTCCTGGAATTTTGAGCTCAGCGCTGGACATGCCGGAAACCTTTCAGTAGTGGGAGGAAATTTATTGTATATTATTAATTCTGATGTTTTCGAATGGAGTGGTAGTGGAGCCCTTCCGGGAAGCAGTTCTTTTAGCCTGACGGAACCAGCTTCGATCTATGGTTTTGACGTGACTGATGATGCGATCTTTGTTTCTTCACCAACCGCCGACTTTACCGGTGACGGAACGGTTTACAAATACGACCTTTCAGGGCAGTTACTGGATACCTATTCAGTAGAGATCAATCCTAACGGAGTCTATTTCAACTAATCAAAAAAGCCCCGCAATTTGCGGGGCTTTTTTATAAATACTCTGATTTAATATTAATTCTTCTCCAGCTTCGCGCCTAATTTCTGGCCGCCTGTATCGGGAAGTTCATCGATATACATTCTTTGATATACAGGGCTATTGAAACCTGTTTCTTTGAACTCACTATACCAGAACTCTCGTTCAGGATAGAATCTTCTGTTATTTTTGATCGCATCAATAGCTGCTGCCAGAAGTGGTTCAGAAGGATCTCCCAATTTTCCAAGATTTGAGATTCGCTCTTCGATAGCTACATCTGGAATCAACCCGTTATAAGGCACCACGTTGTCTTCAGCATTTACAGATTCGTAAACCAGTGGCTGAATGGCGTATAAATGGTCTGGATTGGCGTTATCCCGTCCAAAATTAGGTGAATCATAAAGAGTTACCGAAGCCTGGGATTTTCCTACGGTAGTGTCTCCCACCTTAACCACATCGATGTAAGGGCTCAAACCGTTCATAACCAATTCACTGGCAGAAGCGGTGCTTCCTGTACCAATCACATAAAGATCTGTCAAATTAAGACTGTTGATCGCCACATCATTGTCAATTTCATCAGTGAAATAGTTGAATAATCTATCAGGATTCTGATCCAGGAAATAAGCCTGGTATTTGTCGTTCCATTGCTGTTTTGCAAATACGTCCCCGGTAAACTGGCCGGTGATCATACTGGCAAGTCTGGTAGCAGAACTAACTCGGCCACCACCGTTGTAGCGAAGATCGAGGATCAACTTCTGGATACCTTCAGCTTTAAACTCGGCAAAAGCATCATTCAGTTCATCGTCAAAATCAGCCACAAAACTGTTATACATCAGGTATCCCACTTTGATGCCATCTACATCTAATACTTCTTTAACTAAAATAGGATTTTCGGTCAGTGTTTGAGCTGCAATAGTTACTTCTTCGCCGGTTTCACTTACCGTGTTATCGTTGATGGTAGCAATGGTGAAAGTTTGAGAAGAACTTCCAAGCAATTCGCGATAGTTATCTACGGTAAGGGTGGTTCCGTTGATCTTGGTGAAAAGATCTCCACGTTCAATATTCTGGCCATCGGCATTACTTCCCGGAACGATGTAGCGCACAACCCCGAAAATATCATTAGAGCCAGAAAAACGGTACAGTCTATAATCTACACCGGTAGTTTCAGAAATCCCGCTGAACATATTTTCCAATTCCACATAATCATCTGTAATGAAAGAGAAACGATCCTGCTCGGCCACCAGACCATCGTAGAACAGGTCTTCAGGACTGTCCCAGGTTTCCAGCCAGTCGTATAATTCATCCTGGGTATCAAAATAATCATCTGCCAGCTCCGGAATCTGAGACTTATAAAGGTAAATTTCATTCATACCTTTCCAAACGAAGTCTTTTACCTCCAGTTCTGTAGTGATCTCTCTTTCAGAGGTAGGCGGATCTACTGGAGTATCGTCATTATCTTCCTTGGAACAGGAAGTCATCAGCAGCCCTCCAAAAACGAAGAGCATCAAATATTTAGTAATTTTCATAAAATAGGTATATGTTAAATAAAGGTTTAGCAATTTTTTCTAAAATTAGACACTTTAAAAGAATTTCAAAATAATTTGTAACAAAACAATTACTCATTCGTATTAGAGGTGAGAAGGTTCACTAACCAACCCATCAACAATGAAAGAACGCGCCTTCCTGAAAATAATTGATCCTGTTAAGGACAAAATGTACCGTTTGGCACTGCGCTTGCTTACATCGAAGGAAGCAGCAGAAGACGCTACACAGGAAGTTATTTTGAAATTATGGAGCCGCAAAGAGAAAATCAAGCATTATGCCAATGTCGAGGCTTTCGCGATGACAGTTACAAAAAATTACTGTCTGGACCAGTTGAAGTCGAAACAGAATAGCCATTTGCGGATCGTTCATCAAAATTATGAAAGCCATCACGTTTCGCTTCAAAAAGAGATCGAGCTGAATGATGAGATGAACTGGCTCTCCATGATCGTAAATGATCTACCCGAACAGCAACGTATGATTTTTCAGCTTCGGGACGTGGAACAGTATGAATATGAGGAAATTGCAGAAATAATGGAAATGAACCAGACGGCAATCCGGGTGGCACTTTCAAGAGCTCGTAAGGCGATCAGGGAAAGTCTGGTAAAAAAGCACAACTATGGAATGGGATAAATTAGAGAAATTGCTGGCCAGGTACGATGAAGGGGAAACCAGCCTGGCAGAAGAACAGGAACTCCGGGAATATTTCAGTACTAATGAGGTTCCGGAAGAACTTTACGCTTACAAACTAATGTTTGCTTATGTGAGCCGAGAGAAAAAAGAAACTTTTGAAGCCGAAGATTCGGTTAAAGCGTCTAAAGCTAAATACGCCTGGACCAGTATCGCTGCCATGATTGCGATCATGCTTGGAATTTATTTTTTCAATGATCATTCCGGGACCATGCAGGAGCAGCAGGTGGCTTCCCTCAGTGAAGAAGAAATGGCTTTGGAGCAAACCAAGGAAACCCTGAAAATGGTTTCAGAATTTATGAACGAAGGAACTGCAGACCTTGTTTACCTGAAAGAATTCAATAACACTAAAAACAAAATCATTCAACTAGATTAAAAACCAGAAATCATGAATAGAATAATAATCACCCTCCTCCTGGCCCTGGCGCCATTGTTTTCTCAGGCTCAGAATTTCGAGAAATATGAGAACATGAAAGATGTAGATGCCATGGTCATGACCAGCAAAATGTTCAAAATGCTGGCAAAAGTAGACCTTAGCGAAAGTGATCCTGAGGCTCAGGAATACATGAAGCTTATTGAAAACCTGGACCGGATCCAGATCTACAAATCATCCAACCCGGATGTGATGCAGAAAATGGCTACAGATGTTCAGGCCTACCTTCAAAAAGGTTCACTGGAAGAACTGATGCGGGTAAAAGACGACGGCCAGAATATTAAATTTTATTCGGTTCCGGGTAAAAACGACAATTATGTGAAAGAGCTTTTCATGTACCTGCAGGGAAGCAACTCCAATAAACCCATGACTGTTATCCTGAGTATTACGGGAGATATAGACCTTTCCCAACTATCCAAGCTTACAGCTGATCTCAAAGTGCCTGGAGCTGAAAAACTGAAAGATGCCAACAAAAAATCCTAATATCATGACACTAATCAAAAAACTAACAGTATTATTCAGTATTCTGGCAATCACTGCCTGCCAGAACGATAAATCTATCCAGAAGTACTATGTAGATAACCAGGAAGATGCTGATTTTATGGCACTGGATGTCCCTACCAGCATGTTCGCCAATCTGGACGCCATGGATGCCGAGAAGCGCGAAACCATGGAATCTATCAAAAAGATCAATGTACTTGCCTTAAGAGCCGATCAACATCCTGAAAAATTCAAGAAAGAGAAAGCAAAACTGGACGAAATCTTTACTGATGAAAAATATCAGTTATTGATGAAATACGGTGGAGGCACCAGGAAAGCCGCGCTTTATTTCACGGGAGAAGATGATGCTATAGATGAACTGATCGTTTACGGGTATGATGATTCCAAAGGTTTAGGTGTGGCCCGCGTATTAGGCGAGGACATGAATCCTGCTGGAATTATGGAAATGATGAAATCTTTGAAAAAAGAAGATATCGACGCCAGCGGACTGGAAGGCCTTATCGGAATTATGGGAAATGATAAGAAAACGAAAGATTCTACTACTGTAAAATCTTCTGAAGATGATACCACTGCGGTGGAAACAGACTCCATTTCAGAATAAGTACCTTAATTAGTTGAAAAGAAAAAGCCCCAAAATGGGGCTTTTTTTATATTCCAGTGTAATTCTGCGGAGTGATTTTTTTGAGCTCTTCCTTGATTTCAGTACTGACCTCCAGGGTTTCAATAAAATCAGCAATACTCTTACTCGTGATCTTTTCATTGGTTCGCGTTAGACCTTTTAGTGCTTCATACGGATTTTTGAAACCTTCACGTCGAAGAATGGTCTGGATCGCTTCTGCTACCACCGCCCAGTTATTTTCAAGGTCGGCATGTAGTTTTTCCTCATTCAGTAAAAGTTTATTCAAACCTTTCAAAGTTGATTTGAATGCGATGAGCGTATGTCCCACCGGAACGCCTACATTTCGTAAAACCGTGCTATCGGTGAGATCTCTTTGCAACCTGCTGATAGGAAGCTTTGCCGATAAATGCTCAAAAATGGCATTGGCTATTCCCAGGTTTCCTTCACTGTTTTCAAAATCAATAGGATTTACTTTATGTGGCATGGCCGAAGAACCGATTTCCCCTTTTTTGATCTTCTGCTTAAAATAATCCATCGAAATATAGGTCCAAATGTCGCGGTCCAAATCGATCAGGATCGTATTGATCCTTTTTAACGCATCAAATAGCGCCGCCATATGGTCGTAGTGTTCGATCTGAGTTGTGGGGAAGGAATGCTGCAATCCAAGGATGTCTTCTACAAAATGATCACCAAAAGCCTTCCAGTCTATTTCCGGATAAGCCACCTGATGAGCGTTATAATTCCCGGTAGCACCACCAAATTTGGCAGCGTGAGGAATTTGCAGTAGCTGTGCTTTCTGCTGTTCCAATCTTTCCACGAATACCTGGATCTCTTTTCCCAGACGAGTAGGAGAGGCCGGCTGGCCGTGGGTTCTTGCCAGTAAAGGGATTGCAGCCCACTCTTTGGATAGACTGCTAAGTTTTTCAATGATTTCGTCTAGTTCCGGTACATAGACTTGTTCCACTGCATCTTTTAAACTTAACGGAATGGCGGTATTATTGATATCCTGCGAAGTAAGCCCAAAATGGATAAATTCTTTAGAAGAGGTCATCCCCAGTTTGTCAAATTCTTCTTTCAGGAAATATTCAACGGCCTTTACATCATGATTGGTTACTTTTTCGATCTTTTTAATAGCCTGTGCGTCGAGTGACGTAAAGTTTTCGTAAAGATCTCTCAGTTTGCTGAAGTTATTAATGTCAACATCCTGAAGTTGCGGTAAACCCTGCTCGTATAGCGCGATGAAATATTCTACTTCGACCTGGATACGGTACCGAATTAAAGCTTCCTCGCTAAAATATTTTGAAAGTTTTTTGGTTTTGGAGTGGTATCTTCCGTCTATTGGAGAGATGGCCGTTAGTGGTGTCATTTGTTGCTGAATTTTTGAAAAACGTAAAGATACGCCATCAGATCAATTCAGAAAAAAAATGCCCATATTTTACCTTAGGAATGCTCTTTTAAGTCAGCTACCAGTTTGGGTACGCCTTTAACCGCAGTTTCCGGAATGATGTTCAGGTATTTTGACGGCTGAATATTCGGTTTGGGATCTATGAAATAGATAGGGGTTTCCGGCTTCACAAAATGGACCAGACTCGCCGCGGGATAGACCTGCATAGAAGTGCCAATTACCATCAGGATATCAGCCTCTTCAGTAATCTTACCGGCTATTTCAAACATAGGAACAGCTTCTCCAAACCAGACCACATGGGGGCGTAACTGGAAATTATGCTCGCAAAAATCACCAGGTTTAATGTCCTGTTTCCAGTCCATCACCAGCTTTTCATCAAAAGTACTTCTTGCTTTGAGCAGTTCGCCATGAAGATGAACCACTTTAGAACTGCCGGCACGTTCATGAAGATCATCAATATTCTGTGTAATGATGCTCACATCAAAATTTTCTTCCAGTTCCACCAGCGATTTATGAGCGGCATTGGGAGAAACCTGTAGGAGTTGCTTACGACGCTGATTGTAAAAGTCCAGAACAAGTCCCATATTTTTTTCCCAGCCTTGTGGAGAGGCTACTTCCATGACATCATGACCTTCCCAAAGCCCGTCGGCATCACGAAAGGTTTTGATACCACTTTCTGCACTAATCCCGGCACCGGTTAATACCACAATCTTCTTCATCTCGTAAAAATTATAAGCATTCTGTTAAAGTTTTAACCCTCAATTCCTGAGCGCCAGAAAACTAACTGTTGGCGCCTAAAATAAATTGGTTTTTTGCGCAACCTTTTTTAATTTTCAACGTCTTAGACACAGGTTTCGGAAATATTTCCAAGTTATCAAGAATTTTCCAATTCTTGGTTTTCTGGGAATCTATCTAAGTTTTGAGTGTTAACCTAACCACGATAAGCATCAACGGAACCTTTCGGTAAGTAAGGGAAATAGTTTCAAAATGATCAATTTTTAGCCTTTTTGGTCTGGCAAACTACACAAACAAGTCTTGGAACTGTTTCTAACTGCTTAGCGAATTTCGAATAATTATTTCGAATTTTGAATTAGAAAAAGCTCGGATGTTTCCGGGCTTTTTTAATTTTACGGCATGACAGAAGAAGAGATACTTCAGCATTTACAAGAACTTTTGACGCCAAGAAGAAGGCAGTTGTTCGAGCAGGTCTTAACCAACCGAACCAATTTTTTTACCGTTGCTACCCAGGATGTGTACCAGTTGCATAATACCAGTGCGGTGATTCGCAGTTGTGATGTCTTTGGCATTCAGAATATTCATGTGATCGAGGAGCGTATGCCGAAAAGAATTGATAAGGAAATTGCAATGGGCGCGCAAAAATGGGTGGACGTGCAACGCTACAGTGCTACGAAAGATTGCCTGCATACACTTCGTAAGAAAGGATATCGTATCGTCGCTACCAGCCCTCATGAAGATGCCGTTATGCTGGATGATTTTGATATTTCCACTCCCGCGGCGTTTTTCTTCGGAACCGAAAGGGAAGGGCTTTCTCAAGAAATTTTGGAGGAAGCTGACAGTACGTTGAAAATCCCGATGGTTGGTTTTACGGAAAGCCTCAATATTTCGGTTTCCGCAGCGATTATCCTACAATCGGTTACGGAAAAAATGAGACGATCCAACCTTCCGTGGAGACTTTCAGCAGCAGAGAAATTCCAGATTGAACTGGCTTGGACTAAAAAAACGATAAAAAATTCTGATCAAATCATAGAACGTTTCCATAATTCGTAATAATTCGTAACTTTTACTGCCCTTAGTAGCCAACCAATGACATTATTTTTTTATGTAATCATTGCTATCATCACTTTTTTCGCATTTCTACATGCCTGGGCGAAAAAAGATTACGATGTAAGCAGGACTGTTGTAATCAATGCTTCCCGGGAGGAAGTGTTTAATTTCGTGCGGAAATTACGCAACCAACCACATTGGAACCCCTGGTTTCGTCGGGATCCTGAAGCTATTAAGAAGTACAAGGGAGAGGACGGCAAACTGGGCTCCAGTTTCTATTGGAAAGGAAATAGCAAAGCAGGCGAAGGCATTCAGCGTATTGTTAAAGCAAAATTCGGAAGGGTTCTGGAAACACGTATTCTATTCATCAAACCCATCAAAGTACATGCGCTTACCTATATTGGGGTAAAAGAACTGGAGGAAGAAAAAACAAAAATGGTCTGGGGCGTTCGCGGGCATTTGGCTTTTCCGTTAACCATTATCAGTTTACTTTACCCTCCTGAAAAAATTCTGGGGAACAACCTGGAAAACGGACTCAAGAATCTCAAGCATATCCTGGAGGAGAACAACCGGTAATTCTATCTTTTCTGAAGAACCTTATATTCTTCATAGCAATTGCTGATCGCATCAAGGATCTGGAGGTCGTTCGCCGTTTTCATGAAATCCTGTGAATAGTTGCAATTATTCAGAATCTCATCAATTTCATTACGGTTCACCTGAAGAAAGGCCATCAGTGTTTCACGGTCAAATTTATTCCGAAGCAGTTCCCGGATATTATCATCAGCTTTCATCTGCCGCAGTTTACGCATTTGCCTCGGCTTATTTCCGAAGATATTATACACGAGATCGGCAGGATTGGAAAGTGATTTTAGGGTTTTGCTTACGGCGCCAGGAGATTTGTCACCTCCCTCGTATCCCTTGTTAAGACCGGAAATACTGTAGCGGTAATTGTCATAAATCGGGATATTCTTCGCGTCGATCTCCAAATATCCCGTTAGTTTTATAGAATTCACATCCACTTCTTCCAGGGCAAAACCTACTTCGGTCATTTTTACCTTGACGTTGCCGTATTTCAGCCAGTCATTGGTCACACGAACCCTGATAGACCTGAACCCTAGATAGGAAAAATACAGCGTATCATTCACAGTGGCCTGCAGCTGAAATTCCCCTTTCTCATCACTCACCGAACCAACCACCTGGTTCAGGTTTACGATATGAACATTTTCAATAGGTTTATCATCAGCCGCGTTCATAATGGTTCCGCGAATGGTATCCTGTGCGTAGGATATCGCTGAAAATGACAGCAAAAACAGAAGTAGGACTTTTTTCATAACAACAGGACCTAAAAATAGGAATTTTGTATAAAAAACAATGCCAAACTGAAAGATTAGTGCTATCGCCTATCTTTTTGAACGACGGCGTTTGATAGATCCTTCAATGTTTTTCTTTCTTCCCGGCTTTTTGGAACGATCGCTTTTAAAACCAGGCTTTCCTTTTGGCTTACGGAATTTCTTTCCGCGGCCACCGCCTTTATCTGACTTGTCTTTAGTGACTTCCACATTCACGCCGCGCCCCTGGTATTCATAATTATTGAAAGTTTCCAGTACTTGCTTTTCCAGGTTTTCATCTGTATTAAAGAAGGAGAAACTTCCCATTACGTCTACCTTGTAAACTTCGTCGCGTCCTAGATTCAATTCTTCTTTCAGAAGGTCTTTCAGTTTTTTCCAATCCAGGCCATCTTTTGAACCAATATTGATAAAATACCTCGTTCCTCCGGCCGGAGCAGATGAAGATTCTCTGGAGCTATTGCTCTCCTGAACGCTAAGATCTGGGGCATTTTGATAATAATTATGGAATCTTGTGAATTCTACTGAAAATACTTTTTTGATCAATTCTTCTTTGGAAAAATTAGCCAGCGTTTCATTGATAGCCGGCAAGTATTCGTCAATATCATGGTTGATCTCGGTATTCTTGATGTCATTGGCCAGGTGGAACAACTGGATTCGGCAAATCTCATTCCCGTCTGGCAATTGCTTCTGGGTAAAAGACTGCTGTATGATCTTTTCGATAGCTTTGATCTTACGCTGTTCGCTCTTGGAAATGATCACCATGGAAACCCCTTTTTTACCGGCACGACCAGTACGGCCACTTCGGTGGGTGTAGGTTTCAATCTCATCTGGCAACTGGTAGTTGATCACGTGAGTGATATCATCTACATCGATTCCTCTTGCGGCCACATCTGTAGCAACCAGCATTTGAATTTGTCTCGTTCTGAAACTTTTCATAACGAGGTCACGCTGATTCTGGCTCAGATCGCCGTGAAGTGCGGCAGCATTGTAGCCATCTTCGATCAGTTTTTCCGCGATCTTTTGTGTATCTCTCTTAGTTCTACAGAAAATAACCGAAAAGATATCAGGATTAGCATCTGCCAGGCGTTTCAGGGCCTCATAACGAAGGCGGTGATTCACCAGGTAGTATTCGTGGGCGACCTTATCAGTTCCCGTATTTCTTGAGCCTACAGTCACTTCCGCAGGATTACTCATGAATTTTTTGGCAATTTTCGCTACTTCTTTCGGCATGGTTGCGGAAAAAAGCCAGGTATTCTTCTCTTTCGGAGTATGGGAAAGAATGGATTTAATATCCTCGTAGAAGCCCATATTCAGCATTTCATCAGCCTCATCCAGCACACAGTATGAAATTGCAGTGATATCAGCCAGGTTTCTGCGAATCATATCCTGCATTCTTCCCGGAGTTGCCACGATGATCTGAGACCCGCGATTTAACTGGCGGGATTGTTCCGTAATACTGGCGCCACCATACACCGCAGTGATATTTAAACCTTTCTTGTACTTGGCGTACAAAGTTAATTCATTAGTGATCTGCAAACACAGCTCACGAGTAGGAGCCAAGACCAAAGCCTGGGTTTTCCTGCTGTTCAAATCAATTTTCTGAATAAGCGGAAATCCAAAAGCGGCAGTTTTACCGGTTCCGGTTTGAGCCAGTGACACCAGATCGGTATCACGTTCTAAAAGAATTGGGATTGATTTTTCCTGTACTTCACTTGGAGTTTCGAATCCAAGGTCTTTAATAGCCTCAAGTAGGTTTGCTTCCAGGCCTAATGTTTGGAATTTGTTCATGTAAAAATAAGTATCCGATTGCTTGTTATGATGTTACACAAGAAGAGAACCGACATACTTAAAAAACCCTAAACTTCTCCGTAACACGTCCTCACCCTGAGGAAATCGCGTGCAAATATAGTGCTATTTTTCTGATAAATGGCCGAGTAGGCCAGAATGTTACTTTTGAAGGTATTCTGCCAGTTGCCGAAATGCCCGGGCACGATGGCTGATTTCTGATTTTTCATCCAGCGTCATTTCGGCAAATGTCTGGTCTTTCCCATCGGGACGAAAGATCGGGTCATATCCAAAACCTTGTGAGCCTTTGCGATCTTTCACGATTCTGCCCTCACAAATCCCTGTAAATTGTTTCTGCTCTTTTTCCGTTCGGAAAGCAATGACCGTTTTAAAATGAGCAGATCTATCCGGTTTTTCTTCCAGTTCCTTCAGTAATTTCTGCATATTGTCTTCTGAATTTTTCTGAGGACCGGCATATCGTGCGGAATAAACTCCGGGAGCACCATTAAGAGCCGCGACTTCCAGCCCAGTATCATCAGCAAAACAACCGTAGCCATACTGTTCAAAAACATAGTCGGCCTTGAGCTGGGCATTTCCTTCAATAGTTTCCGCAGTTTCGGCAATATCCTCCTCGCAACCAATTTCAGTTAAGGAAAGCAGCTCAATGTGTGGCGGCAACAGGTTTTTAATTTCTTCAAATTTATGCTGGTTGTGCGTAGCAAATACAAGTTTCATATTATCGGTGGTGGTATGGTTCGTTCTTTAATATAGTAAAAGCCCGGTAAACCTGTTCGGTAAAAAACAGGCGCACCATTTGGTGGGAAAAGGTCATTTTGGAGAGGGAAATTTTGGAATTGGCTCTTTGATAAACTTCCTCTGAAAATCCGTACGGTCCGCCGATGACAAAAACCAGTTGTTTCAGGCCGGTATTCATTCTTTTCTGAAGGTATTCTGAAAAATCTTCTGAAGAGAACTGTTTTCCTTTTTCATCCAACAACACCACAAAATCGGAGTTTTGTATTCCGCTAAGGATCAATTCCCCTTCCTTGGTCTTTTGCTGATTTTCATCCAGGTTCTTCACTTTTTTAAGGTCCGGAATGATTTCAGTTTCAAATTTCACATAATGCTGAAGTCGGTTGGAGTAGACCGAAATCAGTGCTTCCAGTTCCTTCTTATCAGTTTTCCCAATACAGACTAATTTTATTGTCATCCCGTGATTTTACTACAGACTTTACTACATTTACAAAAATAAGCAGAGAAATATGATCTCACCGGCACAATTTGAAAAAGAAATTGAATTAATCATAAAAAATGCCATTCGCGAAGATGTTGGCGATGGAGATCACAGCTCACTGGCCTGCATCCCGGCTTCGGCCACGGGCAAAGCCAAATTACTGGTTAAAGACACCGGTATTCTTGCCGGGGTAGCCTTTGCACAAAAAGTTTTCGAGTATGTAGACAGCGATCTGAAAATGGAAATTTTCATTGCAGACGGTGAACCGATCAAAAAAGGAGATATCGCCTTTACCGTTGAAGGCAGTTCCCAATCTATTCTAAAGGCAGAAAGACTAGTATTGAATGCGATGCAGCGAATGAGCGCCATCGCTACCAAAACTTCGGAATTCGTGCAAAAACTGGAAGGCACCAAAACCAGGATTCTTGATACTCGTAAAACCACTCCCGGGATCAGGGCGCTCGAGAAATGGGCGGTAAAGATCGGGGGAGGAGAGAACCACCGTTTTGCGCTTTATGATATGATAATGCTAAAAGATAACCATATCGATTTCGCCGGGGGAATTACCAAAGCGATCAACAAAACGAAAAAATACCTGGAAGAAAATAACCTGGATTTGAAAATCATTGTAGAGGCAAGAAATCTTGGAGAAATTCAGGAAATTCTGAAATCTGAAGGTATCTACCGAATCCTGATCGATAATTTCAGTTTTGAAGATACCCGTAAAGCTGTGGAACTCATCGGGGACCGTTGTCTTACGGAAAGCAGCGGCGGTATTACCCTGGAAACCACCCGCACTTATGCTGAATGCGGTGTGGACTTTATTTCCAGCGGCGCCCTTACACATTCTGTATACAATCTCGATCTTAGTTTAAAAGCCGTGTAACATGGCCATTCAAACCGAGATC
Organism: Christiangramia flava JLT2011; assembly: GCF_001951155.1. Lineage (NCBI taxonomy): Bacteria > Pseudomonadati > Bacteroidota > Flavobacteriia > Flavobacteriales > Flavobacteriaceae > Christiangramia > Christiangramia flava. Next base: position 3,313,289 of record NZ_CP016359.1, read on the forward strand.
CAGTCGTGGTTGCAACGTTTTTCATCCTGGTGGGAACGAAAAACGAACAAGATCATACTTCCTGGCCTGGAAGGATTGTCTCTTTGGGATCTTTGGGTGATTTATACCGGCGGAATTGTAAAAGGTACATTTTCAACTCGGGCCAGCTCCATCGCTTTTAGTTTTTTTATGGCGATCTTTCCATTCCTGTTATTTGTCTTGAACCTGATACCTTATGTGACCTTCATAGATGATTTTCAATTGGAATTTCTGATCTTCATTGATGGACTGCTTCCGCCGGAGACAGGGGATTTCTTTGGTAATATTTTTGAAGATATTGCGAAAAACCCTCGTGGTGGCTTGCTTTCGGTGTCTTTTGTTCTTTCTATTTTCCTGATGACCAACGGCGTGAATGCTATTTTCACCGGTTTTGAGTTCAGTTACCATACACAGGCTAACCGATCGATCATCCGGCAATACGTGGTAGCGATAGGGGTATCTCTTATATTGGCACTGTTGTTGCTTATTTCGGTTATCGTAGCGGTTTATTTAACCTATGCGATCGATGATCTTACCACTCTTGGCGTTATAAACGATAATGGTTTTGGAGCCAGTTTGATAAATTTCATCGCTTTTATCATTTTAATTTATACGGCGGTGGCAATATTGTATTATTTCGGAACACGGGAAGCAAGACAGGCGAGATTCTTTTCGGTTGGAGCGCTTTTCACGACGATCCTGATCATGTTGACCACCTATTTATTCAGTTTATATATTACCAATTTTTCGAGATATAACGAATTATACGGGTCGATAGGAGCTTTACTGATTTTAATGTTTTACATCTGGCTGAATTCCAATGTATTACTTTTAGGGTTCGAATTAAATGCTTCTCTGATAAAACTGAAGAAAAAATTTAAATAACTTTAGAAAAAACCAAAAACCAATTGAACATGAAAAAAATGCTTTTTTTACTGGCTGCAGTGTTGAGTTTAAACCTTGGCGTGGCACAGACGAAGGTGGGCGATGTGAGCCTTCCGAATTCTCAATCCTTTCAGGGTACTGAACTAATGCTCAATGGAGCAGGTGTGAGGGAAAAACTTTGGATCGACCTCTATGCGGGAGGATTGTATCTCACTGAAAAATCTTCTGATGCCAATACTATTGCCAGTGCAGATAAACCAATGGCGATCAAATTGCATATTATTTCCAAGCTTATTTCCAGCGATAAAATGATCGATGCCGTAAACGAAGGATTCGAAAATGCTACTAACGGTAAGACCGCCCCTCTGGAAACCAAAATCGAGAAATTCCGCAGCTTCTTTATGGAAGAGATCCATAAAAACGATGTTTTTGACCTGGTGTACCTTCCCGGGAAAGGAGTGGTAGCCTACAAAAATGATAAGATGCTTGGTACCATTGAGGGACTCGATTTCAAAAAAGCGCTTTTCGGGATTTGGCTATCCAACCGCCCAGCAGATGATGATTTGAAAGAAGCCATGCTAGGCAAATAATATGAGATATTTCTTAGCCCCAATATTGCTGATATTTCTCGGGCAGAGCCTGTTCGCGCAGGAAGTCACCGGGAAATGGGAAAACCGGAACCACGAAGGCACCGTCAATTCTATTATTGAAATATATAAGGAAGATGGAAAATACTTCGGAAAGGTAGACCGGATTATGAAGGAGGAAGATCGTGACCGTGTTTGTTCGGAGTGCGATGGTGAGCTGAAAGATCAGCCAATTGAAGGAATGACATTTATGTGGGACCTGGAAAAGAATGGCTCTGAATATTCCGGCGGGACGATCGTTGATCCCAAAAGCGGTAAGGAATACCGCTGTAAGATCTGGCTGGATGAAAATGATCCTGATAGGTTGAATGTTCGTGGCTACCTCGCATTTTTCTACAAAACGAAAGTCTGGGAAAGAGCCGAATAGAATTACTGTTTGAAACTGCCTTTAAAATTTTAAATTTACAGTCTAAACTGTCTTAAATTTTAGAGGCAGTTTTTATTTTAACCTATTCTGAATGGCCTATTTCGCAGACCTTATTCTCCCGTTACCGCTGGATAAACGCTTTACCTATAGCTTGTCTGATGCTGAAGCTGAATTTATCTGTGAGGGAATGCGACTGGCTGTACAATTTGGTAAAAACCGCATTTACACGGGAATTGTGGCTAAAATTCATCAGAATCCTCCACAGGTCTATGAGGCGAAACCCATACACCAGATCCTGGATGAAAAGCCGCTGGTGAGCCTGCATCAGCTGAAATTCTGGAGTTGGATATCACACTACTATCTCTGTTCCGAAGGGGAAGTGATGCGTGCCGCTTTACCAGGAGCATTTTTGCTGGAAAGTGAAAGCATTGTAAAGCTACGGAAGAACTTTGATTTTCCGGAAGAAAAATTGAATGATGATGAATTCCTGGTAGTGGAAGCTTTGCAGCGACAATCCTCCATGAAGATCCAGGAAATTCAGGAATTATTGGATCGGAAAAGTGTACTGCCTGTTATCAATTTACTGGTAGAAAAGGAAGTGGTTGAGCTGAACCAGGAAATTTATGAGCAATACAAACCTAAAGAAGTTCGGTTCGTTCGGTTGCGTTCGGAATTTGAAGCGGAAGCAGCCATGCACCGGCTGTTGGATGAATTGAGCAACGCCCCTAAGCAACGAGAAATTCTGCTTACCTATTTTTCTCTTACCGCCAATAGCAGGAAACCTTTGAAGGCTAAAACGCTTTGCGACAAGTCTGGAGCTACCAGCGCGGTGTTAAAGAGCTTGGTGAAAAAGGGAATTTTCGAAGAGTACTATGAACAGACAGATAGAGTAGGTTTCAAAGGGGAAACCTTCAATAAGGAGATCATATTTAATAAATACCAACAGCAGGCATTTGACCAGATAAAATCTTATTTCGCAGAAGAACAGGTTTGCCTTTTACACGGGGTGACTTCTTCGGGAAAAACTGAAATTTATATCAGGCTTATTGAAGATGTCCTGAAAACAGGAAAACAGGCACTTTATTTATTGCCGGAAATCGCTCTTACTACACAGCTCATTAAAAGGCTTCAGGATTATTTTGGCGATAAGGTTTTGGTCTATCATAGCCGCTATTCTTTGAATGAACGAGTAGAAGTTTACAAACACGTGCTCAGCAATTCAGAAAAAGGACAGATCATTATTGGTGCTCGTTCCTGTATCTTTTTACCGTTTCAGAATTTGGGATTGATCGTCGTCGATGAAGAACATGAAACTACCTTTAAACAATTTGATCCTGCACCACGTTATCACGCGCGAGATGCTGCGGTAGTGCTGGCAGCCCAGTTTAAAGCTGCTATTTTGCTCGGTTCTGCCACGCCTTCCCTGGAATCGTATTTCAACGCCGACCATAATAAATATGCACTGGTCGAGCTTAACAGGAGATATGGCGAGGTTCTGATGCCCGATATGGAAGTGGTAGACATCAAAACGGCGCATCGCAAAAAGAAAATGACCGGCCATTTTTCTGAAAGGCTGATTGAAGAAATCAAGGAATCTCTGGAAGAGGAGGAACAGGTGATCCTTTTTCAGAATAGACGCGGATTTTCGCCAATTTTGGAATGCAATACTTGCGGGCATTCTCCGCAGTGTCCCAATTGTGATGTAAGTTTAACTTATCACAGTCATAATAACCAGTTGCGCTGCCATTATTGTGGCTATCATATTGCCATGCAGCAAAAATGTATGGCCTGCGGAAGTGATGAAATCTCTACTAAGGGATTCGGGACCGAACAGGTGGAAACCGAACTGCGAGCCTTGTTCCCGGATGCCCGTATCGCCCGAATGGACCAGGATACGACGCGGGGGAAACATTCTTATGAAAAGATCATTACGGCTTTTGAGAATTTTGAAACTGATATTTTAGTGGGCACGCAAATGCTCACCAAAGGGCTGGACTTCCGGAAGGTGAATTTAGTCGGGATCATGAATGCTGATAATTTGCTGAATTTTCCTGATTTTCGTGCACATGAAAGAAGTTTCCAGCTCATGCAGCAAGTTGCAGGACGTTCCGGGCGAACCAAAAAACGCGGAAAAGTACTAATTCAAACTTACAATCCCTATCATCGAATCATTCAGCAGGTTTCCACAGGAAATTTTTCGGAAATGTACCGTGAACAACTGGAAGAGCGTTACCAGTACAAATATCCGCCATACTTCAGGTTAATACGCTTAACTGTAAAAAGTCGGGATTTTTCGAAAACGAATGATGCGGCAGCCTGGCTGGCAACTGCTCTGGAGAAAGTTTTTGAGCGTTTTGTATTAGGACCGGAATTTCCGCCGGTGGCAAGGATCAGGAACGAATATTATAAAAATATCCTGATTAAAATTCCGCAGAAGCAATCTTTAGGAAAAACCAAAGCAATGGTCCACAGGATTTTATCCAGTTTCGGGACGATCGCTGCGTTCCGTTCTGTGAGGGTGATCATTAACGTGGACCCGCAATAAAAAAAGGCCATTTTCTAAAAATGGCCCTTAGTATATTCTGAAAAACAAGTTGTTATGATTCTTCCTGAAGGGCACTCAGCGCCTCTACCAGGTTGGCTTTTTTGTGCCTGCTAAGAGGCAACTTCTCTTTATCGATCTCGATAGTTTTACTGTTATAACGTTCGATCTTATCGAGGTTTATGATATATGATTTATGTGTACGAAGGAATCGGTCGTTTGGCAACTGTTCTTCAAAAGACTTCATGGTGGCCAGTACGACAAAATTATCTTTTTCAGTAACGAACTTCACATAATCCCCGAGCGCCTGTATATATTTCAGTTTACTAAGGAAAACCTTACGATTCTTCAGGTTACTCTTTACGAAGATGAAATCATCGTCTTCCTGAATAGGAGTCTGGTGTTTCAGTTTAAAAAGATTCACCGCTTTATTCACGGCGTTATTGAATCGATCTTTGGTTACCGGTTTATGAATATAATCCACGGCATCGTAATCGAAAGCTTTAAAGGCATATTTGGTTTTACCGGTTACGAATATAATCTGCGGTTTGTTCGGTAAATTGTCAAGCAGCTCAAAACCGGAAAGAATTGGCATTTCGATATCCAGAAAAATAAGATCGGTTTCGGTGTCTAAAAGTCCGTTTTTTGTTTCGATCGCATTATTGTATTCAGCCACCAACTTCAAATTGGGATGATCTTTGATCAACTTTACAATAGAAAGTCGCTGAAGGCTTGAATCATCTACAACGGCACATTTAAGTAATACTTCTTCCACGGTCTATTTCAGGTTAGATTTAACAATATTAGGCATTAATAAATTAAAATACAAAGTAATTTGAGTTTGTGGTCGATAAAATTTGTTTTACATCCTTTATTTCGGGCTTTGAAAATAGAAATAATAATACTATTTTTGCAGCCGATTTAATTTAAAGTAAGTATTTATGAACAATTATGAAACTGTTTTCATCTTGAATCCCGTTTTATCTGATGAGCAGATAAAGGAAACAGTTAAGAAATACGAAGATTTTCTTGTTTCTAGAGGGGCCGAGATGGTAGCTAAAGAAGATTGGGGGCTTAGAAAGCTAGCGTATCCAATCCAGCACAAAAAGAGTGGTTTTTATCACTTATTCGAGTTTAAGGCTCCAGGAGAAGTTATTGAGCCTTTAGAGTTGGAATTCAGAAGAGACGAACGTATGATGCGTTACCTAACTGTGAAGTTAGACAAGCATGCGGTCGCCTGGGCTGAAAAGAGAAGAAAACGTAACAAGGAAAAAGCGTAATCATGGCAACATCTATTGAACAACAGGCAAAAGGAAAAAAAGACGGAGAGATCAGGTATCTAACTCCGCTTAACATAGAAACTACTAAGGCTAAAAAATACTGCCGTTTCAAAAGATCAGGTATCAAGTATATCGATTACAAAGATCCTGATTTCTTGATGAGCTTCGTAAACGAGCAAGGAAAACTTCTTCCTCGTCGTCTTACCGGTACATCTTTGAAATACCAGAGAAAAGTGGCTACTGCTGTAAAGCGTGCTCGTCACTTAGCACTAATGCCTTATGTAGGTGATTTATTAAAATAAAAACAGGCAGTTATGGACGTAATACTTAAACAAGACGTAGATAATTTAGGCTTTAAAGACGATGTGGTATCTGTGAAGAACGGATATGGTCGTAACTACCTGATTCCTCAGGGATTTGCTGAGCTTGCGACTCCTTCAGCTAAGAAAATGCTGGCAGAGACTTTGAAGCAACGTGCTTACAAAGAGCAAAAGCATATCGATGAAGCTAAGAAGCAGGCTGAGAAATTGAACGGCCTTGATATTAAACTTACTGCTAAAGCCGGTGCCGGAGATAAGTTGTTTGGTTCTATTACCAATGCAGATCTTGCTGATGCACTTGCTAAAGAAGGAGTTGAAATTGATAAGAAATATATCAACATTGCTGGTGGTAACATTAAACGTTTAGGGCAGTACGATGCTACCCTTCGTTTCCACCGCGAAGTGGTAAGCAACTTCACTTTTGACGTTGTAGCCGAAGCTTAATAGCATGAATTTATAACAGGAAAGCCTGCTCATACTCTGAGTAGGCTTTTCTTTTTATATCTTATTCCCAATGAAATACTCAAGACTTACCAAAGAACAGTTTGATGAAATGCACCAGGAATTCATCAATTTCCTGGCAACCCAGTCTATTACAGCAGATGAATGGCAGAAGATCAAAACCGAAAAGCCAGAGGTAGCCGAACAAGAACTGGATATTTTCAGTGATCTGATCTGGGAAGGCGTTCTGAATAAAGTAGAATACCTGGAGCATATTTCAGAAAAACAGCTTTTTCTTTTCCATATTTCTGAAGCGACCATTAACCTGATCGCCATTAAGGTGGAAGTAGAAGGTATCGATATTACGACCCAAAATGGTTATGGCTGGCTGCAGCAGAATTTAATGGATGATCAAGTGAATATCTACACTTCGACCAAGGCACTGACCGAGGACCGAAATAAGGATATTTTCGCACTGATCCAACAGGGAGCCAATATTACCAAGGGCGAACTCTATCGCTACATGCAGGAAGTCGTCCAGGAATAATTATTATTCTTATTCGTATCTCAACGATTCGATCGGGTCTTGCCTGGAGGCTTTAAGAGCAGGATAACTACCGGCAAGAATAGCGACCAGAACGGTAATTGCGGTTGCCCAGAACATAGCCATCCACGGTGTGGTGAATTTGAAATCCAGGGCAGAGGAGACGGCAAATCCAATGCCGATCCCAAGCAGAATCCCTAAAATTCCACCCATCTGGCCAATGACCAGAGTTTCCAAAAAGAATTGGGTGGCAATGGTATTGCGTTTGGCACCCAGCGCCTTTCGCACACCAATCTCGCGGGTTCTCTCGGTAACGGTTACCAGCATGATATTCATCAGCGCTATGGAAGAACCGAAAATTGTGATGATCGAGATGATCCAGGCTGCGATATTCAGGGCTCCGGTAATACTAAGAATCCGGTTAATGAGATCATCGCTTCGTTCCAGCCCGAAATTATTTTCTTCCACAGGATTCAGTCCGCGAACATTTCTAAAGGTGATAATGGCCTCGTCCATAGCTTCTTCCAGCAGCTCTTTATTTGAAACGCGTACACTCAAATCGTAATTGATATTCGGCTGGGAAAAGATGGAGCGTGCATGCTGAATTGGGATAAATACCCGCAGATCCTGGTTATTCCCGAAGGTACTTCCCTTAGATTCCAGAATCCCGATGATCTTGAATTTTGCACCTCGTACACTAATTGTTTTATTAACGGGATCGAGGCCCTTAAAAAGTCCGTCTCGGAAATCTGAACCTACAATGGCCACATTATTATTGTTCCGAATATCGAAATAGTTGAATTGGCGGCCTTCTTCCACTTCCAGCCCCGTATTGTTCAAATAGAATTCATTCACACCTAAAACCCGGATTTCAGGATCGGTCTTCTCGTTCTCATATTTCACTTCAGCTGAAGCAGTGCCCGTAAAGGAGATAGCCGTTTCAGTAAAAGGATACTGGTAGCGGTCTTCAAACTCGCGCACTTCATTATAAGAAATGATGGGGTTGACCTTACGATCCTGGTTATTTCCGAAGCTCTGGGAGCGAAAATCGTATCGCTGAATATTAAAAGTATTAGCCCCCATAGAGGCAAAGTCACTGCTAATGGTATTTTCCAGAGCTGAAACGGCACTTAAAATACCAACCAGCGCGGTAATCCCGATGGCGATGATAAGAACGGTAAGGATGGTTCGGAGCGCCTGGTTACGAATGGAACTCAGCGCGATCCTGATATTTTCCCTAAAAAGTGAAAACATATGTTGGTTTTGATGTTACCGGTTAGACTATAAAAGTAGCAGAATGTTACTTAAAATTTCAAATTTGTTTGGGTTCGCCTAAATTTTAAGATATTTGCAAACCTGAAAAAGAAGTAAAGACCCATGGCGCAAAAACCATCTATCCCTAAAGGAACTCGCGATTTTTCTCCTGCTGAAGTGGCGAAACGCGATTATATTTTCGAGACCATCCGCAGCGAGTTTAAAAAATTCGGATTTCAGCCTATTGAAACTCCAAGTTTTGAGAATTCTTCCACGCTGATGGGAAAATATGGGGAAGAAGGTGATCGCCTGATATTTAAAATCCTGAATTCAGGAGATTTTCTACGGAAAGCTGATAAGAATGCTTTGACTGAAGAAGACTCCAACAAACTGGCAACTTCGATTAGCGAAAAGGCGCTACGGTATGATCTTACCGTTCCGTTTGCACGTTACGTGGTACAACACCAGAACGAGATCGAGTTTCCTTTTAAGCGTTACCAGATCCAACCGGTGTGGAGAGCAGACAGGCCGCAAAAAGGTCGATTTCGCGAATTTTACCAGTGTGATGCTGATGTAGTGGGAAGCACGAGTCTCTGGCAGGAAGTGGAGTTCGTGCAGCTGTATGATTCCGTATTTTCAGCTTTAAAATTAGATGGCGTAACCATCAAGATCAATAACCGTAAAGTTTTATCAGGTTTTGCGGAAGTGATTGGAGAATCAGATAAGCTAATCGATTTCACCGTGGCGCTTGACAAGCTTGATAAAATAGGCGAGGAGGGAGTCAAAAAAGAAATGCGCGAAAAAGGAATTTCTGAAGACGCGATCAGTAAAATTGAACCGATTTTTAAACTCCAGGGTGATTTTTCAGAAAAACTGGAAGGTATTAAGGCTATTCTTTCCTCTTCGGAAACAGGAATGAAAGGTATTTCAGAATTAGAATTTATTCAGAAGGCTATTGAAAATATGCCGCTTAAAACGGCCAGTTTAGACCTGGATGTGACCCTGGCCCGCGGACTTAATTATTACACTGGTGCTATTTATGAAGTTGTGGCTCCAGAGGGTGTGAAAATGGGCTCTATCGGTGGTGGAGGTCGTTACGACGACCTTACCGGGATTTTCGGCTTAAAAAATATGAGCGGGATCGGTATTTCCTTTGGTCTGGACCGGATTTACCTGGTGCTCGAAGAATTGAATTTGTTTCCGGAGACCGTTACCCAAAATACCAAGGTCTTATTTCTCAATTTTGGTGAAAAAGAAGCTTTGTATGCGATGAAGGCGGTGCGAAATTTACGTTCCGAAAACGTCATTGCCGAGCTTTATCCGGACGATGCTAAAATGGGAAAACAAATGAAATATGCCGATAAACGGGATATTCCATTTGTTGTACTGGCTGGAGACGAAGAGATGGCCCAGAAAAAATTCACCCTGAAACATATGAAATCAGGGGAACAGTTGGTCTTAAACCTGGACGAGCTAATTGCTAAGCTACAGTAGACTTTTTAGAACTGGCCTCTGTTAGCTGGCGCATGGATTCCTCGTCAAGCTCCAGGCTCACAGCTTCCCGAAATGCCTGGAGATGACCAGATTTCGTGGCACTGGCAATGGGAGCGGTGATCCCTGGTCGCTGCATGATCCATCTAAGTGCGACTGCGGCCTGCGAAACTTCATATTGTTCCGCAACCTCTTCTAAAGTCTGGAGGATCTGTTTCCCACGATCATCAAAATAGTCTTTTAAGAATGGTTCTCTTCCTGTTCCTTTAATATCTTTTTCTGAGGCGTATTTTCCGGTCAAAAACCCACTAGCCAAAGAGAAATAACTGGTGACACCCAGATTGTAGTTTTCACAGATCTTCTGAATATCTCCTTCGAATTTCTCCCGCTCGATTAAACTGTATTCTGGCTGAAAAACCTCATATTTCGGTAGGTCTTCTCTTTCAGCAGCTTTTAGCGAAGCAATTAACCTGGAAGATGATAAGTTCGACGCGCCTATATACCGCACTTTTCCCTGATCAATGAGTTTCTGGTAAGCACCCAGCGTTTCCTCAATTGGCGTTTGATCGTCATCCCAATGTGTGAAATACAGGTCTATATGATCTGTCTGCAATCTTTGCAGGGAATCTTCCACTGCCTTCAAAATATGCTTTTCGGAAATGTCTTTATTGCCTCCTTGCTGCATGCTCGAGCCCACTTTCGTTGCAAGAGTGATCTTATTCCTGTTTCCACGGTCTTTCATATATTCCCCAATGATAAGCTCAGATTCCCCACCTGAATTACCATCGGCCCAGCGAGAATACACATCAGCGGTATCGATCATGTTGAAACCCATATCCAGGATCTCATCCATCAGTTCAAAAGATCTTTTTTTATCGGCGGTCCAGCCAAAAACGTTCCCTCCAAAAACGATTGGTGGAATTTGAAGGTTGGTGGAACCAGCTTTTTGATACTTCATAGTTTTCTTTTTAATAAAATTTACTTGAGAATTTACAATTGATTTTTCCGGTTTTGGGATTGAAATGGAATCAACTTTTCAATAAAGACTTGAAAACCGCTCCTCCTATAATTGTTCCTGCGACCAGCGCAAGGCTTTTGCGATGATCATGTATGGTATCCCAAATACTGAAATTATGTGCTTTTTTATCAAAAGTTCCATGAGTTCCCTGATCACCCGGTACAGGTTCCCATAAATTGTCTTTACGATCGGCTTCTTCCGGCTCGTTGGTAAGCTGGCCACTAAAACCGTGTTCTGCCATATAATGGTCTAAGAATTCGGGTGCGAGCTTATTTCCCCAAATGGTTTGAACGGTAGGAAAGCCAACCAGGCGCTGGCGTTCTCCAGTCTCAGCAACTTCTACAACGGCACGAGCTGCGACTTCTGGCTGAAAAATCCTTCCCATGGGTTTTGGCTTCTGCTGAAAACGGGTCTTCACCCAACCAAACTGTGTAGTGTTCATCGCCGGCAGGTGTACGATAGAAAGGTCTACGTTGATTTGATCGTGCAGCAGCTCTGCGCGGAGTGATTCAAAAAAGCCCTGGATTGCATGCTTGGAGGCACAGTATGCCGATTGTAAAGGAATTCCCCTGTAAGAAAGTGCGGAGCCTATCAAAATGATCTTTCCGCAGTTTCTTGTTTTCATCTTTTGCAATGCCGCAAGTGTTCCGTAAACCTGTCCCAGGTAAGTTACTTCAGTCACGCGTTTGTATTCATCATTATGCATTTCCATCGCTTTACTGAAAACGCTAACCATCGCATTATTAACCCAGACGTCAATGGGGCCCAGGTTTTCTTCAGCAAAATCAGCAGCGGTATAAATCTGGTCAGCATTGGCGACATCTGCTTCATAGATCCACGCCTGCCCGCCAGCTTCTTCCACTTCTCTTTTTGCTCCTTCCAGGCCATCCCTACCGCGAGCGATCAATAAGATCTTAGCGCCCTGTTTGGCAAATTCTTTCGCAGTGGCACGCCCAACGCCGGCAGAAGCACCGGTAATCACGACAACTTTACTTTTCATAGTCTGATTTTTAAGATTGAAACTTCCGTTTACTCCCTTAAAATTAGGCAATAGGAAAAGGCTGGATGCTGGCTTTAAGAAAGTTTCACGTGTGACGGTTAGATTTTTGGCGTTTTATTAATAATTGCTGAAACCTCAGTTTTCCAACTCCTTTTCGATCGTGGCGAGAATCTGGTCTATTTCCTTTAAAAGTGGGGTGTAATGATAGTTTTCGGAACTCAGGCCGGTAACTATTTAAATCAGTAAATTATTTTCAAATTCCCGGTCTTTCAGGATATGCTGATTAGAAATTTCAGGATTTGGTTGAGAATTTCCTAAAACCGGCCCGCTGATATCGGTATTTTGTAGAATGGTCCGGATGCTATAGGTTTCTTTCCGAAAGAGATCCAGAAGTTTTTCCCGTTGCTCGCGTAAGGAATTCTCCTGCCTGCGAATACTTTGGAGGTACGAATCCCACATGGTCAAATGGCTGCGCAGTTCCGGGTTGGAAATATCCTTTAATCCGCCAGTGTTGATAATTTCGGTTACTAACGAATTATTAGGATTGTAATCGATCTCGTAACTCAGCGAATTGAACAGCAGTGTAGACAACTCTGCTTCATTGGAGATGATGTTTTGTTCCATCATTACGGCTAGCTTTCTGGCATCGCGATAGCTGTTCTGATTCACTTCCATTAAATTCAACAATTTAAGGCGGCTTTGAGAAAACTCATCGTGTAGTCCCTGTAGGTAAAACCTTTCCCGGTCCCGGGCCTGGTTTGATTGATTCCAGTTATTGATGGCCAGGGCGATCAGGATCCCGATCACGATCAAAAGCACTTCGCCACAGGCATATATAAAGTATTTGCTGAATTTCTGCTGACTCAGCAACCATTTTCGGGTTTTTCGGAAGATCCTGAACATGAATGATTGAAGTAATTTGACGTTTATCAGAAATTTGAAAATGAAAATTATTAATTAATCCTCTATTTTAACAGTCTGCACTTTAAAATTTAATCGAATGGAAGTTTTTATTCTAAATTTTGCGCATTATATTCAGAAAACCTGAAAATATTGTAACATTTTGGCTGATTCTGAGTCAAGTAATTACAAACTTTCTTAAACTATAAACTACAGCTTATGAAAAAAACAGTCACGTTGCTGTTGATGCTGGGAATGCTTATACCGGCATTCGCCCAGGATTCCAACCAACAGCAATCTAATGAATTCCATGTTCCTGTGGAATATTACAAACTGGATAATGGCCTTAAGGTGATCCTTTCGCCAGATGATACTTCGCCAACGGCAATTATTGCAGTTTATTACAATATCGGGTTCAGGATCGAACCTAAAGATCGAACCGGTTTCGCGCACCTTTTTGAACACATGATGTTCCAGGGCTCTCAAAACCTGGGCAAAATGGAATTCATTAAACTAATCCAGCAAAATGGAGGAGTATTGAACGGTTCCACTCGTTTTGATTTTACGAACTATTTCGAGATCGTTCCTTCTAATAAACTGGAAACCATGCTCTGGGCGGAAGCCGATAGAATGCGTGGCCTGGATATTACCCAGGATAATCTTACTAACCAGCAGGGTGTGGTAAAGAACGAGGTAAAAGTGAACGTTTTAAACCAGCCATATGGCGGATTTCCTTGGCTGGACATGCCGCAGTATGCCAATACTAACTGGTATAATGCACACAATTTTTATGGTGACCTGAAAGACCTCGATGCGGCCAATCTGGAAGATGTGGAAAATTTCTTCAAGACATATTATGCGCCAAACAATGCTGCAATTTCAGTGGTGGGAGATTTTGATCCACAGCAGGCAAAAGCCTGGATTGAGCAATATTTCGGAAATATCCCTTCTGCGGAAGTGCCTCCAATTCCGGATATTTCAGAACCAAAGCAACAGGAAGAAAAGATGTTCGTGAAGAACGATTCCCTTGCCAATAAACCTGCAATTGCCATCGCATACCACATGCCGGAGCGCAATACCCCGGAATATTTCGCCATGGGATTATTGAACCAGATTTTGATCGAAGGCGACAACGCCTTACTTCAGAAAAAACTGGTAGATGAGTTGGGTTACACGTCCAATGTTTCTGGAGGGATCAATTACCTTGGGAACATGTTCAATTACAATGGCCCGATGCAGATGATGTTCAATTTCACTTACGACACAGATACGTCCCAGGAGGATATTTTAACTGCCGTAGATGAAGTTGTAGCGAGTCTTTCAGATGGGGTTACCCAGGAAATGCTGGATAATGCGATGGTCAAAATGCGTTCACAGTTGTACGATAATCTTGGCAGTACCTTTGGTTTGGGACGTGCCGATCTTTTGTGCAGTTTCGCCCTGTTTGACGACGATCCTTCACGGATCAATCATCTTGAGGAAGAATTTCGCAAAATCACACCTGAGACCGTTAATAAAACTGTTTCAGAATATCTGCGGAAATCCAATCGCACCGTTTTGCGCGTCAATCCGCTTCTTGCTAACAATGAAAAAGTGAACTAATGAAACAATCAGTATATATTTTCGTATTGGCGCTTTTAAGCATTTTTACTACCAGCGCTCAAAAACAAACTCCGCCACCTGGAGGAGAACCCAAGGGATTTAGCCTTCCGGAAAAAGAAGTGGTGAATTATGACAATGGTCTTAGCCTGGTCCTGGTGCCTTATGGCAGCCTGCCAAAAGCAACCATCAATATCACTCTGAAGACAGGGAACATCAACGAGAAAGAAGACCAGGTTTGGGTTTCTGACCTGTTGTCCGATTTGATGGAAGAAGGCACGAATAAAGATTATTCCGTAAAAGATCGCCTGGCAGGAATGGGGGGTAACCTGAATGTTGGAGTAGGATTGCACACCACAACACTCAGCACCAGCGTACTTTCAGAATTTGCTAAGGAAGCGCTACAGGTACTTACCGATATTTTAACCGATCCAAAACTGCCGGAAAGTGAACTTGAACGATTGAAAAACAATATGAAAAGGAACCTTACGGTTTCTTTGTCACGTCCCGGCTCCCAGGCCAGAAAAGAATTTTTTGCTGAAATGTATCCAGACCATCCTTACGGAAGACTCTATCCAACCAGCGAGATGGTAGATTCTTATTCTCTGGAGGATGTAAAAGCATTTTATAATGACAATTTCGGTGCACAGCGAACCACGGTCTATGTGGTGGGAATGTTTGATGCAAATGCCGTAAAACAACTGGTTGAGCAGGAACTTGGAAACTGGAAAAAAGGCCCTTCAGTAGATTATTCGGTCGCAGAGGCCCAGTCGAATGGTGCCACCCGCATACTGGATCGCCCGGGAGCTCCGCAATCGACTATTTACTATGGGTTGCCAGTGGCCGATCCTTCCAATGAAGATTATATCGCCCTGGACATTACCAATTCACTTCTTGGCGGATCTTTTGGTTCTCGTATCACCAGTAATATCAGGGAAGACAAAGGCTATACCTATTCTCCTTACAGTTCTTTATACGCCAATTACAAATCTGGTTTATGGTTCGAAGCCGCCGATGTGACCACCGAACACACGGGCGCATCTATCTCGGAGATCACGAAAGAGATCAAACGTTTACAGGAAGAAGCGCCGACCCAGGAGGAGTTACAAGGTATTCAGAATTATGAATCTGGTCTTTACGTACTTCAGAATTCGACTCCGGGGGGAATCATTAGTCAGCTGAATTTCCTGGATATCCATGATCTGCCGGAATCATTCCTGGTTGATAAAGTCAAAAATATCAACGCGGTCACTCCGGAAGATGTTCAGAAAATGACCAAAAAATACATTGATCCTGAAAAAATGACGCTGATCGTGGTGGGCGATAAGCAGGTTATCCAGAACCAGGTAAAAGAAACTATCCAGGAGCCTGTGAAAGAGTAAGTTTGTTTTTAATTTTGATTAGAAAAATGTCATCTGCTACAGGTGGCATTTTTTGTTTGGGAAAATCTTTTCTGCTTCTTCGGAATAGAAAAAGGGCTGGTATTAACTACAAATCGAGCGATTTTCATACTTTTAAAAACATGTTTCGAAAAAGACCATTTCAGAAATCACTGTCGGTTTTCATTTTGCTGGCGCTGCTTTTCAATTTTGGAGGATATATGGTCTTCTTTTATGTTCATTTACACCAGATTAGGAGAGAAGCGATCGTGAAGATCCAGAACGGCCTGGAGATAGAGGACCTTGTAAAGATCAGTTTTGGGAAGGAAGAATTGGATCACGTGAACTGGGTGGAGGATCATGAATTCCGGTTTGAAGGCCGAATGTACGACGTGATCTTTTCCGAAAAAAATGGTAATAAAACTAACTTTTATTGCTATGATGACAGTAAAGAAACTTTCCTTTTTTCCGCCTTGGACCGAGTGCTGAAAAACCTCAAGAATACTCGCAAAAACAATCTTTTTAAACTGATCAAGGTCTACCCGCAAAGCGAACATCCAGCATTTCAAACTACGACCGAATTTGTGGTTTCCCAGGAAATAATACCTGATTTCTACAAAAACCTCTTTAAAAGTCTGCCTGGAACCGTGCAGATTCCCCCGCCAAAATTCAGCTGATTTTCTTCAGAGTTTAAAAATCTACATCCTGTGATGACATGGGATGCACCCAATTTTTATACAATTTTAAAATAGTAAAAAAATGATTAAATATTACCTGGCCTTTTTAGGCTTTCTGGTGGGATTTTCTATCTTCCCACAACAGGTGAAAGGTATCGTTCAGGATGCCGAAACAACCAGTCCGCTTCGCGGTGCCAGTATTCGAACTACCACTGGCGAAATCTATATTACAAAAGAAAATGGCCAATTTTCCATTCCTTGCGAAACAGGATTGGAACTCCAGGTTTCTTTTGTAGGATATGAACCTATTGATCTGAAAGTATCAGATTGTTCTAAATTTCTAACTATTTCCCTTCGAACCGCTATTGATGACCTGGAGGAAGTCCAGCTTTCAGGCTTGCTTCACCGTCAACAAACGCTGGAGAAACCGGTCTCTGTGGTCCATGTGGAAAAATATGAACTGGAACGCGGTACTGGCATCTTCCTGGATGATGCCATCAATACGAATGTTCCCGGCGTCACAATGAACCGTCGCGGGGTTTCCTCGGGCCAACAATTCAATATTCGCGGTTATGGAAACGGAATTGGTTTCCGTGGAGCGACCAACAATTTCGATGGGCAGGGATACAAAGTCTACTACAACAATATCCCGATCACCGATGCCGAAGGAGTCACCTTGATGGATGATATCGATTTTGCAAGCCTTGGACAGGTAGACGTGGTAAAAGGTCCCGCTGGAAGTTTGTACGGTTTTGCTATTGCCGGGGCGATTAACCTGGAAACAGTAAAACCCCAGCCTAATATTACCGCGCTGAAACAAAATGTGACCATTGGTAATTATGGCCTGGCTCGCTTTACCACACAATTTCAACATGGGACAGATCGTACGGGATTACTGGTAAATTATGGTCACCAGACTTCAGATGGTTATATGAGTCATAATGCTTCACAAAAAGACTACGTCAATGCTATTTTTGATTTCAGACCCAATGACGATCAGATTATCAGCACCTATTTCGGCTACAGCAATAGCTATGATGAGCGAGGCGGGGAGTTGACCATCGAGCAGTATCAAAATCAGGATTACAGTGGAAATGCCCGCTACATCAAGAATAATGCACATAGCGAGGTGACGGCTTTTCGTGCCGGGCTCAGCCATTCCTACCAGTTCAATTCCTGGTTGCAGAATGCCACTACTGTTTTTGGCTCCGGAAGGAGTACCAACGCCAGTTCAGCAGGTGGATGGACCGATAAGGATCCTATTAATTACGGAATACGTTCCGCGTTTGACTTCCATTTTGATGTTGCTGAAACCATTTCCTTAAACGGTATCGCCGGTCTGGAATTTCAGCAGCAGCATGCTAATAGTTTGAGCTACCGGATGGTTGAAGATCCGGAGAATCCTGAAGGTTACAATATCACTGGCGCCATTCGCAGCAACCAGGCTATTCAGTCAAAAACCAATACACTGTTTACGCAATGGACGCTGGCTTTTCCTGAAGATCTTTCTCTTACGGCAGGAATCAGTACCAGCAATCGCAGTATTGACACCGAAGATCGCCTCTACGATCCTGAAAGTGATCTAAACCGCGATGTACATGCTCGATATGAGGGGCTTGTTGCTCCACATATTGCGATAAATAAGGTCTTCAGTGAGCAATTTTCGGTATATGCTTCTTATAGCAAAGCCTACAATACCCCGGTTTCCGGAAATATTGTGATTGCTACTACCGGCGAACTGAACGAGGGGCTCCAACCCGAAGTTGGTAAACAGTTTGAGGTTGGCTCCAAGGGAAATCTTTTTCAGGATCGATTGTTTTATGAGTTAGCAGTTTTCCAGGCGAAGTTCCAGGATAAATTCACATCTGTTGCGGTCCCGGCGGGCGATGGCACTACGGCCTATACATATGTGGCGAACGGAGGAGAACTCGATAATAAAGGAGTGGAAATGCTGCTGAAATTCAATGCCTACCGTGCCGAGACGGGCTTTTTCAGCAATATTGATATTTTCACCAACATGACCTATTCAGATTTTGAATATGGGAACTATCGCTACCAGTCGCTTGATGGTGATGGGCAGCCTGTAACCGCTGATTACAGCGGAAATATGGTCGCCGGAGTAGCTCCATGGGTGGTCAACGCCGGAATTGATTTTCAAAGCAACTATGGCTTCTACGGAAATCTAACCTATAATTATCGCGATGCCGTGGCATTTACATCAGATGGGGAAAATGTAGCCGATCCTTACAACCTGCTGAATGCGAAAATAGGCTACCGCACTGATTTTGGGAAATTTCAGCTGGATGCCTACGTGGGAGCGAATAACCTGACGGGCACCCAGTATTATTACATGCTTTTTCTGAATCAGTTAGATGATGCTTATATTCCTGCACCATTAGATACGGTGCTTTACGGAGGAGTAAGTCTTAATTACCAGTTCTAATAAACTATAAAGCCGGAATGTGTATTCCGGCTTTTTATGCTTTTCATAGACTTATTGAGAAGTAATTATATGTTAAAAAATAAAAGCCGAAGTGAAAACTTCGGCTTTTTAATTCCTGTAGCGAGACCGAGATTTGAACTCGGGACCTCCGGGTTATGAAAATATTCTGCTAGAAGTCAAATCTATCTAAAACACCTGAAAATCAATTAGTTAATGTTGTTTTGATAAATTTTGATATTATATAATATGGCCTAAAATCAACCGATTCTGTACTTATTCTGTACTTATTCTGTACTAGTTTTTAGGTGTAAATTATTATATTACAGGGTTTTAAATCCTAACTGTATGGCAAATTTAAAGATTGTTTTGAGGAAAAACATGAAAAAGAAGGATGGAAGGATACCTCTGGCCTTAAGAATTAGCGAAAATTATAAAACGAATTATGTTTGGCTGGGACATTCTGTATTTGAAAAAGATTGGGATAACGTTGCTTGTAAGGTTAAAAAGACTCATCCAAACTTTAAGCAGTTAAATAACTTTTTGATGAAAAGGATGATTGAAGTCAATGATATCTATTTCAATGCAGAGAAAAAAATTACGCCAAGGCAAATAAAACAAAAATTAAAAGGGCCAGATGGCTCTAAATCTTTCTTTACTGTTGCCACTGAACATATTCAAAGTAAATATGACACGGGAGTTTTTTCAGTTGCTAAAGCGCAGTTATCAATACTATATAATATTGAAGAATTTATACAACTAAAGAATTCGAGAAGTAAGGCAAAAATCATCCAAGAAATTAAACAAAGACGGTTAAAGCGAGTGAGCGAGGCAAGAAGATCTAAATATCACTGGATGGATGGCGTTGCATATTTTAAAAAAAATGATAACCTAAGATTCAGGGATATTGACGAATCTTTTATTAGAAAATATAAGACATTTTGTTCTTCTTACCTGAATCATAAACCAAGGACAATAACCAATCAGCTTATTTTCATTAGAACTCTTTATAATATTGCAATTAAAGAAGGAGTAATTGCCCAGAAATATTATCCTTTTGCTGGTGAGAAAGAGAAAATTAGAATATCCTCAGGTAATAAAATTGGATTGAATGTAGAAGAAATTGAGAAGATAGAATCACTCGAATTAGAGAAGTACTCAACTATATGGCATACTCACAACATATGGTTGTTTTCTTTTTATTTTGCCGGGATGCGAATCTCAGATGTAATTAAATTAAAATGGTCTGATTTCAAGGATAAACGTTTATACTATGTCATGGAAAAAAATGGTAAACCTCTAAGTTTAAAAATTCCTGATAAAGCTAGGATTATAATTGATTACTATCGCCCAGATAAGAAATTCAATAATGGATATTTATTCCCTTTTTTACGGGAAGTAGATCAAACTCAAGCCGAACAAATTTATACACGGACAAAGAGTACCACTAAACTTCTCAATAAATATTTAAAAAGAATAGCTAAACTCTGTGGCATTGATAAAACATTATCGAATCATATAGCCCGTCATAGCTTTGGAAATATTGCAGGTGATAGAATTCACCCTTTAATGCTGCAAAAATTATATAGACATAGTGATTTAAAAACCACTTTAAATTATCAGGCAAATTTTATTCATCGTGATGCTGATGAAGCTCTGGATAGTGTTATTAACTTTTAATTTGAGATTATCTTTCTTAAGTTTAATCTTATGATAATCCTTACATTATGTAATCTTTACTTGATTTCTTATATAAAATCTAAGCTTTAATTTTGACACCGGATATTTTTCACCATCATTTAAAAATTTTAATATCCTGAATAGAATGGCTCGATACGGCATGAACTTAGACCAAATTTTATTTAGTTCTCTATCAAAATAATTGAATGCCTTAATTTTTCGGCCTTTTTAACTAACCAAAAATACCTATATGGAAATTTATCTAATTATCGGAATAATCCTGTATGTCGCCATAGTTCTGGATATTCTGCAAACCACTTTATCCATGCAGGGCGGGGGTTGGCTTACCAGCCGTTTTTCACATTTTTTCTGGAAGTTTTTATTGCTGATTTCTGGCAGGAACGGTAATTCTAAATTGCTGGCCCATGCGGGTTATTTTCTACTAATTTCTATTGTGCTAATCTGGGTATTCTTTTTATGGGCGAGCATGGTTTTTATACTTTATTCTTCTCCTGGCTCTATTATAGATAGTACCACAAAAATTCCGGCCGGTTTCTGGCAAATTACGTATTATAGTGGATTTACGGTTTCAACTTTAGGAATGGGGGATTATGTAGCCTCCACCGATCTTTGGAGGGTACTTACCACGATATATTCCTTTACAGGGCTTATTCTCCTCACCATGTCTGTCACCTATTTTATTCCGGTCCTTTCAGCAGTCATAGACCAGCGTAAACTTGGCATAAGTTTAAGTACACTGGGAAGCAGTCCCGAAGAAATTGTAATGAGTGCCTGGAATGGTGAAAATTTCGATCGGCTAACAGGTAAAATTGATGAAATTTCAGACTCCATAATCAAATATAGCCAGCAACACCGGGCTTACCCGGTAATTCACTATTTTCATAATAATAAAGGGAAAAATGCGATTATTCTGCAACTGGCAAGGCTTTATGAAGCTTTGTTGATTATTTCAGATCAAATTAAAGAGGAATTCAGACCTGATTCTAAAGACATAAAACCACTAATAGTAGCTTATGATAATTATTTTGAAGTAATCGCCGAGGTAACCCACATGAGGCTCTTACCTTCGGGCCCTCCGGCTTCAACTACTCATAGGCTTTTAGAAAAGGAACTTATACTGGAGAATTTTGATACGGATGGGTTTTCAGCAAAGGTGAGCAAAAATCGTCTATTTTTCAAAACTTTAGTGCGTCAGGAAGGATGGAATTGGGAACATGTAGACACAAAATATTCTTAATTATTTTACATCTAAGTTAAAATAATTTAAAACAGAAAGACCTTAGCATAATTTTAAAAGTAATTTTTAATGTGCATGCTTAATTTTATGTAGAATCAAAAAATTTAATAAATTATGAGAAATGAAAAACTAATTAAAGCCCTTGGAAATTGTATTAACCATTGTAATTTTTGTGCAGATGCCTGTCTTGATGAAGATGATGTAAAGATGATGGTAGATTGTATTCGTATAGACCATGTTTGTGCTGAAGCCTGTTCTGCCTTAAGTCAAATTTTAGCAACCAGTTATAAAGATGTACAGGGGTTAGTTGATTATTGCAAAAAAGTATGCGAAAAATGTGCTCAGGAATGTGATAAACATGATGCACAGCACTGTAAGGATTGTGCGAAAGCATGTCGCGAATGTGCAGAAGCTTGTGCTACTTTTAAAGCTTAAAGATTTAAATCAAGTTTTGTTAAAAACCCGGCCACGTCCGGGTTTTTTTGAAAAAATTTGGAAGGTGACAGTGAAGTTGGTGTGACGATCCTGATGTGAAGCATATGAATTTAAATCCCATAAAAGAGATAGGGTAGATGGACGAAGTATAAAATTTATAGTATAATATAAGGCATGGACAAACCGGCAATTCAGGCAAATAAAGAAGTTATTGTTGTGAGTGGAAGCAGTGGGCTAACCATATTAACGAACTTGCTAAAAAGTATCTTGTCGTAGGGCTGGATAATGTGGGTTATCCCTTTCCTCCACCCACGGCAGAATGTGTATGTATAGACTTCACCTCAGATACCAGTATAAAAAATGCCTTTGAACGAGTACGTTTTGCCTATGGAAATAGAATTGCCTCTGTGGTGCATCTTGCGGCTTATTATGATTTTTCAGGAGAATCCAGCCCTCTTTATCAAAAAATTACTGTGGAAGGCACCGAAAGGCTTCTGAAAGAATTACAGGATTTTGAAGTGGAGCAGTCTGGGTAAAAACAAGGTTTATCCAAAAACCTATGCCTGTGGGAAAAATATACCAGCCGGAAGTTGCGGCCAGGGCCATTGTAGAAGTCGAAAAACAGTAGATCGGCTAAGGATGGTAGGATACCCTACGATTCAAACAATTTTACGAAATAAATTAGTGCCCGATTTTCTTGACCATTATATGGCAAAATACGGGATTGAGGGTCAGTTAACAAATGAGCAAGAAGATCCACACAGAAAAGATAACCTTTGGGAACCCGTACCAGGCGATCCGGGTATTTATGGCGATTTTAAGGACCGCGCGCAGGATTATAGTACCTTTGATCAGATTTACGAACACAAAAAAGTAATAGGGGTTTTTGGTGTCCCTATGCTGGGAGTGTCAATCCTTACACGAATAATGAAATCCTAAATGCTTTAAAAAGGAATTTGCAAAAATTATCTGGTCGGTTTAAAATAAAATGAAAGGTAAAGCAGAATGACACATAATTATAAAAAACTGGAATTTAGCTGCAACTATTGACGGTTCCGTGCAATAGAATCCCATCAGAGGAAGATGGAGTGATTAATGCCTCCGTGAACCTTTAAACAGAGAAACTGAACAATTTTATTTATGATCAGATTACTACGAACCTTCTAAAAAACATTAAAAAAAATAGCTAAAAAGAAAAAATAAAAGTCTTTCTAATCACACCGCCAGACATACAAGATTGCCGGCGATTCCATTAATCCTTTAATGCTACAAATTATATAGACATAGTGATTTAAAAACCACCTTGAATTATGGGGCAATTTTATCCATAAAGAAGCAGATGATGTACTGAATAGTGTGGTGAACTTCTAAAAAACAACATCTGCCATCTTTTTCGATTGTTAATTCATTAATTTTTACAAGTTGGAAATCTAACGCCGTATGAAAAACCTAATTTCCTTTTGGATGACGTAGAAATTCTATTTTTGAATTTACCAATGATGGAATGGACATAATTTTCCATTAATAATTTAAATTAAGACCGACTCCAAAACCCATATCACTGTCGAAATGAGTGGTAATCCCCAAATTACGTGTTGTGATATAACGCAAACCAGCCATATATTCCTTATCTGTATTCCACATCAGGTTCATACGCAACCTTTGGGTTACGGGTATATCATTGCGCTCAAATTGTAACCTGATATTACCGTCCGTAAATATTTCTGCTTGTGCCATTACCAACATCGGTAGGGTGTAATTGACTCCTATGCTCACTAAAGAGCGTTTATCTTTGGTGTTTTTTTGGCTAAACAAATTTTCCTCAACCTCATTATGTCCCAATTTTCTATAGCGCCAATCAAACCCAACAAACGGTATCAGCCACTGCATTTTTCCAATATACCTTCCTATGTGTGTTTCTGTTTCATAACCGTGCATATCATTGTAGCCCAAACGCCATTCGGTGCCAAAACTCCATCGTGTACTTTGAGCCATCAGCAATCCATCATTTCCGTTGGTCGCAAAATCGTTTTCTACCATCAGGTGGAAATCCCGGTCGTCACCTTTTAATTTTCTTAACGCCAATTCAGGGTTTGGTATCAAAGGATTTGGCTCTTGGTTTTCATAACTGAAAACCCTGCCCATACCGCTCATCATATGGTACAATATGTGGCAGTGAAAAAACCAGTCGCCTTCTACATTGGCCTCAAACTCGATAACATCGGTTTCCATAGGCATAATATCCACTACATTTTTTAGCGGTGCATACTCGCCTTGGCTGTTGAGCAACCTAAAGTCGTGGCCGTGCAGGTGCATCGGGTGTCGCATCATTGAATTGTTATACAGGGTAATCCTTACTTTCTCCCCTTTTTTTATTAATATTTTATCGCTTTCTGAAATAACCTTATTGTCCAAGCTCCAAACATAACGGTTCATATTGCCGGTTAACGTAAAGTGCAGTTCCTTTATGGGTGCATCCTGTGGAAGTTTTGTTACCGTAGGCGATTTCAACATAGCGTAGTTGAGGGTCGTAATGTTTGCAAGTTCGTTGCTCTTGTACATAGCTTCGCTCATCTTCATTCCATCCATATCCTGTTTTCCATCGATTTTGTGGCCATTAGGATCTTCGCCATCCATTTCCATTTTCTTGTCTTTTCCGTTATCCTCAGGACCGGTTATTTCAGGATACATCACCACGTTCATATCCATTTGCTGCATACTCATACTCATTCCCATTTGGTCCAGATCGCCGTTCATCTTCATCATTTCGTTCATCATTTCCATACCTTCAAAATATTTCAGTTTTGGAAGCCGTTCCGTAAGTTTTTTGATGCCCTCTCCAAGATATATGGAAGCCGATTTTGTACGGTCTTCCGGTGTTACTAAAAATTCAAAGGCAGTATTGTCCGCAGGAATGGTAACAACCACATCATAGGTTTCTGATACAGCAATAAACATTCTATCAACATCCACAGGTTCCACATCATTACCGTCGTTGGCCACCACGGTTATTTTACCACCGGCGTAGGTAAGCCAAAAATAACTGGAAGCACCGCCATTTGAAACGCGCAGCCGTACTTTATCGCCAGCTTTTAAGCCCTTGAGGGATGTATCTTCATTTTCACTTTTGCCATTGATGAGGAATTTGTCATAATACACATCGCTCACGTCCATTGCAAGCATCCGTTTCCATTCATTATGAAGTTTTGTTTTAAAGTGCCCCTTTTTAATAGCCTCGGCATAACTCTGTGTAGTCCCTTTTTGTATGGCAAACCAGTCGGATGCGTTGTGGAGCATACGATGCACATTTTCTGGTTTCAAGTCCGTCCATTCGCTCAATACTATGGGAATGGTGGGCAGGTCGTCAATGCCTTTTCTGAAGGTCTTATCGTCCGGTCTCTTGTTCAAAATCATAGAACCATACATACCAATCTGTTCCTGAAGCCCAAAATGGCTGTGGTACCAATGGGTCCCGTGCTGTATGATTGGGAAGGTATATTTATGGACGCTATGCGGCGGAATGGGCATTTGGGTAAGGTAAGGTACGCCATCTTCCTTATTGGGCAAAAACAGACCGTGCCAATGCAGGGCTGTTTCTTCATCCAACTCATTGTGCACATAAATTTCGGCAATGTCGCCTTCTGTGAACGTTAGCGTTGGCATTGGTATTTGTCCGTTCACTGCGATGGCACGTTTTTCCTTACCCGTAAAATTTACGATGGTATCACGAACATATAGGTCGTAGCGCACTATATTTTGTGCCTTTATGGAAAGCGTTTCGAGAAACAGGATTATTATTATAATTTTTTTCATTTTGGTATCAAAAATCAAATTTTATTGAATTCAATTTTTAGTGTCAATAGTTTCCACGGTAGAGCCACAGCTTAACATTTGAGAACCATAATAGGGATTTTTAACGGTCTTGTCCTTGCTCAACCAATTGGCATCCTGCATTGGGCAGTATTGGTAATAAAGGGTCTCATTGGTATCGTAAACAGAAATTATATCGTGCATATATTTTGACAGAACCTTAAATGTTTCCCGTTGCTTGCCAATATCCTTGGTTGCTGCAATGCTTTTTGCGGCTTCCATTAAAGATGGCATTACCTTGGTTACAGCGGTTTGCCCTTCCGCCGTCAACGCTTCTGTTTTCAAGTTTTTTAATATAGTCAACCATTCCGCAGATTTTCCATTCGCTATCGTCGCATTGGTTTTTACCAGGGCATCTTTTATAGCAAAATAATTATTGAACACGGCTTCCATTGGATTTGTTTCCGTCATTTCAGGCATTGTCATTTCTTCCATTGGTTTATTTTTTTTCTTCTCCATTTTGGTATGGTCCATAGCCCTTATGGGCTGCTTTTGCTGTCTTTCGTACTTGCAATATTCGGCAAGTTGTGCATAAGCAGCATCCGGTGCCAGATATTCGTCGTTGTCATAACCTGCCAACGCGATGCGTTTTAATATTTCGTCCCGATTTGTTTTTTCGGAATCGAAGCTTATTTCTGCCATTTTGCTGTCCTTGTTCCAAGTAACGCTGGCCACATTTTTAAGCTTTCCCGCATTTTCGATAGCTGATTTACACGTATCGCAGTTACCGAGAATTTTTACAGTTTCCCTTGTTGGGTTTTTAATTTGGGCGAAGCCCGTAGTTGTTGATAGCACCACCGATAGCACTATCAATATGTTAAATATTGATTTCATTATAAAAGATTTGAATTATTTGATACGTTTTAATTTTGAAAACAAGAAGTTCGTTTTCAATCTGACATAGCTTTGGCTGTCAAGGTAGATGAACTAACTTAATTTTGGCGGGGACCAAATCTGGAAATAGACTGGTTTTGGCTGTTGTTTTGCATAGTTCCAAAGATTTTTGAAAGCAGCCATAGCAACAGGATTTGATGCTTCTGAAGTTGAAGAATAATTTATTGGTAAAATTGTGGTTGATGGGCAATGGCAGGAAATACTTCCACAGGTTCCATCGCAATCCTTTTCTTTCTTGTCTTGGCTTTTATGACCCTTGCAACAATCGCTCTTTGAGTGTTCTGCACTATCTGCACAACTGATTTTTTCAGATGGGTGGGAAAGATCAATATGTGCCCATACGCTCGTTGGCACTAAAAAAATGCCAAGGGTAAGTACAATTATCACTATTTGAATCTTTTTTCCCATTTTGAATAGCGCAGCGAATTTAGTGAAAAAAGCAATCCGTTTTACAGCTCGGTCTTCTGTAGAATTAAATATGCTTTTACTCTTAAAGTTTATCCAACTTCATCAGTGACAATTTCAGAGCTCAACATTTTGGGAAAAGCTTCTAGTACCAAAAAACGATAGAATTAATGAATGTGCTCCTCTTCATTCTGTTCTTATCAATCCATTTTAAGACCTCACATCTTTAGGCAACATCAGTCATTTTTTGATTAAAACATTTAATCACATTTTGAATAATTCGGGATGTTTCTTTTTTAGGAAGTCTGGACGTTCAAAAAAATACTCTGAAGCAACGGCCAGGAATTCAGCTTGATTGGTTCCTCCATATTTTCTAATAGCAGAATGGTTATCATTTATCGCTTTCATCTCTTCATGGATTAAATTTAATCAAGGTATTGCATATTGATGTTCCCTTAGCTGTTCTGGCACACCGTCTGTTCTGTCGTCCAACTTATCTATAAGATGTACGAATTCGTGTATGCCGGTATTACTTTTATCGCTGGTATTTTTAAAGCCGTGGTATAATGCTTTTTAAGGAAGTATCATCTGTTTCTCGAACCTTCCATTCCCAACTATTCCACCAATATTCCATGCGTTATCCTTACTACTAGAGTGCATATCCTCATTAAATTTATCTGGATATAAAAGGATGCCGCTTAAATTGGTGTAGTGCCATTCTTCGAAGCCAAAAACAGGGATTACTGCGCTTGCCGCAATTAAAATCTTGTCCAATTCTTCCAATTCAAGCTTCACAGTGTCGATATAGACCTCACTTAAAAATAGCATCATTTTTTGCTGAAAAATCAGCTGCCTATCTTTTGAAAGGTTTCTATAAAACAGCACATTATCCATCAGTAATTTGTGCCAATGCTCTGGAAATGGCTTTACGCTATGGCGTTTCGCTTTTCTATAAAAATGAACAGCAAAGAGAACAATCACAACCGAAATTAAAATGTAAACCATATTAAAAAAACGTATTAATCTATAGGTTCGGCTTTAAATCCCACTTTTTGCAAAACCGATTTTACATCTTCTTCGGTTGCACCATCGCTTTCAATGGTTAGGATTTTATCAGGATTAGAGGTATCTACTTCCCAACTTTCTACACCTTCTTGTTTGTTTAAAAAAGGGGTTACTTTTGATACACACCCACCACAATTGATATTTGTTTTAAATTTTAAAGTTTTCATAGTATTGAATTTATTTATTATTAAAGTTTTACTCGTTTAAGTCTTAAGCTATTTGCAACAACAGATACACTACTGAATGCCATTGCTGCGCCTGCAATCATCGGGTCCAATAAAAAACCGTTTACGGGATACAGAATTCCCGCTGCAATTGGAATACCGATGATGTTATAAATGAATGCCCAAAATAAGTTTTGACGTATGCCCAACACGGTTCTTTTTGACAGTTCCAATGCTTTTGGGATGGATTGCAAATCTGACGTTATCAAGGTCATTTTTGCGACATCCATTGCTATGTCCGAACCTTTACCCATTGCAATACTTACATTGGCTTGCGCCAAAGCGTGCGAATCGTTGATACCATCGCCAACCATTGCGACTATCTTTCCATCTGTCTGTAATTTTTCAACAAAAGCGGCTTTGTCCGAAGGCATTACTTCGCCCTGGTAATTTGAAATCCCCACCTGATTTGCCACGGCGGAAGCCGTTTTATTGTTATCTCCCGTGAGCATATAGACCTCGATGCCCCTTTCTTGAAGCGTAGCGATGGCTTTTTTTGAAGTTTCTTTAATCCTGTCCGCAATTGCCAGTATCGCAAGCACTTGATTTTCGTTACCCAAGAATATGACTGTTTTTGCCTTCTCTTCCAGACTTTCTGCTGTTTGTATCAAAGAAGCGTCGATTTGAATATTCTTTTCGACCATAAGTTTATGGTTGCCCACATAATATTTTGAACCATTCTCTGATTTGGCCTTTACACCTTTTCCCGTGATACTTTCGAAGGAAGTAATTTCTGCTTGTACAATATTTTCCTCTTTTAAATGATTGACTACCGCTTCTGCCAAAGGATGTTCTGATTGTGATTCGATAGCCAAAAGAATTTCCTTGTATTCATTTTTATTTTCAAGCTTATGCTTCCAAAAAATGTCGGTTACCAATGGTTTTCCTTCCGTAATCGTACCCGTTTTATCAAGGATTACTGCATTCACTTTATGTCCAAGCTCTAGACTTTCGGCATCTTTTATCAAAATATTATTTTCCGCTCCCTTGCCGATACCCACCATTATGGCAGTCGGCGTTGCCAAGCCCAGGGCACAGGGACAAGCGATAACCAATACGGCTACCGAGGTCAATAAGGCTTGTGAGAAGGCATTATCGCCTCCTACTGACATCCAGACAATGAAGGTTACAATGGAAATACCCAATACCACAGGAACGAAAATACCGGCAATCTTATCGACCAGTTTTTGAACGGGGGCCTTACTCCCCTGCGCTTGCTGCACCATTTTAATGATTTGGGAAAGCAGGGTTTCCCCACCTACTTTTTCAGCGGTAAATTGAAAGCTCCCTTTTTGATTAACCGTACCAGCAAACACCTTTTCCCCTTGGGATTTCTGAACTGGCACGGGTTCTCCCGTAATCATACTTTCATCTACATAAGAGCTTCCCTTGGAAACTTCGCCATCTACGGGAATCTTTTCTCCGGGACGTACCAAAATGGTCTGACCCACCTGTACGGATGAAATAGGGATTTCTTTTTCTTCCCCATTCTCAATAATTTTAAGGGTTTTAGGCTGAAGGCCCATCAGTTTTTTTATGGCCGAAGATGTATTTGATTTAGCCTTTTCTTCCAATAGTTTCCCCAAGGAAATAAAGGTAATAATGACGGTAGCCGCTTCGTAATATACGTGAGGCTCGATGCCACGACTCAACCAAAATTCAGGAAAGAAAGTGTTAAATACACTAAAGATGAAGGCGATTCCGGTACTCAAAGCGACCAAGGTATCCATATTAGCTTTACCGTGTTTGGCCTGCTTGAACGCATTGATGAAAAAGCTACGCCCGAACCAAAAAAGAATGGGAAAGGCCAATACCAAAGAAATCCACTTCCCTGGTTCCCATTGCATATAGAACATTCCCAACACAAAAATGGGGAGCGTAAGTATAGCCGACCAGATAGTACGGTTTTTTATGTCCTTATAATGCTTTTGTTGAAGTTCTTGTTGTACTTCTGAAGGATTCTCCGCATCAATGATAATGTCATAACCCACTTCGCGAAGTGCATTTTGAAATTGATTAGGACTCAACTCTTTGTCGTAATCTACAAGAACAGAACTGCTCGCAAAGTTTACGCTTGCATCAAATACGCCATCTGTGTGTTTTAATACAGATTCAACACTTGATGCACACGATGCGCAGGTCATTCCTGTAACAGGGAATGATTCTTTTATACCCTGTTTGTGGTTCTTTTCTTTAGTTTCAAATATGTTAATTGTCTCCATAATCGCATTCTTATTGATACACTACAAAATTCAGGATTTAAAGTCTTTAGTATGTTGCGTTATAAGCTGAATGATTTGTAGAATTATCTTGGTAACGGTTGTTAAATTGAAACTAATCGAATTTCTACTCCAAACAAGGTAAGTTATACCCAATTTTCAATAAAATAAAAAAAACCACAATTTTAGCTGTGGTCTTTGGAAATTTGAGGTGGCAGCACCTAATTATGCTTAATAAAAGTGAATTGTATTATTTTAAATATTCCTCACAAGCTTTCTCACATTTTCTACAGGCGTCTGCACATTCTTGACAATGTTTATGGTCGTGCTTAGAACATACATCAGCACATTTTTTACAAATATCACGGCATTGCTCTACCATACTTCTTACATCTTTATAATTTGACGCAAGCAAATTTGCTGTTGCTCTACAGATTTCAGCACAAGCCCTATCAGTTCTTATACAATCTACCATCATCTTGATGTCGCCTTCGTCAAGACAAGCATCTGCACAATAATTACAATGTGTTACACAATTATTTAAAGCTTCGATTAACTTTGAATTTTTCATAAATATTTAAGAATTAAAATTGTTAAAATTAGTCCACTAATATAGCAGACATTAGTAAGGACAATTTAATATTTGAAGTAGTGTTTTTTGTTATGGAATATGCCGAATGATTTGTAAAATTTTCGGATTAACAGAGTTTAACATCAAATCTCATCCAAAGATTTGCGATTCTGATTTGTGCTTTTTTTAAACTGTGTAGGTGTCATTCCTGTAACCTTTTTAAACTGATTGCTTAAATACGCGACACTACTATAATGTAGTTGAAAAGCTATCTCACTCAAGGTTAATTCATCGTAAACTATAAGTTCTTTAACACGTTCAATTTTCTGGTTTATGATGTACTGCTCGAACGTAATACTTTCTACCGACGAAAAAAGTGAACTTAAATATTTATAATCCAAGTTAAGTTCGCCTGTAACAATATCTGCCCATTTGAAATCGAGCTCCTCGGAAGAATGATGGATTTTATCTACAACCAATGTTTTCAGTTGTTCAATAAGTTGACTTTTACGGTCGTCAATCAAACTAAAACCTGAATTTTGAAGCGCTTTGGAAAGACCATTTTTGGTCTGGACACTTAATGAAGAAACTAATTTAACCTCCCCCAGTTTTATAGAAACATACAGTATTTCAAGTTGTTCCAAAATATTAGATACCGCCGAGATACATCTTGGGCAGACCATATTTTTAATATGGATAATCTCATTCATATAGTACTTGTTTCAAAATAATTTTAATCCAGATTTGTATAGAGAATAATAAACAGCAGCTATTGCAGCAACTACAAAAATCAATACTATCACAACTAAAGCGATAATTTTATCTTTTCTTGAAATATCACTTTTAGGCTGATGTTTCTTTCTGTCATTTTTTCTTCTATTTCTTCTACTTTCACTCATTATCGTTCGCCGTGATAAAACCAAAATTAATTTATGGTCTTATTCAGATTACTTGATTAATCCATAATTCGCTTTATTGTAAAGTTGCATTTACTTCGCCACAGGTTAACATAGCCTCTCCATAATATGGGTTTCGCACCTCTTTTTCCAAACTAATCCAATAAGCTCCCTTATTGTTATCGGCCATTGGACAAAACTGGATATATACATTTTCGTTAACACCAAAAAGTTGCACGCTACTTATCATATGCGCAGAAAGATGTTTAAAATGTGCTCTTTGTGTTGCTATATCTGAATTGTTCTCAATAGTATTAGCCGAGGTCTTTAGTTCTTTTTGAATGGTCATCCAATGGTTATGTGCTTTTTCATCAGATAATAATTTCATATCCACTTTTTTCAAAGATTGGTTTATTTGTTTTCCTGCCTGTTGAGCGCCCTTGGCATCATCATTTACCAAAGCATCTTTTAAAAGGATATAATCATCAAAAACCTGTTTTAACTGATTCTGAAATTTGTTTGAAACTTCAATCCTTTCTTTCATTTGAGAATGGTTGGCTTCATTTGTATTTTCTCCAGAATTATCTTCTTGCATTCCCAAATGCCCTTCGTGGCCTGTCATTGTTTTAC
This sequence comes from Christiangramia flava JLT2011, assembly GCF_001951155.1. Classification (NCBI taxonomy): domain Bacteria; kingdom Pseudomonadati; phylum Bacteroidota; class Flavobacteriia; order Flavobacteriales; family Flavobacteriaceae; genus Christiangramia; species Christiangramia flava. The sequence goes on from NZ_CP016359.1 coordinate 3,346,238, forward strand.
CACCAGATGCATTCATCATACTTTTTTTTCCCTGTAATTGTGCAGCGGCATCTACGGTAAACGTTCCGTTAGTTACGACTTCATCTCCATTCTTTAAACCTTCAAGAATGGTATAACTATCGCCATTGGCATTGCCCAATAAAACTTCCCTCATTTCAAAAATAGCTTCATTAGGGTTTGTTTTGACATAGACTACAGAGCGTTCTCCCGTCCACATAACAGCGGTTGACGGTACGGAAACGGTATTCTCGGTGCTTGTTTGCGTACCCTCAATTATACCTTCCACAAACATTCCCGGTTTAAAGAGGTCTTTCTTATTTTGCAAGACCGCTCTTACAACCACCGTTCTAGTTGCAGAATTTAATAAGGGGTCGATGAATGAGACTTTTGCATCAAAAACCTCATTGCGATAAGCATTTGTGGTCACTTTAATAGTTTGCCCTTCTTTTAGGGATGCAATTTGATTTTCATAAGCATCAAATTCTGCCCATACTGTATTGAGATTCGCAATTTTATATAAGGGTTGTCCTTGCTTTAAATAATCCCCTTCTTCTACCATTTTCATTGTTACCGTTCCTGAAACGGTTGCAAAAACCGGAAAGTTTTCTTGCACTTTCCCAGCAGTTTCTATGGCGTTGATTTGCTTTTCGGAAAGTTTCCAAAGTTTAAGTTTGTTCCTAACAGCCTTATACAATTCTGGTTGCGATTCTTTTAATGATGAAGCGGTAAGCAGTTCTTGCTGTGCAGCAACCAATTCTGGCGAATAAATAGTTGCCAAGCGTTGTCCTGCTCCAACACGTTCTCCTGTAGAATTAACGTACAGTTTTTCTATTCTTCCTCCAAAATATGTAACCTGTACTGCATTTGACTCTTCATTAGCTTTTATCTTACCAGATAATTTAAGGGAATTATTTCCCATTTGTCCTTTTCCTACAAGTGATGTTTGGATATTGGCCAGTGCCATTGCGTTATCGGTCATTTTTATTTCATTGGCATTAAGACCATCTGCACCAGATTCGGCTGGAATTAAATCCATTCCACAAATGGGACAATCCCCAGGTTCTGGTTGCATAATCTGTGGATGCATAGAACACGTCCACATTTGATTAGAAGCAATTTCTTCTGAATGGTCGTGGGTGTCTTTCGCATTATTTGTTGCCTTGTCCGCAGAACCTCCACCGAATAGTAGAAAGCCGCCTAACAGGCCAACAATCAAGGCAACACTTATATAAATGATGTTTTTATTCATTTTAATTTTATTTATTTGTTATTTTCCAATCGTTTTATCATTGCTTTCATTTCTGCAATTTCCTTTTCTTGTGCCTTGATAATATCTTCAGCTAACTTTTTAACTTCTGGATCTTGGATATCAGCACGCTCACTTGTTAAAATCGCAATAGAGTGGTGAGGTATCATTGCTTTCATCCACAATATGTCTCCTACCGTTGACTTCTGATCGCGTACCAATCCTAATGCACCAACAAATAGCACAATGCTACCCAAAACAATGGCGATATTCTTCTTTTTGTTTTGGTACATATTACGCATCGCCACAAACATTATAATGGCCATAGCAGCAATACCCAAGCAACTCATATAAAAACGAGTAAGGCTAAAATAGACGTGATCTAATTGATAAGAGTTTAGGTACATTGTAATGTACATTGCCACAAATGATGCCGCCAGCATACCTACAAATTTTGTGTAATTGTTTTTTTTTGAATTTTGATTTGAATTTTCATTATATATTGATTTTAGTGTTACTTATTTTCGTTTCTTTTTAATTATTTTTCTAATGGTTGGGGATGACGTGTACCAAAGTAAAAAACCACTTAATACAGTAATCAACCCTAATAGTGAAAACCCTCGCAATACTAATGTGTTAAAATTGTCTCTACCTTGATAATCCATAGTGTGTGTCATCCAAAGGAAATCGAACCAACGCCAATCCCTGTGTCTTACCGTTTGAAATGCGCCATTTTCAATGGCCACGTAGGCCTTTAAATTTTGAGGTGTTTCATACGAAATTTCATACGCCGGAAGTGGACGACCACGATATTCGTGATGCTGCCCTACCGTATCGACCCGTTGAATTTCAGCTATTTTTAAATCGGTTAGCATATACCTATTTGCAACTTCTTGCGCCTCTTCTTCAGAAACCCCATTTTTCTTATGTCCTGTTCTGGCATTAATAAGTTGTGTTTCATTAATCCAATAGTAAGGTTCGTTTGCAATTTCCAATAGTTCTAAAGTTTGGATTGGTTGCTCTGTATCGAGTTGAGATGTACCGAGTAAATCGTTAAAAGACTTCTGTTTAGGTGCTACTTTTTTAAACTGGTCGCCGTGAATTTCATCTATATCTGTCCAACTGAAATACATCCCGCTAATCGTCCACATCAAAAACTGGATACCTAAGAAGATACCCAAGTAACGGTGTGCTTTTCTAATCCATTTTGCTGTTTTTCTGTTGACCATTATTGTTTTTACTTTATTCTTTATCTATATTTTAATTCACGAAAAATTTTACAATCAGTCCACCTGCCAACCATATATAACAGATATAGGCCGCATATTTTAAAACACTTTCAAGCAATGGACTTTTCGGTGCCATTTCGCTCATTGAGTGCTTTACATCCTTTCTCTTGAAAAACCCTAAGTATATGAGATATCCTGAAATTGCGAGAAAAGCCATATTCAAATAGAAGGTATAGTCAATTTTGAAATGCTCTTTGTCCTGTATTTTAACTTGTGATGTGTCAGGCAACATACCCAACAAATCGAAAGAGTAATGCAGAGCCAAAGCTGTTCCTATTAATGCCGTAAACAGTAAGAATAAAATGAACAGCGACATTTTCCACCCATAATACTTGGCGTTAATACGAAGTACAGGAAAGACTACCAAATCACTAAAAATAAAAGCCATAACCCCTGCAAAACTCACGCCCTTTCCAAAAAGCAATGCCGCCAACGGAATATTACCCATTGAGCCAATAAAAGTTAAAAATGCGGCAATAGGTCCTACAACGATATGTTCCAATATTTCAAGAAAGGTAAAGTCTGTATTGCCTTGACCACTATTGATAAATAGTGTCTGGAAGAAAGAATCGGGAACGAAGGCTGCGACGATACCTGCAATGGTAAAGCCAACGGTAACGTCCTTCCATACCATCTGCCATTCCATCTTATATTTTTTGGCAACCCTTGCCCAACTATCTTCTTTCTTGATTTGTTTTTTCCAATCTTTGGAATCATCCATTGAATCGTCATCTTCGTTCTCTAAATTCTTGCGCGCTTTTTCTATGAGCTTTTTAGGATTGATTATTCGTATCAAAATCCACGAAATAAGAATTAAAAGGATTCCACCTACATATTCGCCGACTACAAACTGCCATCCCAAAAATATGGAAATGATGATTCCAAGCTCAATTACGAGATTGGTCGATGCAAGAAGAAAAGCAATGGAAGACACAAAGCTTGCACCTTTTTTAAAGATAGATTTTGTGCCCGCTAAAGCCGAAAAACTACACGAGCTGCTTATAAAACCGAAAAACGTGCCTAAGAGTACACTTTTACCTTCACTCTCGTTCATTGTTTTTTGCATCCTTTTTTCAGTCACAAAAATCTGTATCATACTACTGATGATGTATCCCAAGATGAATGCCCAAAGCGCCATCCAGAAAAATCCGGTGGTCGTATAGGCCGCTTCGCCCCATTGTTTTAAGAATTCGCTCACAGTTTAAATTTTATTTTACATTTCTTGACGAAGAATGTGTTTTAATAATCTTCCATTTACCATCCATCTTTTTTAAGATAGACGTCGCTACTCCTTTTTTCTTTATCGTTCTACTTTCGCCTTTTTCATCTGGATTGAGCACGATAGTGTAGATGTAGGTTTCAGTAGTAAATGCATAAGGCAAATCTACTTCCGCATCAATTTCATAATCTGAAAATTCAAATTTTTTGAAATGCCCCAACTCAGGCCCCAAATGGTGTTCTATATAGTGCGCATACGAGCCTTCTACACCACCAGATTCAAATACTTTTGAATCTTCTGTAAATAGTTCAAATGTCCCCTCGGTCGTTAAGTTTTGTAGTGCATCTTTGTAAGCTTTCATTACTGCGATAACATCTTCTTTATCTTTAGAATCTTTATCATTCTGTGCATTGGTAATGCTGACTGTTGAAATGAGAACAGTTATGAGTGTAATAATTTTAAGTACTTTCATATTTATATTTTTAAAGGGGTTATTTGTTAACGTGAATTCTATTAATGTTTGCAATACCAAATACCAATACCAAAAAGCTCAAGAAAACTTCCATCATTACCAATAGTTTACCTGCAATATTCAATGGTACAATATCTCCGAAGCCAACCGATGAAAAAGTAATTAAGCTGAAATATAAAAACTCAAAAAACTGTAATGAAAATGAGCCATTGAGCGCTGTACTCGATTTAAAATTTTCAGGGTTCAAAGTATATAAAGCGTGATAATCTGCTGAAAACGAAAGGACAATCAAAATAATCAATACTCCAAATAAAGTAAGAACGTGGGTTAGCTGATGACTTTCGCCTATTATTTTACTTAACTGTATAAAAGTGAGCCTTACGATAAAAATGGTTTTGACCAAAGCCAAACCAACAATTATAAAGGGTAGAAATTGGCTGGCGGAATCTACACCTACCCATAGTATATAACTTAACGATAGAGCAATCACTATACTTGCAGTAAGCAATACCTTTTTAAACAGTTGCTTGTAAAAGCCAATTCTTTCAGATTTTTCTATTGTGTTCACTTTAGTCATTTTCAATTTATTTCCTTAACTAAATAATTGAAGCGCCAAAGCACCACCAACTATTAAGATTAGTATGGTATATATTATGTAATTGAACCATTTTCTAACTACAGACTTTTCAGTTGTATTTTGACACCCGTCTTTGCAACACTCTTTCATTGTTATATCTTCCTTTTTTATATGCAAAATCCTTTAAATAATACTTGAAAATGAGAGGCAACCTTTATTAACCAATAAACCAACCAAATGTTTACCCCTCACAATCAAGTACTCTTCACTAAACTTCTCTTCATCATAAATTTTTAATTGCCTGACATAGGAAGAGAGATGTTATTATTTTAGGGATATATTCTCTCTCCCTTGTGCAGGCTGCTATTAACCAAATCAACTTTTCTTTTCAAAATTAATTGTGCCTGACTAGGGAAGGAACTAACACTAACCATCAACATTGTTTTCCTTCCCAGGACAGGACTTAAAAACTATTCGGATATCTTTATCATTTTACAACCTTCTGTTAACTAATAAACCAGAACATTGAAAATATTTTTATACAAAAGGCTATCTATTGAATAGTTTTTTGAACTTTTCCACATTTAAGCATTTTGCTTCCGTAATACGGGTTCCTAACTTCGTTACTTGTACTTAACCAAGCACTACCTTTATCATACATTGGGCAAAATTGCTCGTATAACGTGCTTTTTGTACCCGTAATAGCTACCATATCAGTAATATCCTTACTTAACGTTTTAAAATGCTCGCGTTGGTGGTCTATGGCACTTTCAGAAATATGTTCTGCGTGCTCGGTAGCATCTTCAATAATATCGGCCAATTCTTCTTGGTGTTCTTTGGTATAGCTACTGGTATCAAAGGCTTTAAGAGAAGCTACCAATTTTGTGCCTTCTTGGGCTGCCTTTTTGCTATCGTCTGCCACCAAGGCATCTTTTAGACTGAAGTAATCATTTAAAATTGCTTCTGCTTTTGGATCACTGTTCATATTCATCATTTTACCGTGGTCCATTTTATGGTCCATCTTCATTTTTTCCTTTTCCTGTGCATTGGTAAAAGAAACTACCAACAACAACATAGTGGCTATACTCATTTTTAACTTTTTCATCTTTTTATTTTTTAATTATTTATAAGCTGTCTTTTAATTGTGTTACCCAATTGATTATTTCTTCTGCCTCTGCTTCTGAAAACCTTGCGTCTCTATGAATGAACGTATAAGAATCTAAAGGCATTTCGCCATTTTCAATCTGTTTGATGATAGACCTTAACTTACTGGTCTTTCTTCGGGTTGATAGTGAATCCCATTCGTTGAAATTCAGTTCGGCCTTGCCTTCTTTAATATGGTCTTCCAAAAACCAAGCAACAGGCTGAACTTTGTTATACCACGGGTATTGCGTATTATTACTGTGACAATCATAGCAGGATACCTGTAACTTGTTTTGAATGTTCTCTGGAACATCATTAACCAACATAAAATCAGTTTCGGGTACAGAATCACTTTGGTTACGAGATGATGGTATAAATTGAATACCTACAAACACCACCAATAAAACAATCGCTATGATTTTTACTATTTTCATTTAGTTGATTTCTCGCTGCACTTTGCCACAGGTTAACATTTTGCTACCGTAGTAGGGATTACGCACTTCCTCTTTAGTACTTAACCACGCCGTACCGCCATCATACATAGGGCAAAACTGCTCGTAAAGCTTCATCTCTGCTCCTGTTATAGCTACCATATCTATTACATCTTTACTTAAAACTTTAAAATGTTCGCGCTGGTGTGCTATATCACTTTCTGAAATGTGTTCTGCGTGTTCAACTGCATCCTCAACAATATCCTTTAATTCCGATTGCTGGGTATCGGTATATTGTGAGGCGTCAAAATTTCCTAAGGATGTTGCGAGGGTTGCCCCAAGTTCTTTGGCTTTGCCATTATCATCTCCCACCAACGCATTCTTTAAGTTGAAATAGTCATTTAATACCGCTTGCGCATTACTATCTCCACTCATTGCCATTTCCTTCTTTTCGCCGTCGTGATGACCATCACTGTTATCGTGGTTCATTTGTGAATGGTCTCCATCCGTGCTATTTTGTTCTTTGCTGTTGTCTTTACAAGACATTACTGTTAAGGTTATGAATGCTATCGCAACTATACCTAATGTTGATTTTAATTTGCTCATTTTGTTTTAATTTAAGTTTGTGTTTATTAATTATTATTACTGCCTTTTTATAGTGTCTTATAATTTTTCAATGACGTTTTCCAACATTGCAGTTATTTCGCTGGCTACCTCATTCAATTTTTCATTTTTTACAGCTTGCATTGATGCCATTGGGTTTACGGCCGCAACTTCAATGATACCTGCTTCGATTTCCTGTACTATGACATTGCAGGGCAACATCGTTCCAATTTTATCTTCTGCTTGCAAAGCTTTATGTGCATAGGGCGGATTACAAGCTCCGAGTATCCTATACTTTTTAAAGTCTATATCCAGTTTTTTCTTTAGTGTTTCTGTTACATCAATTTCTGTAAGGATTCCAAAACCTTCTTCCTTTAATCCTTGTGTCACTTTCTCGATGACCTCTTCGAAGGTTCCATTGATTGTTTTATTAAAATAATAGTTCATCTTTTTAATTTTTAGTTGTTTAAAATCTTGCTAATAGTCCACCACCCAATCCATATCGGTTATTGTAGTTAGCTTGGATTGAAAAATTGCGCGAAAGAATGTATGCAACCCCTACCAACCATTGTGTTTCGCTTTCAAATGATTTATTATTCTCTAAATCATTGACCCATCCAAAATCTGCTCTGTATTCGTATTCGCCTTCCAAAAAAATTCTTGGAAAAATCAATAATTCTCTGTCCAAACGTATTCTTGGGCGTAGCTGATGGTCCATACTCACATCTACATTAAATCTATAAGGCGTAAAATACTTTACACCAACCAATCCTACGGTATTAAATGTATCGTAAGAATCTGGTGTTGACGTTTCGGTATTTACTCCTGCATAAACACGTACCCAATCGTTCAGATACCTATTATAACTTATTTCGGCTTCAAGATTTTGGTCGTAATCGAACTCTGTTCTCAAACCAAATTCATTTCGGATATTGCTCGACGTTAAAAAGAGTTCATTAAAATTTGAACCTGCACGAGCCAATCCCCACGAATAATAATGGTCTGTCTCATCGATAAGTTTCTGAACTGGATAATCTTTCATTCTATCATCCCTTGGGGTATCGTAACTAAACACTCTTGCCATACCACCCATCATATGGTACAATACGTGACAATGAAAGAACCAATCGCCATACTCTTCGTTATAAAATTCAATAATAACTTTCTGCATTGGTGGTACGTTCACGGTATGCTTTAATGGGGAACGTTCTCCTTTTTCATTGATGACCCTGAAGTAATGACCGTGCAAGTGCATTGGATGGTGCATCATAGTCAGGTTATTTAATGTAATTCTGGTTACCTCGCCTCCTTTTATATTTATCTTATCGGTTTCTGATAATGGAACCCCATTCATACTCCATACATAGCGATTCATATTACCTGTTAGGTTAAGCAACACTTCATTTACTGGTAAATCTGCCTTAAATTCAGTTTTTTCTTTTGCCTCTAAAAAATCATAGTTGAAGTATGTCTTTCGCTCCTCATAATCAAAAGAAGTAGAATCCTTCTGCATCATTGGCATATTGTGCATATGACCTTCCATTTTATTTGATGCTCCATTATGGCTCATTGACATCGAGTCTTTTTTCATTCCCATTGTATCATCCATCTTCATATCCATTTGGTCATTCATTTTGCCATCTTTCATCGACATCTTATCGTTCCCCATTTTCATCTCGCCGTCCTTCATATTCATCTTCATTCCGTACTTCTGCATTAAAACTTCGGGTGTATTCTTCTTCTTGTTTCCAACCATTGCAGGTGCTCCCATTTTCATATCCATTTTAGCCATTTGCTTCATCATCGCTACCTTATCAGGTCTATCAATTCTTTTGGCTGGGTAAAGAGTGCCATTACCTAACTGTATAGAGGTATGACCTGAACCATCTTGAGCGGTTGCGGTAATTTCAATAGTTCCTTCTGGAATAGTTACAATTACATCATACGTTTCGGCTATGCCAAAGAGAAATCTGCTTTTGGAAACGGGTTGCACGTCAACACCATCACTGGAAACCAACATTGGGTTACCTCCGCCAAAGTCCATCCAATAATAGGTAGAAGCCGATGCGTTAATGAAGCGAAGCCTTACTTTTTCGCCAGCCGTAAATTCTGGATACTCTGCCAGTTTTTTACCGTTGGACAAAAATGCGGGATAATAAATGTCTGCAATATCAGCCCCTTCCATACGGTCTCTCCAAAATTTAAGTTGAGCACCAAAGGCACCTTCTGAAATGACCCTACTTAATGGCACTGCTGTGCCTTTTTTAACTTGATACCACTCGTTACCTCTTTTAAGGTTTCGTAATACATTCATTGGTTTTTCATTGGTCCAATCTGATAATACCACGACTAAATCTTTATCATATTCCAAGGTTTTCTCTTTTGGATGAATGATAATAGACCCATAAACACCTTTTTGTTCTTGTAGCATTGTGTGGGAATGGTACCAATATGTTCCCGATTGGTTGATTGGAATCCTGTATTGGAAGGTTGTTCCTGGCTCAATCGGTGGGGTAGTTAAATATGGAACCCCGTCGTAAAAATTGGGAAGTATCAATCCGTGCCAATGCACTGAAGTTTCTTCATCCATTTTATTGGTTACGTTGATTATAGCAAGGTCTCCTTCATTAAATTCCAAAACAGGCCCAGGGATACCTCCATTGATGGTCATTGCATTGGCAGTAACACCTCCAAGTGTCATTTCGTTTTCCTCAATGGTAAGGTTATACTCCTTAACAGGTCGCCCATCTTCCTTTCTATCATTTCCGTTTGTGCCTACTTGGGCAAAAATTGAAGTTGTGAAAAGTAATAGCGTAATAATTTTTATTGTTTTCATTTTGTCAAATAATTTATGATGGCATATTCTGTATAATACCCTCTATTAGATTCGATTAAATTGATTTGAAACCTTAACTGCAATTCTTGTACATCGAGCACATCGTTAAAATCTATAGTTCCGGTTTCGTAATTCTTAATGAGAATTTCTTCGGCGTCATTCGCCTGCTTTAAATTGTCTGTTTGTACATTAAACTTAATTCTCATTGTATTTCTATTATAAATAGCTTGTGCAAGACGTGTTTCAAGGTTATTGAGCCTCTCTTCTTTCTGTGATTTTATTTCCAATTGTTTCAATTCATTTTGCTTTGTCACTGACTTATATTTATTATTGAAAATGGGAATTGAAATAGAAACCATAGGCATCACAATGTCTTTACCATTATCGGAAAAATTCATATCTGGACGTTCTGATACAGGCACATAGTCCAAACCAAAACCGATATTGGGCGCACTCTCTTTTTGGTTTAATAATTCGGCTTCTTCGATAGATTCATATAATTTATCGTATTTAATAAGTTCTGGGTTAAGCTGTAGATTGTCAGTCAAAATAAACACATCTTCTTCGGGAATTATCATCTGCTTTACGACCTCTACGGCAATATTTTCATCACGATTCAAAAGATTATTAAAGAGCGCTTGCTCCGCCAAATAATCTTGTTCCAGCACTTCTTTCTGCTGAATCAACTCGTTCTGTCTTATCTGAAGGCGAAGTACATCAACCGCTGATGCCTTTCCCACTTCTACAGAGGTTAATGCAAGGCGTTCATAGGTTTCCAGAAGTTCTATATTCTCATCCAGAATACCCTGTTTTGCACTTATGGCATAGAGTTTATAATAGGATTGGGATACTGATAACGAAAGTTTTCTTTTTGCAATCGCTATATCAACAAATTGGGCTTCGGCCATTGATGAAGTATAGTTTTCCCTTGCTGATATGGTTCCAAACCAAGGCAACATTTGCTTTACTGAAAAACGTGCACGTTGCGCCCCTGTTCGGGTTTCTGGTTCGCTCACAAAGTAGCCTACGCCAATCTCTGTATTTGGTAACCAATCTGCTTCATTTACCTTTTCTTCCGCTATGTTGTAGCGCAATTCAAAAGCTTGAATTTCTGGATTATTCTTTTCAGCTTCCTGAATATAGGATGCTAAATCTTGTGCATTTACTTCCGCGAAAGCGAAAAAAACAAATATTATTAAAATTATATATCTCATTTTGTAGCTCGTTTTAATTGAAATTCCTGCTTCCAACTGAATAAAACTGGCACAACAAATAGCGTTACAAGTGCTATAAGCATTCCGCCAAATGAAGGGATTGCCATCGGAATCATTATATCACTCCCACGACCTGTTGATGTCAATACAGGTAACAAAGCGAGAATAGTTGTTGCAGTTGTCATTAAACACGGACGGATACGCTTTTCTCCAGCTTCAACTACAGATGCCCTAATTTCCTGTTTTGTTTCTGGGGTATTTCTATCAAAGGTTTGGGTCAAATAAGTTGCCATAACCACACCATCATCAGTTGCAATACCGAATAGGGCAATAAAACCAACCCAAACGGCAACACTCAAGTTTATAGTGTGCATTTGGAACAGGTCTCGTAGGTTTTCACCAAAGAAGCTAAAGTTCAAAAACCAATCCTGTCCATAAAACCAAATCATTAGAAAGCCTCCTGCAAAAGCCACGGCAATACCTGTAAAAACCATAAGGGATGTTGCAACAGAACGGAACTGGAAATAAAGAATGAGAAATATAATTAGCAATGCGAGTGGCACAACTACACCAAGTGTTTTTTCGGCCCTTAATTGGTTCTCATAGGTTCCTGTAAATTGATAGTTAATTCCTTTTGGCACAACAAGCTGTCCATTATCAATCTTCTCTTGTATGAGTGCTTGGGCGTTTTCTACCACATCTACCTCGGCATAACCATCCAACTTATCAAAGAGCACGTAACCTACTAAAAAAGTATCCTCACTTTTTATGATTTGTGGTCCTTGCTCATAACGAATGGTAACCAATTCACTTATGGGTACTGGGTTGCCCTTTTCTACCGGAACATAAATATCTTTTAAATCATTTGGATTTGCACGTAGCTCTCTTGGATAACGTACGCGTATTCCATATCGCTCCCTGCCTTCAACAGTTTGTGTAAGCACCATACCACCTATAGACACTTGTATCACTTGCTGTACCTGCTGTATGGAAATACCATAACGAGCAAGCTTGTCTCTATCGATATCCAATAAAAGGTAAGGTTTACCAACTATTCGGTCTGCAAAAACGGCTTCATCCTTAACACCGTCGGCTTGTTTTAATATATCCTCCAATTGCACTCCAAAGGCTTCTATCTCATTTAAATCTTGCCCTTTCACTTTGATACCCATTGGTGCTCGCATACCCGTTTGAAGCATTACCAATCGGGTTTCAATAGGTTGTAATTTAGGTGCTGAAGTAACTCCGGGAAGTTTAGTTACCTTTACAATCTCTTTCCAAATATCATCTGGCGATTCAATTTCTGGTCGCCAGTTTCTATAATACTCACCATCGTCGTCTGGTATAAGTTGTCTATCAGTAATGTTAAAAGGGTCTTTTAATAAGGTGGCATCATACTTGCCTTCGTCTACTTCCAATTCAACATTTGGATTTGTAACCAAGCTACCATCCTTTAACATAAAGAGACCATCTTCATTAACTTTAAATCGTTGTCTTTCTCTTTTATCATTTAAAATGTATTCAGACTTGTACTGAATTACATTTTCATACATTGACAACGGTGCTGGGTCTAAAGCCGATTCTGTGCGTCCTGATTTACCAACCACCGTTTCAATCTCTGGGATGCTAGCAACGGCCATATCCAATTGTTGTAAAACACGCTTGTTCTCCTCAACCCCAGCGTGAGGCATAGAAGTTGGCATTAAGAGGAAAGAACCTTCATTAAGTGATGGCATAAATTCCTTACCCGTATTCCGCATTATCATAACACCGAAGATGACAATAGCAGTGGGTATGGCTAGAAACAAGAGTTTATTGCGTAACGCCCAATTTAATATGCGCACATAATAGCTCCTAAATAGCGTAAATATACCCAACAGGCCAAAGCATATCAGGCCTACAAATATTAAGTTCCAGAAAATGCTTCTATCTACACCCAATGGTCTCCAATATTCCGCCAACAAGAATACAATGGCAAAGGCTGAAATAAATATGTTGATGATATTAGCTCTATCTGCCGATATTTTTTCTTTAATAGACAGTAAACCAACGATACCATATGCAACCAGTATAAGCCCAAGGGTATGTCCAAAAATTACTGCTAACAGACCAATTATTACTAAAGCAATATTGAGAATGTATCTAAAAGAAATTTTTACATTACGCTTTCTGAAAAAATAGGCTGCAAAAGGTGGTATAAGAAATAATGCCACTATAAGAGATGCTGTGAGTGCCGCTGTTTTTGTGAAGGCCAAAGGTCTAAATAACTTACCTTCAGCTCCTATCATAGTGAATACAGGAATAAAACTTATTATTGTGGTCATAACAGCAGTTAGAATAGCGCCAGAGACCTCGGCTGTGGCATTATATACAACTGTATTCATTGGTAGGTTCTGGTCATTTTCATCTATATGACGCAGTACATTTTCAGATAGAATAACTCCCACATCTACCATTGTACCAATGGCGATGGCAATACCAGATAAGGCGACAATATTGGCATCTACATTAAACAACTTCATTGATATAAAAACCATCAATACCGCCACAGGTAATAGTCCTGAAATCAATACAGAAGCTCTGAGGTTGAATACCATAATGATAATTACGAAAATGGTTATCAAAATTTCTAGAGTCAATGCTTCATCAAGTGTTCCTAATGTTTCCTGTATGAGTTCGGTTCTATCATAAAAAGGAACAATGGTCAACTGCGATGTCCTTCCATCGCTCAGAGTTTTAGAAGGTAAGCCTGAACTTAGTTCATTTATTTTCTCCTTAACATTATTAATAACCGCCATAGGGTTAGCGCCGTAGCGGGCTACTACAACACCACCTACAACTTCAGCACCTTCTTTATCTAAAAGCCCTCTTCTTGTTGCAGGTCCGTGAGAGACATTGGCAATATCCTTTAAGCGTATAGAGGTAAAATCTTCTGAAGTAACTACTGCATTCTCTAGGTCTGAAATAGACTTAACATATCCTAAACCCCGGATTAGATATTCAGCTTGGTTTATTTCTAATGTTTGCGCACCTACGTCTTGGTTACTTTGCTTAACAGCTTTAACGACTTGATTTAAGTCAATTTTATACTGCTTCATCAACTCTGGGTTGACATCCACTTGGTATTCTAAAACGTAACCACCAATAGAGGCTACTTCTGAAACACCGCTTGCTGAGGACAGTGCATATTTCACATAAAAGTCCTGGATACTTCTTAATTCTTGTAAGTCCCAACCGCCTGTTACATTTCCATTTTCATCACGACCCTCTAATGTGTACCAATAAATTTGCCCTAGACCTGTAGCATCCGGACCCAGTGCGGGATTCACTCCGTCGGGTAATAATCCAGCGGGCAACGAATTTAATTTTTCGAGAATACGGCTTCGACTCCAATAAAATTCTATGTCTTCTTCAAAAATGATATAAATACTGGAAAAACCGAACATCGAAGAACTCCGTATGGTCTTTACCCCAGGAATACCAAGAAGTGAAGTGGTAAGCGGATAGGTTATTTGGTCTTCAATATCTTGTGGCGAACGTCCATCCCATTTCGTAAATACAATTTGTTGGTTTTCGCCAATATCGGGAATGGCATCCACCGCTACAGGATTACGTGGTAAGGAACCAGTATTCCATTCAAAAGGTGCATTTACAATACCCCAAGCCACGAATAAGGCTAGTAACAGAACCGCTACTAGTTTATTTTCTATTAAAAATTTGATGCTTTTATTTAGCATATAAATGAGTTTTTAAGTAATTATAATTTTGTTGTCTAAAACAAAAACCAAGCAGTTTAGTCCATACAATTTAATGTTGGACTACAGTACTAATTACTTAAAAATCAAATAAGGAAAGTTTGGTCTAAAACTTGAACATCCCTGACCAAGGGAGGCGGAGAATAATCCGTGAAAGTAGTTTTTTCTGTTTGTTGTTCTGCAAACAGATTTATATAAGTGTAAATAAATGTAGCAACTAATTTCTGTTGCTCTTTATTTAATTTATCAAAAGAAAGTTTTAAGTTATCTTGACCATCTACAACTAATTGCTCGTTACTGCAACAGTCTTTTTTAGCCAAACTGCATTCCGAAGAATCAGTTTTTTGTTGGGTTTCCATACCACAGGTATCTACAGCATCGAACATTGAAGTATCCACTAAAACATCCCCACAATAATGACTTTCAATTGTGAAAGACAATGTAGATAGGAACACTAAAAGTGCCATACAAAAGGATACTATTTTATAAAAAACCTTCTTCATTGGTTCTGCAAAGCTACAAAAATTTCAACATTTTAATTTTGTTTAACATAAATTGAGATTATTTTTTTGAGTAAAATATCAATCCTTTTTACCTGATTGACTTAATGAAATAATATAATTTACAAGGTTTTTAATCTCCAATGGCGGGTTGCCGTGGTCAAAGTTAGTAGACGTGAATTCATTCTCGTTTTTAATCACTTTCAATTTTGCAATGGCAGCACCATCAATTTCCCTTCTCTTAGATGGAGCCTTAAATAAGGAAAGACTTTCAAGCTCTACTTTTTTAACCAATCCAACTAATTTTTCCCATTGCTTTTCATCTATTTCAACAGTAACATCTTTACTTTTATTTCTGTTCTCCTGAAAAAAAAGTATACCTTTTTCAACTTTAATTCTTTGATAGAACCCTCTAGAAGACGCTTCATATTCAAAAGAAAGTTCAGATATTCTCTCTTGAGAAAATATTGACTGTACAATTGTAATTGCCAGTATCGCAATCAGTATCTTCTTCATAACTAAGTATTTAATTCTACAAACATATCAATCTGTATTTTACTGAAATATGACAAAAGTCATTATTCTGTTTAATCTTTAGATTTATATTTGTATGAATGGAAATTTGTTTAACATTCATAAAATATTAATAATGAGCGTATTGAAAGCAAAACTTATTTTACTTAAATGTTAAACAAAATTTCTTAACTTTACCTAGTGAAAACATTTTTTACAAAAATATTGTCTTTCTTTTTGGCAGCATTTATTTTGCTATCAACCTCTTCCTTTACAGTAAATATGCATTTTTGCTGTAATAAGTTAGTGGATATGGCATTCTTCAGCAGAGCTGAAGCTTGCAAGGACAAGGTTCAAAAGGAAAATAATCCTTTTAAAAAATGTACATCATTACAAGAAAAGGATTGTTGCGACAATCAGACTATACTTAAAGAAGCTAATGACAGCTTCAAAAAATCAACTACGGTTTTAGAAGCTGACCAATTAGTATTCTTAAAAACATTTATTTACTCCTACATTAACCTTTTTGAAGGGCTAGATAAAAATATAGTTCCTTTCGAGGCCTACAGGCCGCCCTTGTTGTCTAAGGACATCCATACTCTATACGAGATTTACTTAATTTGATTTTCTACATAGCAGTAAAAGCCCTTTTACTGCACAATTGGTTATAGCCAGCGCTTAGTCTTTGGCTGTAAACTGTTGTACCCTATTCCCTACAGTTTTATTTGCAAATTACCCTGTAAACATACAATTACAGGATTGGCTATTGAGCAAAAGCCCAATAACAATACCCTATTAGATATGACACAACCAAAAGAATTTTGGGTTAAAAATATGGTGTGTAGTCGTTGCTTAAAAGTAATTAAGCAAGAACTACAAGAACTAGGAATAACGGTCCTTTGCCTAGAGCTAGGAAAGCTTTTAGTAGAAGCACCAGACCTAAGCAAGGCACAAATTAACCAAGAGGTTACCCAAGTGCTGCACGCAAATGGTTTTGAGATAGTAAAAAGTGAAGAAGATATGCTTGTTGAAAGAATAAAAATTTTTCTAATCGAACAACTTGATGAGCTACCGCTAACGCTAAAAGTTAAGACCTCAGAACATTTATCATCAACCCTTCACCGAGATTACAAGGCATTGAGCAAACTGTTCTCATATAAGGAAAAGACCACCATTGAAAAGTACTTTATAAAATTAAAAATTGAAAAAGTCAAGGAACTCATACAGCTAAAACAGCATTCCTTCTCTGATATAGGGTACTTATTGGATTACAGCAGTGTAAATCACTTATCCAGACAATTTAAGGATGTGGTTGGATTGAGTATGACAGATTACAAAAACACAGAAAATTGGAAGCGAAATTATTACGATGAAATTATGTAGATATGAACGAAAGTTGTGCAGATAAAGGCTTATGTCATTCGCTATTTTCATCAAACTAAAATGTATAAAAAATGAAAACAATCTTCCTCACATTATTAATTATCCCAATACTGGGAATTGGACAAACCATAGAAAACATTGACTTTGTATCCCCTTTTCACGATGGTCTTTCAGCAGTAAAAAAAGGAAATAACTGGGCATTTATTGACCAAAACGGCTCTATAATCATTGATTTTAGACAAGACTTGGTAAAGACCAAAACCGACAAAGGCTACTATCCTCTGTTCAGTAATGGAAAATGTATTATAGCGCAGAAAAAAGATGATATACTCCTTTATGGGTTTA
The DNA here is from genome assembly GCF_001951155.1 of Christiangramia flava JLT2011. Classification (NCBI taxonomy): domain Bacteria; kingdom Pseudomonadati; phylum Bacteroidota; class Flavobacteriia; order Flavobacteriales; family Flavobacteriaceae; genus Christiangramia; species Christiangramia flava. The sequence continues at coordinate 3,363,764 of NZ_CP016359.1, forward strand.
TTGACAAAAAAGGAAACATAAGTATCGAACCACAGTTTCTAAATGTCTTAAACTTTCAAGGTAACAAGACCTTGGCATTAATAGTACATAAAGAGACCATAGGCTTTAATGATATTTTTAAAAAAGATGTTGTTAACTACCATTATTTTGAGGTGGTCATCGATGAGAACGGAAATTCTCTAGACCACCTTACCCAATTGGCTTTACATATTTCCCCAAAATACTCTAAAAGCAAAGAACCACCTGTTATCACATCTAAATTTATTTCTGATAATCTGATAGCAGTAAAAAGCGATGAAAATAAATGGAACTTAAGAAAAATCAAGTAGTAAGATGTATTCACTTAAAGAAAAAATAAAAAAGTAATAAAACTAAAGATTATGAAAAACAATCACTGGATATGGATGATTCTAGGCTGTGGCTTACCGCTTCTGTTCATTTTTCTAACACCTTCTTTTGGTATAGGTGGAGGCTCATCCCTTTTCAACTTCATATTATTTATGTTCGCCATTCACCTGTTTATGCCTCACGGGTCTCACGGCCACGGAGGACACAGACACAACAATGGAAACCATAATAATCACGAACATAATGAAAAGCAGTCTGATGATGGTTCAACAGAGAAAAGAAAAGGACATCAACATCATTAATAGCAAATGTTATGAAACAAAAATTTCAAATAAGCGGAATCAGTTGTGGCGGATGCGTTGCAAGGGTCAAGAAAACCTTGGAGAATCATCCTAATATCGAAAAAGCAGAGATTTTTTTGGCACCAAAAGGTGCTACAATTATCACTATGAACGAAACGCTCTCGGTTGAAGACATACAAAAGCAACTTGATGAACTCAACGGATATACAATTTCAAAAATAAATCAATAACAATTTAAAACTAAAAATTATGCATTTATACGACGGACACTTTGGGGGTATGCACCTAATATGGTGGATTATATGGATTATTTTATTGGCTTGGATATTTTTCATTCCAACAGATATACCATATCAAAAAACAAAAAAAGAAGATCCTTTAGACATTCTTAAGAAAAGATTTGCTGAAGGCTTCATTACAAAGGAGGAATATGAAGAATCAAAAAAGATTCTAAAATCAGATAATTAATTCAAAACTATAAAATTATGTACCGATTAAACGTAAAAAAACTCGGGTTTGCTTTTGGTCTAACCGGAGCATTAATCTATTTGGGCTGTATGATAGTGATGTCAACTGCAGGTAGGGAAGCCACAATCGACTTTTTCAACAGCCTTTTGCACGGATTGGACACTACAAGTATAATCAGAATGGATGTTCCACTGTGGGAAGCTGGTTTAGGAATCATACAGACCTTCATACTGGGTTGGCTGGTTGGTGCCTGTATTGCGGCATTTTACAACGCACAACTTAAAATAAAAAAATAAAAGCTTGTAACATTTTATGCAATACGTCTGGTTTATATGGTCATTAATTATCCTGGCGCTTTGGGCAGTAATATATCTCTTCAAGAAAGATTCTAGAAAAGAAATGCTCAAGATGAGCCTGATTACATTGCCTTTTGGCTTAACAGAACCATTGTTTATGCCAGAATATTGGATGCCACCTTCGCTTTTTGATTTGGCTGAAAAAACAAGGTTTGATATCGAAAGTCTCATTTTTTCTTTTGCAATCGGTGGTATAGGTGTGGTACTTTATAATCTTATTTTTAAACAAACCTTTCAAGAAATAACACATACAGAGCGAAATCACAGAAGACATCGCTTGCATATATACATCTTATTTGTACCAGCAATCGTGTTTTTAATATTAGCACTATTTACATCATTAAACCATATTTATTGTGGTACTATAGCGATGTTCCTAGGTGGTTTAGCAACATTATACTGTCGCCCAGATTTAAAAAGAAAGATATGGGTTGGGGGCATCTTGTTTACGGTATTATACTTCATATACTTTGGAAGTATCCTTCCATTTTATCCGCAATATGTTGAGCTGTACTGGAACCTTGACAGCCTAACCCATATTCTGGTTCTGGGAATCCCCTTTGAAGAATTATTGTTCGCCTTCACCTTTGGAATGTACTGGTCTGGATTGTACGAACACATCTATTGGCGAAAACTTATACACTTAAATAAAGCACGTAATTAATTTAAAACTATATAAAATGAAACAAATCCCTTTAAATAAAAAAAACAGTAAGATGCAAGTCATAGTCCGTAAAAACCCAGTGGAAAAGATTTATCGATTGTCCATAGGTCTTGTAATGCTTTTATTGCTCTCAATGTTGCTTCTATCTTGTGCCGACAAGAACAAAGAAGTTACTGAAAGTACACTACAGTTAAATACCGAAGTCTCTAAAAAGATAAAAGAAAACAATTCTGCTGCCCAAAACTATGAAATTGTCCCAAACGACAAAGTGTGTATGGTAAACGACAGGTTTATGGGCGTAACGCAAATACCTATTGAAGCCAACGGAACTACTTATTACGGTTGTTGTGAAAATTGTGTTGAAAAATTACAGAAAAATCTGGGTGATGTCCGTTTTGGCGTAAACCCTCTTAATGATTCAAAAGTAGATAAAGCTTCGGCAATTATTGTTCAGGATAAAAACAGCGGAAGTGTTTTTTACTTCATATCGAAAGAAGATGCCCAAACATTTATAAACAAGAATAAGGCATAGGACATCTCAATTAATAACACCTTCAAATTATGAAAATTGTATTGGCCATAGATGGTTCAGATTTTAGTAAAGTAGCCATTAACGAGCTTAAGAAAATGACTTTATCCTCAAATAGTGAAATTCATATTATAAATGTTTATGAAGTTCCTAAAACAACCAGTCTGGGATTGCATACTATGGGCGGCAAGATAGGAAATTACATAGAAGAAATTAAAAGTAACGCTCAAAAATTGGGAAACAAAATCGTTTCAGAGGCTTCCGATAAAATCAAGGCCGAAAACAAAGCACTTACCATAACCACAAGCGTTGTTAGCGGACTACCCAAAAGTATTATTAATGAAAAAGCAGAAGATTGGGGTGCAGATTTAATTGTAGTAGGCTCTCAGGGTCTCGGTGCTTTTTCTCGCTTAGTATTGGGCTCTGTATCCCAATATTTGACCACAAATGCCAAATGTTCAGTACTGATTGCAAGAGATAGAAATAAAAAATGAAAGAAAAGCAAACACATAGCATTAAATTAGAATCCACTTGTAAGATAACAGATGAGATATGTCTCCCCGATACTAAATTACCTCGTGTGGTTATCGTTGGTGGTGGGTTTGCAGGTTTGGCATTGGTTGAGAAACTGAAACACAAAGAAGTTCAAGTGGTTTTACTCGATAAAAATAACTTCCATCAGTTTCAGCCTTTATTGTATCAAGTGGCAACGAGTGCCCTGGAGCCTGACAGTATTGTATTTCCATTCAGAAAACAAATCAATGGCTATAAAAATGTTTTCTTTCGTTTGGCTGAAGTTGAGGAAATTCAACCTGATTCAAATACTATATTGACCAATAAGGGAAGTATTTCTTATGACTATTTAGTGTTGGCTACTGGCACGACCACCAATTTCTTTGGGATGGATTCTGTGGCCGAAAATAGTTTGGGGATGAAGGATATTCGCGATTCCCTCAACATCCGTCATATGATGTTGCAAAATTTGGAACAGGCAGCTATTACTTGTGATGATGAAGAACGCGACGCGTTGACAAATTTTGTAATAGTAGGTGGTGGTCCAGCAGGCGTAGAAATGGCAGGAGCTTTGGCAGAGTTTTGCAAATACATCCTTCCCAAAGATTACCCAGAGTACCCTTCTTCCATTATGAATATTTATCTAATAGAAGCCATTGATGAGTTGTTAAGTACAATGTCTGATAAAGCATCTTCGAAAACCCTCAAATATTTAGAGGATTTAAATGTAAAGGTATTATTAAATGAAGCTGTAAGCAATTATGATGGAAAGGAAGTCACTACCAAAAGTGATAAGACCATATTGGCTAAAAACCTTATCTGGACGGCTGGCGTAAAAGGACAATTCCCAAATGGTATTGATGGAAAACACGTAGTCAGAGGCAACCGTATTAAAACCAATGCCAATTTAAAAGTAGAAGGCTACGAAAATATTTTTGCCATAGGTGATATCGCAGCACTCATTTCCAAAGAAACCCCAAAAGGACATCCACAAGTAGCACAGACCGCTATTCAACAAGGTAAATACCTGGGCGATTCGATATTAAATATCATAAATAACAAATCCATAAAACCTTTCAAATATAAAGATAAAGGTTCCTTAGCAACCGTAGGTAAACGCAAGGCAGTTGCCGATTTGGGCAAATTTAAATTTGCAGGCTATTTCGCCTGGTTGCTGTGGTCCGTTGTTCACTTGATGTCCATAAGTGGATTTAGAAATAGATTGATGGTTGGTTTTAATTGGGCGGTAAGTTATTTCACTTATGAAAAGAGCAACCGCCTGATTATTAGAAACTTTAAACCGAAATCTTCGATTAAAAACAGGGAAAAATAATTTTGAAATGAAAAACACCACAGATAAAAATAATAAGCTTTCCTTATTAGGTTCCATATCTCTTGGTACAGGCGTAATGATTGGTGCTGGCATATTTGTCCTTATGGGGCAAATAGCAGAGTTGGTGGGTGATCTATTTCCCATTGCATTTATTGCAGGTGCTGTTGTGGTGGGTTTTAGCTCATATTCCTATGTCAAGTTTTCAAATGCTTTTCCATCGTCTGGAGGTGTGGTTAAATTCCTTAACAAATCCTATGGACCTGGAACAACAACAGGGTTTTATTCTTTGCTGATGTACGTATCAATGGTAGTTTCCGAAAGTCTGGTGGCGGGCACTTTTGGAGCATATACGTTGAGACTATTTCCCGAGTCCTATGCAGGTTATGCCTCTACCCTGGGTGTTGGGCTAATTGTTGTTGCTTATATAGTGAACATCCTGGGCAATAAGGTTATTGGTGCCACCGCGACATTTACCGCTATTATAAAGGTAGTGGGAATAGCAATTTTAGCTATTGCCGGCCTTGCAATTTCAGGTTTTGCCGATATTACGGGAAACTATATTCCCAAAAATACTGAGACATTACCACAAGGCTTCGGATTTGTGGCCGCTTTGGCGTTATCTATCCTTGCTTATAAAGGCTTTACCACTATCACGAACCAAGGGGCCGATATTAAAAACCCGCATAAAAATCTTGGTAGGTCTATCGTGTTTTCCATACTTATCTGCACACTGATATATGTAGCCCTGGCATTAGCTGTTGCGGGAGGTTTAAGCATTCCTGAAATAATCGAAGCTAAAGATTATGCCCTTGCAGCCGCCGCAAAACCTGTTTTTGGGGAATGGGGTTCCTGGATTACCATTGGCATTGCCATTATTGCCACGGTTTCTGGGGTCATTGCCAGTATCTTTTCCTCTTCACGCTTGTTGGCAATGCTCAGCAATATGAAACAGGTGCCTTCTTTAACCAAACTTGGTAGCTTAAAAAATCCAGCACTAATATTCACGTCTTCCCTCGCCATTTTACTGACCGTGCTTTTCGATTTGACAAGGATAGCATCCATTGGGGCTATTTTTTACCTTATTATGGATATCGCTATCCATTGGGGGCTGTTCCGTCACCTTAAAAACAAAGTGGTTTTTCAGCCTATCATCCCATTAATAGCCATCGTATTGGACATTGCGGTATTGGCAGCTTTTCTTTATATAAAATATCTGAACGATCCTTTGGTGCTTATCGTAGCAGCGATTGGGATTGTTCTAATACTTGTGGCGGAACGCCTTTTTATGATTTCACATACAGACGATGAAGGTAATATGCCAATGGGAATGAAGAATACAAGTGACAAAAACAATAAAACATAATTAATTAAAAACAATTTATATGAAAAATGTAGCAGTTATAGGTTACGGAGTCATTGGAAAAAGGGTGGCAGATGCCATCAACTTACAAAACGATATGAAGCTTTCGGGAGTATGTGATATCATTAGCGACTGGCGAATTCAAAATGCCGTAAGAAAGAATTACAACATATACGCAGCAACTCAAGATGCAGCTGATAATATGAAATCTGAAGGGATTTCTGTTAAAGGCAATATGCAGGAACTTTTAAAGAAATCAGACCTTGTAGTGGACTGTACGCCTAAAAAGATTGCTGCTCAAAATGTAGCGATTTATAAAGAACAGAATATAAAATTTATTCTACACGGTGGCGAAAAACACGAAACCACAGGGCATTCCTTTAGTGCAGAAAATAATTACAAATCAGCTCTAAACTTGAATGCGACAAGAGTAGTTTCCTGTAATACTACGTCTATTTTAAGAACCTTGACCGCTTTAAAAAGAGCCGATTTATTGGATTATGCCAGAGGTACACTTTTAAGAAGAGCTACAGACCCTTGGGAAAGTCATTTGGGTGGTATTATGAATACGATGGTTCCCGAAAAAGATATCCCAAGCCATCAAGGTCCGGATGCTAAAAGTGTTGACCCAGAACTGGATGTCATCACCGCAGCGGTAAAAGTACCCGAAACATTGAGCCATATGCACTACTGGAATGTGAAATTGAAAAAGCAGGCGACAAAGCAAGAAGTGCTAAATGCTTTCAAAACGTCCAGCCGTATTAAATTGATTCAATATGACCAAGGTCTGGTTTCTAACAACACCATTAAGGAAATGTTCTTGGATATGGGAAGGCCTTGGGGCGATATGTACGAAGTAGCACTATGGGAAGATATGCTGAAGGTACAGGGAGACGAACTCTTTTATGCCTACGTGGTCGATAACCAA